>NZ_DATFYW010000001.1:0-13409 GCF_035314905.1 Mycobacterium sp.
TCGCGCGGGAGGTGCTCGCGCAGCGAGCCACCTAACGGAATCGAACCGTTGACCTGCTCATTACGAGTGAGCCGCTCTGCCGACTGAGCTAAGGTGGCGTGCCCGAGCGCTCGCCGCCGGGCGGCACGAGTCTACGGCAGCCCCAGCAGGCCACCCAACCGGGCGCGACACTGACCTCAGCGACGGGACACGCCGCGAACGCGTCGGTCAGTTCAATCTCGCGCTCGGCTGCGCTCGGCCTCGCGCTCGGGCTCGCGCTCGGCTGAGCCTCAGTCGCCCAGCGCCTGCCCGACCGCGGCGACCAGCGCGTCGACCGCGAACTTCGGCTTGACGTTGAGGGCCAGCGCTTCGCGACAGAGCAGCACCGCCTCGATGCAGCGCAACAGCCGTTCCGGGGAGGCGTGCTCGGACAAAGCCGACACCCGCGACGCCATGTCCGGATGGTTCGGCTGGACCCGCGCGCCGGAGGCCATCATCAGCGCGTCGCGGAAGTAATTCGCGAGGTCGATCAGCGCGCGGTCGAGCGCGTCACGCGAGGCTCGAGTCTGCCGCGACTTCTGCCGTCGCTCAAGGTCTTTGATCGCGCCCGTCGCGCCGCGCAGCGTGGCGGCGGTGCCCTTGCCGGTGCCGCCGGCGCCCAGCGCGGTACGGAGCTCCTCGGTTTCGGCCTCATCGCGCCCGGCGGTCAACGCCCGCGCCTCGGCTTCGGCGCTGACCACCAACTCCTCCGCTGCGGCGTACGCCTTCGACGGTGTGACCGCGTCACGCACCAGCGACAGCGCGCGCTGCCGTCGCTCGCGTGCGGCGGGATCGGTGGCCAGCCGCCGCGCGCGGCCGACGTGCCCGCCGCTGACGGATGCGGCGAACCGGGCGTCGGGCGCGCTCAGCCCGTCGGTGTCGATCAACACCTGGGCGATCGCATCCACCGGCGGGGTCACCAGCGCGACGTGGCGGCATCGCGACCGCAGGGTGATCGCGATGTCCTCGGGGTCCACCGACGGCGCGCACAGCAGAAAGACCGTGGACGGCGGCGGCTCCTCCACCACCTTCAACAGCGCGTTGGCCGCCCCTTCCGTGAGCCGGTCGGCGTCCTCGATCACGACGATCTGCCAGCGCCCGGTGCTCGGGCGCCGCGACGCGATCTGCACTATCGCCCGCATGTCGTCCACGCCGATGCTCAGGCCCTCCGGAACGATCCGGCGAACGTCGGCGTGCGTGCCTGCCAGCGTCGCGACGCAGGCGCGGCACTCGCCGCAGCCGGGTGTGCCCGCCGCCGTGCACTGCAAGGCCGCCGCGAAGCACAGCGCCGCGATCGAGCGGCCGGATCCGGGCGGCCCGGTGATCAACCAGGCGTGTGTCATAGTCCCGGTCGCCGCCGCATTGTGAGCCGAATCACCGCGCGCCGCCCGCGCGGCGGCGATCAGCTCCGCCTCCACCGCCTGCTGGCCGACCAGTCGGGTGAAAACGCCGTTCATCACCGACAACAGTAGTGACCGCGGCGGACACGATCGCTGCGCAAGCGCTATTGCGCGTCTGCGGGGCCCGATACGGTAGTTCTTGTGACCAGTCAGGCGGCATCCCCCGGGCGAACCCGCGCGTTCGTCCGGTGGATCGTGCGCACGCCCTGGCCGGTCTTCACGCTGGGCATGCTGCAGGCCGACATCATCGGCGCGCTCTTCGTGCTCGGCTTCCTGCGGTTCGGACTGCCGCCGAAAGACCGCGTGATGCTGCAGGACCTGCCGGAGGCGAACCTGGCACTGTTCATCGTGGTCCTGCTGCTTGCGTTCACGTTCGGGTCGCTGATCAGCCTCAAGCTGCTGATGCCGGTGTTCCGCTGGCAGCGCCGCGACGGCGACGGCAGGCGCGACACCGACCCCGTTGCCACGGAATTCGCCCGCACCCGGGCCCTGAAGATGCCCTTCTACCGATCGCTGATCAGCGGCGTGAACTGGCTCCTCGGCGGCGCCATCTTCATCGTCGCGATCTGGCCGGTGGCCAGGCATTCGGCCCCGGTGGTCGCGCTGGCCACCGCCCTGGGCGCCACGGCCACGATGATCATCGGTTACCTGCAGGCCGAGCGGGTGCTGAGGCCGGTGGCCGTCGCGGCGCTGCGCGAGGGCGTGCCCGAGCACATCCACGCCCCCGGCGTCATCCTGCGGACGGTGCTGACCTGGGTGCTTTCCACCGGGGTGCCGATCCTGGCGATCATCGTCGCCATCGCCGCCACCAAGCTGTCGATCCTGCAGGCCTCCGCCGACAACCTGTTCATGCCGATCCTGATGCTGGCCATCGCCGCGCTGGTGATCGGGCTGATCGGCACCGTGCTCACCGCGATGTCGATCGCCGACCCGTTGCGCCAGCTGCGGTGGGCCCTCGGCGAGGTGCAGCGCGGCAACTACAACGCGCACGTGCAGATCTACGACGCCAGCGAGCTGGGACTGCTGCAGGCGGGCTTCAACGAGATGGTCCGGGAGCTGTCGGAGCGGCAACGCCTGCGCGACCTGTTCGGCCGCTACGTCGGCGAGGACGTCGCCCGCCGCGCGCTGGAAAGCCGCCCCGAGCTCGGCGGCGAGGAGCGCAACATCGCGGTGCTGTTCGTGGACCTGGTCGGCTCGACCGCGCTGGCTGCGACCCGCCCGCCCGGCGAGGTCGTGAAGCTCCTCAACGAGTTCTTCCGGATCGTCGTCGAGACCGTCAACCGCCACGGCGGCTTCGTCAACAAGTTCCAGGGCGACGCGGCGCTGGCGATCTTCGGCGCGCCGCTGGAGCATCCCGACGCCTCCGGGGCGGCGCTGGCCGCCGCCCGCGAACTGCACAACGAGCTGATCGCGGTGATCGGCGAGAACGAGTTCGGCATCGGGGTGTCGGCCGGCCGTGCGATCGCCGGCCACATCGGCGCGAAGGCGCGATTCGAGTACACCGTGATCGGGGATCCGGTCAACGAGGCGGCCCGGCTGACCGAGCTGGCCAAGTTCGAGGAGGGACACGTGCTGGCGTCGGCGATCGCGGTCAGCGGCGCCCTCGACGCCGAGGCGCTGTGCTGGGACGTCGGCGAGGTCGTCGAACTGCGGGGACGTACCGCACCCACACAGTTGGCACGGCCCGTCAAGCTGGCGGTGCCGTCGCGAGTTTGATCCCCGCGGGTTGGTCTAGGCCTTCTTCGCGGCCTTCTTCGCGGTCTTCTTGGCGCCGGCCCTGGCAGCGGCCGTGCGGGTGCCCTTCTTGGCGGCGCGCTTCACCGGGCCGCGGGCGCGCCGGTCGGCCAGCAGCTCCGCGGCCCGCTCCTGTGTGATCGACAGCACATCGTCGCCCTTGCGGAGGCTGGCGTTCGTCTCGCCGTCGGTAACGTAGGGCCCGAACCGGCCATCCTTGATCACCATCGGCTTGCCCGTCGCCGGGTCCGGGCCCAGCTCGCGCAGAGGAGGAAGCGAAGCCGCTTGCCGGCCACGGCGTTTGGGCTCCGAGTAGATCCTCAGCGCCTCGTCGAGGGTGATCGCGAACATCTGCTCTTCGGTGGAAAGTGAGCGAGAGTCGCTGCCCCGCTTGAGATACGGCCCATAGCGGCCGTTCTGCGCGGTGATCTGCTCGCCGGTGGCGGGGTCGACGCCCACGAGGCGCGGTAGCGACAGCAACCGCAGCGCGTCGTCCAACGTTACCGTTTCGAGGTCCATCGACCGCAGCAGCGACCCCGTCCGCGGCTTGGGACCCGTCGGCTTCCCGGCCTTCTTCGCCGACGCGCCGTCGCCGTCGTCTGGCTCATCGGGCTCCGGCAGCACCTCGGTCACATACGGGCCGAACCTGCCGTCCTTGGCGACGATCTCGTGCCCGGTCTGGGGGTCCACACCCAGCGAGCGACCCTCTTGCGGTGTGGCGAAAAGCTTTTCGGCCAACTCCAGCGTCAGCTCGTCGGGGGTGATCGCGTCGCTGAGGTTCGCCCGCTGCGGTGCCGGCTCGCCGTCCTCGCCGATCACGATGCGCTCCAGATACGGACCGTTCTTGCCGACGCGGACGTTGATCGGGCGGCCCTCGTCGTCGTCGAACAGCTTGATCGAGTTGACCTCTCGGGCGTCGATGCCTTCGAGGTTGACCCCGACCAGCTTCTTGAGGCCGCCGGACCGGGCGACGGAGTCCGGCACGCCGTGGGCGCCGCCGAAGTAGAAGTTGTTCAACCAGTTCGTGCGCTGCTCGTGCCCGGCGGCGATCTCGTCGAGCTCGTCTTCCATGGCGGCGGTGAAGCCATAGTCGACGAGCCGGCCGAAGTGCTGCTCCAACAGCCCGGTCACCGCGAACGCCACCCACGACGGCACCAGCGCGCTGCCCTTCTTGTGCACGTAGCCGCGGTCCTGAATGGTCTTGATGATCGAGGAGTACGTCGACGGGCGCCCGATGCCGAGGTCTTCCAGCGCCTTGATCAGCGACGCCTCGGTGTAGCGCGGCGGCGGGCTGGTGGCGTGCCCATCGGCGGTCAGCTCGTTGGCCCGCACGCGCTGGCCCTCGGTCAGCTGCGGAAGGCGGCTCTCGGCGTCGTCGGCCTCGCCGCCGGCCAGGTCGTCGAGGCTCTCGACGTAGGCCGACAGGAAGCCGGGGAACATGATGGTGCGGCCGCTGGCCGAGAACGCCACCTGTGTTGGGGCCGCCTGCCCGTCGGCGGACTCACCGGTGATGCGCAGGCTCAGCGTCGTGCCGCGCGCGTCGGCCATCTGCGAGGCGACGGTGCGCTGCCAGATGAGCTCGTAGAGCCGGAACTCGTCGTTGTCGAGGGCCGCGTGCAGCTGCCCCGGGGTCGAAAACGTCTCACCGGCCGGGCGGATGGCCTCGTGGGCCTCCTGGGCGTTCTTGACCTTGCGGTTGTACTGCCGCGGCGTCGGGTGCACGTACTCGGCGCCGTAGAGCTCACGCGCCTGCCTGCGCGCCGCGTTGATCGCCGACTCCGACAGCGTGGTCGAGTCGGTGCGCATATAGGTGATGTAACCGTTCTCGTACAGCCGCTGCGCGACGCTCATCGTGCGCTCCGACGAGAACCGCAGCTTGCGGCCCGCCTCCTGCTGCAACGTCGACGTCATGAACGGCGCGTACGGCCTGCGGGTGTAGGGCTTCTCGTCGACCGACGACACCGTCAGCGACGCCCCGCGCAGCCCGCGTGCCAGCGTTCCGGCGCCGTCGGCGTCGAGCACCAGCACCTCGTCGGCCTTCTTGACCTGGCCCAGCGAGTCGAAGTCCCGTCCGGTGGCCACCCGGCGCCCGTCGACCGTCACCAGCCGTGCGGTGAACCTGGGCGGCTGCGCCGAGGGGTTCGACACGCTGGCGTCGAGCTCGGCGGTCACGTCCCAATAGGAGGCGCTGCGGAACGCCATCCGGTCGCGTTCACGCTGCACGATGATGCGGGTGGCCACCGACTGGACACGGCCCGCCGAAAGCTTCGGCGCGACCTTCTTCCACAGCACCGGGCTGACCTCGTAGCCGTACAGCCGGTCCAGGATGCGGCGGGTCTCCTGCGCGTCGACCAGGTCATTGTCGAGATCCCGCGGATGCTGGGCCGCGGCACGGATCGCCGGCTCGGTGATCTCATGGAACACCATCCGCTTGACCGGGATGCGCGGCTTGAGCGTCTCCAGCAAGTGCCAGGCGATAGCCTCGCCCTCCCGGTCACCGTCGGTGGCCAGATACAGCTCGTCGGCGCCCTTCAGCAGGCTTTTCAGCTCGCTGACCGTACCCTTCTTTTCGGGGCTGATGATGTACAGCGGCTCGAAGTCGGCGTCGACGTTGACCCCCAACCGGGCCCACGGCTCCGACTTGTATTTCGCCGGCACGTCCGCAGCCGCCCTCGGCAGGTCGCGGATGTGGCCGCGCGACGACTCAACGACGTAGTTAGAGCCCAGGTAGCCGGCAATTTTGCGCGCTTTGGTCGGCGACTCGACAATCACGAGTCGTCGCACATTTCTACTGCCGTTACCGCTGCCGCGGTGCTCGTTCGCCAACTGCGCTTACGCTCCATCTCCTTTTTGCCGTCCGGGGCCGGCGACTGACGCGACGCTGGGGCGACCGCGCCGTCGCGACCCCGTTGGCACTTGACAAGATTGCATCCCGCACCGGCCGACGCAAACTGACGACCCCGAAAACGGCCCCCCGTCGCTACGCTTTTGCCCGTCGGCTTCCTGCCTAAACATGGGGCCACTGAGAGAACGCCTCAACGTCGCCCGGTGGTTCCCCCACGTTCTCTACCAGGCGCGACAGCCGTCGACGGCCACTGATCCGCAACGCGGGCCGGGCCCCCCTGGTGCCGATGAGCGTCGGGGCGATGCCGACCCGCATCATCGCCGACGCCAGCGGCGAATGGGTGTCGGGCGCGTGCGGGTCGAGGCCCAGCAGGTACCGGTCGGCCTCCGGGCAACCGGCGGCCAGCACCCACGCCCGCAGTTCGCGCGGACCGGGCAGCCACTGCGGCGGCACGGTCTTGACCGCCCCGCGGGTCCAGTCCGTGGCGATCACGACGAGACGGGCGTCCACCGACGTCCGCACCAAGGGGGTGTTCTCGTCGGTGCGGGATATCTCCGGTTCGAGGCCGGCGTCCTCGATCATCCCGGCCAGCGCAACGGCGCGCCACGGCCGGTCGACGACCACCGACAGCCGCGCCCCGCCGCCGACCAGGACCACCTGGCCGGGCGCAGCCAGCAGGCCAGTCAGGTCGGTGACCGCTGGGGGGACCGACTCTGCCGAGAAGAACGACAGCTGGCTCACGCTCACGACAGTAAGCCAGCCTGCCGCCGCGACACCGGCGCCGGGCCGGACCACGCACCCAGGAAAGCAAAACCCCCCGCCGCGGCCAGTTACTGAACTGCGTGGGGGGTTTCGTCAGGCTCGATGCTCAGATAGAACGAACGCCCGTGGCCTGCGGGCCCTTCGGGCTCTGGCCGACCTCGAACTCGACGCGCTGGTTCTCCTCAAGGGTGCGGAAACCCGAGCCCTGAATCTCCGTGTAGTGGACAAACACGTCAGCGGAGCCGTCCTCCGGCGCAATGAAGCCGAAGCCCTTCTCCGCGTTGAACCACTTCACAGTTCCCTGTGGCATTTCTCGATGTGCCCTTCTCTTCCTACCGGGTGCGGTGCACCGTCGTTCGGTGCCCCGGGCCCGTTCCGACCGCCAATCCTTCGTGGAGTCGTCGAAGTCTAAGACCTAGGACCCTCGCAGGAACCGCGATCGCAACGTCGATCCTGCGAGTGCATGAAACAAACACAGAAGCTGCGACCGCCTTTAGTCAATCATGTTCGACGCGGGCGCGACAGTCCGCGCTTCATCAACTGGTGAACAATTCACGAAGGGTCGGTGCATTGCGCGAAACCAGGCAGCCAGGAGGGCCAGTGATGTCGAGCTTCGGCCGTGACCTGCTTGCCAGCGCGCTGGCCGGCACCGAGGCCGACGAGCAGCCACTACGCCACGTCGCCGAACTGCCCGCGCATCAGGGTGTACCGGGGGTGTGGCCGGACTGGGCCGACCCCGACGTGGTGCGCGCGTTCGCCGACCGGGGCATCGCCGCACCGTGGTCCCACCAGGTGCGGGCGGCGACGCTGGCGCACGGGGGCCGCCACGTCGTGATCAGCACCGGCACCGCGTCCGGCAAGTCGCTGGCCTATCAGCTGCCGATCCTGTGCGCGCTGTCGGCCGACCGCCGCGCGCGGGCGCTGTACCTTTCTCCGACCAAGGCGCTCGGCCACGACCAGCTGCGCACGGCGGCCGCACTGACGGCGGCGGTCCGGGGGCTGGCGAATGTGGCGCCGGCCCCGTACGACGGCGACAGCCCCGCCGAGGTGCGCCGGTTTGCCCGTGAGCAGTCGCGATGGGTGTTCTCCAACCCCGACATGATCCACCTGTCGCTGCTGCGCAACCACGCCCGCTGGGCGGTGTTCCTTCGCAATCTGAAGTTCATCGTGGTGGACGAATGTCATTACTACCGCGGTATTTTCGGTTCCAACGTCGCGATGGTGCTGCGGCGGCTGCTGCGGTTGTGCGGCCGTTATTCGGCGTCTCCGACGGTGATCTTCGCCAGCGCCACGACCGCGTCGCCGGCCGCCACGGCGTCCGAGCTGATCGGTCAGAGCGTCGCCGAGGTCCCCGAGGACGGTTCGCCGCACGGCGCGCGCACCGTCGCGCTGTGGGAGCCGGCGCTGCGGACGGACCTGACCGGCGAGAACGGCGCGCCGGTGCGCCGCTCCGCGGGCGCGGAGGCGGCGCGGGTGATGGCCGACCTGGTGGTGGAGGGCGCGCGGACGCTGACGTTCGTCCGGTCGCGGCGCGGCGCGGAGCTGACCGCGCTGGCCACCCGGGCACGGCTGTCTGACACCGGCCCGGAGCTGGTCGACCGGGTGGCATCGTATCGGGCCGGCTACCTGCCCGAGGACCGGCGCGCGCTCGAGCAGGCGCTGGCCGAGGGGCAGCTGGTCGGGCTGGCCACCACCAACGCGCTCGAACTCGGCGTCGACATCGCCGGGCTCGACGCCGTCGTCGTGGCCGGATTTCCCGGCACGGTCACATCGTTCTGGCAGCAGGCCGGGCGCTCGGGACGGCGGGGCCAGAGCGCGCTGGTGGTGCTGATCGCCCGCGACGATCCGCTGGACACCTACCTGGTCCACCACCCGGCGGCGATACTGGACAAGCCGATAGAGAAGGTAGTCATCGACCCGGCCAACCCTTATGTGTTGGCGCCGCAATTGCTCTGCGCAGCAACGGAATTGCCACTCGCCGACGCGGAGGTCAGGGCCTGGGACGCCAGCGCGGTGGCCGATGCGCTGGTTGACGACGGGCTGCTGCGCCGCCGGGCCGGCGGCTACTTCGCGGCGCCGGGCGTCGACCCGCACCCGGCCGTAAACATCCGCGGCTCGACCGGCGAGCAGATCGCGATCCTCGAAGCTGACACCGGCCGCATGGTCGGCGCCGTCGAGGCCGGCCGGGCCCCCGGATCAGTGCATCCGGGGGCGGTGTACCTGCACCAGGGCGAGAGTTATGTGGTCGACTCGCTGAACTTCGACGAGGGCTTGGCGCTGGTGCGCGCCGAAGACCCGGGCTATGCCACCTTTGCCCGGGAAATCACCGATATCGCGGTGACCGGAACCGGTGAGCGGCGCATCTTCGGTGCGGTGACGCTTGGGCTGGTTCCGGTTGCCGTCACCAGCCAGGTGATCGGCTTTCTGCGGCGACGGGCCAACGGAGAAGTGATCGACTTCAATGAACTCGACATGCCCTCACGCACACTCGAGACCGTGGCGGTGATGTACACGATCACGCCGGAAGCATTGCAGGCCAACGGTATTGAGTGGTCACACGTACCGGGCGCGTTGCATGCGGCCGAGCACGCCGCGATCGGCCTGCTGCCGCTGGTGGCCAGCTGCGACCGCGGCGACATCGGCGGCCTGTCGACGGCGATCGGCCCCGACACCGGCCTGCCGACGGTGTTCGTCTACGACGGGTACCCGGGCGGAGCCGGCTTCGCCGAACGCGGGTTCGGTGAGATCACGACCTGGTTGGCGGCCACCGCCGATGCGATCGAAGCCTGTGAATGCCGGCAGGGCTGCCCCTCGTGTGTGCAGTCGCCCAAGTGCGGCAACGGCAACGACCCGCTGGACAAAGCCGGCGCGGTAACGGTGCTGCGGCTGGTGATCGCCGAACTGACGGCGCGCGTTTCCCCTGACCCACCAATAGATGACGACCGACCCCTCGAACGGTCGACCCCACAGGCTGACGAACATGTCCGCCGAACGGGCCAATCTCCTCGCTGCTGAAGGCAGCCCTGATCCTCATTCGGCGGGCAGACGAACGGTCGGACAACGCGATCCGTTCTCAGCACCGGAACTTCGGGTGCAGGCGAAAAGTACCTTGTCGGAACGTGTTGCGCAAACTCGCATCTGACCGTTAGACCGTTAGCACAGCGAAGGAAGATGGACGGCAACGGTTTTCGTCGTTGGCGTTAATTCGGTAGCGACCGTTGGCTGTTGGGTAAAGTCTCCTCCGATGGCACACGACTGGCTGCTTCTCGAGACGCTGGGCGACGAACCGGTGGTCGTCGCCCAGGGGCGCCAGCCGAAAAACATGGTTCCACTCAACGCTTTCTTGCGGCGAAGCCCCCATCTGTCGGCGATCAACGGCGCAGTCGCGGAGACGGTGCGGACCGGTGCCGGGGTGTCGCGCGCGGTGCCGAACACCGACCGGGTCATTCGGACCGAACCGGTGACGATGTCGGACGGGCGGGTGCACGGCGTCCACCTGTGGACGGGTCCGGCCGCCGGGGAGGCTCCCGAGCGGCCGATTCCGGGACCGTTGGTGTGGGACCTGACGACGGGCCTTGCCACCGATACACCGGAGTCGCTGTGGAACAGCGGAATGGACCCAGCGGTGGAGCCCACACACGGGCGCACCTTCGCCGAGGACCTGCCCCGCAAAGAACTCGTGCCCAACGAGACGAAGGTGCTGTCGCTGACGATTCACTGCGAGCCGGGCGACCGGATCTCCGCCATGTGGGACGTCACCGATCACCGCGGCGACCTGATTTCGGTGGGCTGGGTCGCGCGGGCAATTCTGGAAACCGCGCCGGACGGCAGCCAGCACCTGCTCAGCCGGGCGATGAACTGGCGCGGCGAACGCCAGGGCCCCCCGGTAGCGCCCGACGACCTGGGCCAGCGCATTCTCGACGGGCTGGCACAGCCGGGTGTTCATCGGGCGCTGGTCGACATCGCGAGCTGGAAGCTACTGAAGTGGCTGGACGACCCGTGCCCCTACTACGACTGGCGACAACCCGGCGACGAAGTCGTGCACCCCGACGACGAGCCGCTGACGAAGGCGATGATCGAGGAATTCGTGGACGGTCCGACGAGCCGGGTGCTGCGTCTGAAGGCTGAAGGCGGCGGCTGGGTGCGGGTACACGTCACCGTGAACCGCGTCAAGCTCGACGACAAGACGGCTGCGGGCCTGCTGTCGTTGAGGCTGCCCACGCCGGCAGAGCTGGTCGCCACGGAGCTCACCTGAGCGTCGCACACCGCGGTCCGTCACAACGTTGCGAAAACCGGATTCCGCAACGATTGGGGCACAACCGCGGGAGACCGACGAACCCAGAATTGGTGCAGATAAGGGACGACCCCCGCCAGGGGGGGAGGAGGCGAGGGTCGTCGTGTATCAGCCCCGGGGGGTCGGGCTGATGCACACTCGGCATAGCCGAGTAATCCTCACTATACACACGACAGGACGCAGTGGCGCAAGTCTTGCTTTCCATCGATAACATTGAGGCAGCGCCGAATTGCAGTCTCCGACACCTGGCTTGATCTGCCATTTCACAGGTGTTCTCTAGCGGTGCAAGGGCAGTTGCCTATCCTGGAACGCGTGACAGTCTCAGACCCTGCCGCACAATCGTCGGCGGCGCCGCAGGGATC
Organism: Mycobacterium sp.; assembly: GCF_035314905.1. Lineage (GTDB taxonomy): Bacteria > Actinomycetota > Actinomycetes > Mycobacteriales > Mycobacteriaceae > Mycobacterium. Next base: position 11,416 of record NZ_DATFYW010000001.1, read on the forward strand.
GACACCAGAGCCGCGACCGGCGGGTCCCGCGAAGACCGCGGCGTTCTTCGATCTCGACAAGACCGTTATCGCAAAGTCCAGTACGCTTGCTTTCAGCAAACCTTTCTTCGATCAAGGGCTGATCAATCGCCGCGCGGTGCTGAAGTCGACCTACGCCCAGTTCTTCTTCCTGATGTCGGGCGCGGATCACGATCAGATGGACCGGATGCGCTCGTACCTGACGAACATGTGCGCAGGGTGGGACGTAGAACAAGTCAAGTCGATCGTCGACGAGACACTTCACGACATCGTCGATCCGCTGGTGTTTGCCGAAGCGGCCGATTTGATCGCCGATCATAAGCTGTGCGCCCGCGACGTCGTCGTGGTGTCGGCTTCCGGTGAGGAGATCGTCGCGCCGATCGCGCGGGCGCTCGGCGCCACCCACGCGATGGCGACGCGGATGGTCGTGGAAGAGGGCAAGTACACCGGAGACATCGCGTTCTACTGCTACGGCGAGGGCAAGGCGCAGGCGATCCGGGAGCTGGCCGCGCGCGAGGGCTATCCGCTGGAGCACTGCTACGCCTACTCCGACTCGATCACCGATCTGCCGATGCTCGAAGCGGTCGGGCATCCCACGGTGGTCAACCCGGACCGCGCGCTTCGCAAGGAGTCCGCGGCACGGGGCTGGCCGGTGCTGACGTTCTCCAAGCCGGTGTCGTTGAGGGACCGGATTCCCGCCCCGTCCAGCGCCGCTGTGGCGACGACCGCCGCCGTGGCCGTGAGCGCGATCGCCGCCGGCGCACTGACGTATTCGCTGTTGCGCCGCTACGTCCTCTGAGACGCCGTTCGAGCTCCGCTTCGGGGGTTCTCTCACCGACGTCTTCGCGGAGGTAACGATCGGACGTTCGGGGCCTTGATGTGACCGTGGTCACGTAGTACAAAGGAACCACGGCAGCCCGGCGAGGCCAAGCTCGAATCGGAAGAGAAGGTTCGATCTCCCGAGCCGGACTACCCAGCACGGACCCGGGCACCCACGCGGAGCACGCCGCGATAAGGGCAAAAGTGTTGCGGGCCTGCGCTATTGCGAAAGCGGACAACCACGGGGACCCCTTGGGTGGGGTCGCAGTCGCAGCGCATCGCAAGACCGCCGAGGCCAACCCACGCAACCCACAATGCACGCTTGGTAACCGGGTATCCGTGCTAGCGGGCGGCGAGCCGAAACGCTTCGGATCGTCGCCCGCTTCACGTTTTCGCGGACCCGCTCGCGATCGCGACCGCTTCTTGCGCGCCGGCCTGCAACGCCCGGCAACACAGCAGCAGCCAGTCTCGGACACCGTCGCCGGTACCCGAGGCGAACCCGGCGGCGGCGGCCCGGTACCCGGCGGCGTTGCGCATCCAGTACACCTCCGGGACGCCGAGGCCGTGCGGGTCCAGACCGCTGGCCTGCGACACCAATCGCGACACCGCACGGGCCACCACACCGTCGGCGGTGCCGAACGGGGCCAGGGTCAGCAGTTCGCCGTGCGCGACGGCCGCAAGGATCGGCGCGGGCGCCGCGCTGCCGCCGGTCACCAACCCGACGAGCAGGTCCAGCCGCCGCGCGAGGGCGTCACCGGCGCGGGGACGGCCCAGCAGGTTGTCATCATCGACGAGGTCGGCGGCGGCGAGCATGTGCAGGCGCGCCAGTGCCTGCAGCGGCGCGCGCTGCCACACCCCCACCAACGCCGTTTCGCCGCCCTCCAGCGCCTCGGCCACGCGCAGCGCCCCGGCCAGAATCGGACCCGACAGCAGCCCGTCGGACGGTAGCCGCGGCGCCCCGCCGTCGAGAACCGACGATGCCCGCGCGGCCCGGACTGCGGCCTCGACGGCGTTGGCCCGCCAGCCGCGGAGGTTGGCGCGGTGCCGGTGGGCCCTGCCGAGCGCCTCGCGCGCGTCGTCGCCGGCCTTCGCGACGCCGGGCAGGTCGATCAGCGGAGCAAGTGGATCGGTCATCGGCAAATCACGCTAGCCGCGGG
>NZ_DATFYW010000002.1:0-7537 GCF_035314905.1 Mycobacterium sp.
GGTGTAGAAGCTGGGTTCGCGGCCGAAGTACTCCTCGAGTTCGGCGACCGCGCCCTGCGCGGCCTCAGCGGGTCGATTCACCAACAAGCGCGCGCCGACGTGGTCATAGGGGTGCCAGACCCGGTACCTGGGTACGGCGCGTCCTTCGACGTCCATGTCCCCGAGAATGCCGCCGCGAAACCACCACACGAACATTTGGGGCGTGATGCCCTTCAACACCTCATCGACCAGTATTTGGTTCGCCCGTCCGCAAGTCGGTCTACGCCGGATCGTGCGGTGAGGTTTTCCCGCAGTTCCCACGGGAGCTTGAGCGGATCTGGAAGCTGCGGTCTCATGCTCGCCCCGCGGGTTGTTCCGGCGTTGAAACCCACCGGATCGGTGGTACGTCTCTTCCCGCCGCCGACTCGGCGTTTGCTGTGGCTCGACGGCACGGCCCAATGCGTTCGGCTCGTGCGCGCTGCCGTCGACGGCGGTGATTGATACGCTGCGCGGCCAGCGCTGTCAGCAGACCTGCCAGCCCGCCGGCCGGTGCCGCGAGCGGCGACGCCCCGGTGAGGGTGACGTAGCCGAACGCGACGGCGACCGCGAGCAACACGCCTCGTAGGGGGGTCCAGCGTGCGTCCGGGCGCAGCCGCACCGACAGCCCCATGCCCAACGTCAGTGCCACGGCGTGCCCGACGGCGGTGAAGTCGGCCCCGGACGCGGCGAGAAGCGCGATGCCGGACCACCAGCCGACCCAGGCCGGTCGCCAGCGCCGCGGTACCACCGACGTCAACGCGCCCAGCACCGCTGCGGCGCCGTAGCTGATCCCGACGTCGTCGGCCCGGGCGATGGACATTGGCAGCCATCGCGCCTCGACCGCGACCGCCAGGCCCACCGCGACGAGCACCGTGGCACCGATGTGGCCGAGCGCGAACGCCACGACCAGACGCCCGCCACGCCAGAACAGTTCCCCCAGGGCCAGCAGGCACACCAGCCCCGGCAGCCAGGCATAGAGGTCATCACCGTCGGTGATGAACGCGCTGCCGATCAGCGTGCCGAGACGACCACGCGCCAGGTTGTGCAGGTTGGTGCTCATCTGGCTGACGACGGTGGCCTGCGCGCGCGGGCCGAGCGCCGGCACCGTGACCCCGACGATGCAGAGCACGATCGCATAGGCGACTGTGACACGCACCGGCGCCAGGCGGGACAACATTCGCGACACCACGACGTCGCAACTATCTCGATGACGTGTCACCGTCGTGTGTCGCGGCTGGCAACTTCTTGCAAAATTGTCCGGCGGGACCGGCCGGATGCGCGGATCGGACCGGTGCGCCGGCCCGCCGCCGGTGGTCGGTGAGTCGCTTAGTTGCAGCCGCCGGCGCTGACCCACCGGCCGTTGTAGGCCACACACCCGCTGACGTTCGGCGGCGGTGGCGGGTCGTACGGCATCGGCGCGTAGTAGGCCGGCGGCGGAACGTACGGAGCGACGGTGTCGGCCAGGTTGGCACACCCACTTACCGAAACGCGCCGGCCACCGCTGACGCACACGTCGGCTTTCGCAACCCCGGAAGGCGCAATAGTGAGTGTGGAACCGACCGTGGCTGCCATTGCCAAGGTGGCGGCCGCCGCGGCGCTCCACCGCCGCATCGAATGACTCATCTGGCTTGTCTCCTCACTGCACGACCCACCGGTGTCCCTGCAGGCTCGGGGTGTTGTCTTGGCGTTGCAGTATAGGGCGCACGCTGCGCGAAAATCGTTGATCAGCAAAGCGTGTGACATTAGGGCCTCGGTCCGGCGTTTGCCCGGCCTACGCTGGTCTCACGGACACCGCCCGCCGGTCACCGGGCAGATCCCGGTGTCGTAGTCGTTGTGCAGGTACTCCTTGATGAACCGCGCGGTGTTGCCGTAGTTCGGGCTGAGCCAGCGGCCGACGACCATGACGCTGACCGCCGCGGCGCCGGCGCGGCGCACGGCGAGCGCCGCCGACTGCGCGTTGGACCCCGTGGTCCAGGTGTCGTCGAGCAGCAGCACGTGCTGCCCGTCGAGTGGCGCATCCGGTTCGACGGCGAATTTGTCGCCCGACACGATGCGGTCGCAGATCGCCCCCGGCGCCGGCGCCAACACGATGGACCCACTGATCGCCTTCATCCACTGCGCCAGCGCCGAAAACGGATGCAGCCCCGTCCGGCCGCTCAACGATGGGATGGTCATCCGCAGCGACACCGGCGACCCGACCACCGCCGCCACGCACCGCTCGTGTAACGAAATCGCAAGGTACAAAAGCCAATTGAGGATCAGGGTGTGCTGTTCGCGCACCTTGCGCACGGGGTCGTCCTTGTAGTGCCACAGCAGGGTGGCCGACTGGGTGCCGCCGATGGCGTATGTCAACGGCACCACCAGATCCGCCAGGCCAGGGATGCGGCGATCCTGCCTGCAGCGCCAGCACCACGCGAAGCCGTCCACCGGCGTGGCGCACACCGCGCAGGTGATACCCGGCGCGCGCACCGGGTTGCGCAGGTAGCCGCCCGCGGACGCCCTCAGCGCCCGGCGCGCTTCGGCGGCCGCATCCGTCAATCCGGCTCCCCCAACACCGCCGTGGCCGCGCGTACGTCCACGTCGCGCACGACATCCTCCACGATGCCCATCACATCGGCGGTGCTGCCGGCGACGTAGACACCGGGCCGGTGCTGCATCTCCCGGCCCCATGCGGTGGCCGCCACCACGCGGTCGGTCAGGATCACCGGGCGGCCGTGCTCGACGCCGACCCGCGCCTGGATGCGGCTGCCGCTGTACTCGCCCGCCTCCACGACGATCGAGGCGCGCCCCAGGCCCGACATCGTCGCGTTGCGCATCGGGAACGTGTGCCGTTGTGGCGGCGCGTCGGGGAAGAACTGCGACAGCACCAACCCGCGAGCGGCGACCTGCCGGTGCAGGTCGGCGTTCTCAGCCGGGTAGACCTGATTGATGCCGGTGCCGATCACCCCGACCGGGCGGCCGCCGGCGGCCAGGCAGGCCTGATGGGCGGCGGTGTCGATGCCGCTCGCCAATCCCGAAATAACGGAGATGTCGCGCTCGACGAGTCCCACGGCCACGTTCGACGCAATCGATGAACCTCGGTGACTGGCGCGCCGCGCTCCGACCACCGAGACGCCGACTTCATCGCGCGCCAACCGGCCTTTCGCAAACAGAATTGGCGGCATCTGGTGAATGCCTCGCAGCGGCGATGGATATGCGGCATCCAGGATGGTCACCAGCGCAAAATCGGCTCCGCGCCACGACGAGAGCAGCGCGCGTGCCCGCTCGAGCGGCCCGCCCGGCTCAGCCATCCCCTCCGCGGGCGGGTGAAGTCTTTCCCACAGCGCGACCGCCGACCCGCGCAGCGACACCTCCGAGGCGATGGTCGCCCACGATGTCGCGCCCGCCGGCTCATCGCGAAGGGCGGGACGTTCGTCGAGCAGGGCCAGCAGCGCAACGCGCTCCTCTTGGCCCGCCACAACACCGCCCACGCCGATCAGCCTATGACGGGCGGATCACGTCCATCACCCGATGGCCCGCGCCGCCGGCATCGGCGCGGAATGCTCCAACAATGCCTTGATGGCGCGGCGCTCAACCAGCAGCGGCACGAAGTCACGCACGGGGCAGTCGACGAATCGCTCCTGGGCTTCGGACACCGCAAGCACGACCGTGGCCGGCGCGAGCCGGGCGTACGTCGCGATCAGACGTTGTCGCACCTCGTCGATCAGTGCTTGCTCACTGGGGGCGGCCATCGGGATAGCGTGCTACCACAAGACCCGCCCGTCAATCGGGCAGGCGTTGCTGACCCGATGCCGGTCCGTGAAAGATTTCTTAGCCGAAGACGTCGTTGAGGGTGACCGTCTGAAGGTTGCGGGTGGAGATGATGTCGATGAGCTGGGCGTAGCAGTGGGTGATGGTGGGCAGGTTGGCATGCCCCAGCACGATCTGCTGTGCCTGGAAAGAGTTCCGCGCGTTGGCGATGAGGCTCGTTGCGTTTTCCGGGGCTGAATCGCCGATGGTGGCGCTCCACATCGTGATGGTGGGGTAGCCGAGCGTTGCGGCCACCCGGTCGGTGTCGGCATTGTGACGGCCGTAGGGCGGTCGGAAGAACGGGGTGCCGTCGACACCGTAGGTGTTCTTCAAGAAGTCGGCGTTGCGCCGGATCTGGTCCGCGACCGCGTCCACACCGATGCGGGTGATGTCGGGATGCGACCAGGTGTGGTTGCCGAGCTGGACTTGACCCGAGTCGACCATCGGTTGCAGTGCGGGCGCGTTGTCCGTCCAGGATTTGTTCGCGCCGTTGACGAAGAAGGTCATCCGGGTGCCGGTGTCGCGGCAGAAGTCGGCGAACGCGGCGACCACTGCGGTGCTGGTGCCGTCGTCGACGGTGAACGCGAGCTGGTTGCCGTCGCCGGGCAGCCGGGTGAGCACACCGGCCGGGGCCGGCACACGGGCGGCCGGCAGCCCTCCCCGCGCGGCGTCCGCCCGGGCTGGCAGAAGGTCTCCCGTCGCGGCCAGCACGGCCGCCGCGATCACGCACAGCGCCGTGCGCCGGTCCACGTTGCCCATGACGTCACGCTACGGCGTTGAATACTTCTCCCCGCAACGGTTCTCGGCAAGTTCACCGCCACGTGGGCCGAAATACACCCGGGGCGACATCTCTGCGCTTGCGGTTCGATTGCCGGCGCCCGCAGGACGGCGTCAGCCGGTTCGCCCCTGCCGGGGACCAATGGCGCGCCGGGCAGGGTCGAACGACCCGTGCCGAACGCGGGCGCGGGCAATAACGTCGGGCCCGTGGACGCGGCATTCGCGCCCAGCGGGCACTTCGATACCGGTCCAGCACGATTGAAGGAGTGCGGGATGTCGACGACGAAAGGGCGATCCCGGCAACCGGCCGGCGTGAACGGTTATCGGGAACTGTTCGCCGCGAGCCTCGCCGACCCCACCACCTTCTGGGCGCAGGCGGCGCAGGCGGTCTCGTGGACCCGGGAGCCGACGCGCGTACTCGACGACGCGAATCCACCGTTTTACCGGTGGTTTCCCGACGGTGAACTCAACACCTGCGCAAACGCGCTCGACCGTCACGTCGCCGACGGCCGCGCCGATCAGCCGGCGCTGATCTACGACTCGCCAATGACCGGCGCCCGGCGCACCTACAGCTACCGTGAGCTGCTCGATGCGACCGCCCGGTTCGCGGGCGTGCTGCGCAGCCTCGGCGTGGGCAAGGGCGATCGTGTGGTGATCTACCTGCCGATGATTCCCGAGGCGGCCATCGCAATGCTGGCATGCGCTCGGCTCGGGGCGGTGCACTCGGTGGTGTTCGGTGGCTTCGCCGCCCACGAACTGGCCACCCGCCTTGACGACGCCCGCCCGACGGTGGTGGTGTCGGCCTCCTGCGGGATCGAGCCGTCGCGGATCGTGCACTACAAACCGATACTCGACGCGGCCATCGACGCCAGCGCCCATCCCCCCCGCAGCTGCGTCGTCGTCCAGCGGGATCAGCTGCGGTGTGACCTCACACCGGGCCGGGACCTGGACTGGCAGACGATGATGGCCGCGGCCGAGCCGGTGGGCGCCGTTCCGGTGGCTGCCACCGACCCGTTGTATGTGCTGTACACCTCCGGCACGACGGGAAGGCCGAAGGGGATCGTCCGCGACAACGGCGGACATGCGGTGGCGCTGATGTGGAGCATGCGCCACATCTACGACGTCCGTCCCGGGGAGGTGTTCTGGGCGGCATCCGACGTGGGCTGGGTCGTCGGGCATTCCTACATCGTGTACGGCCCGCTGCTGGCCGGCGTGACCACGGTGCTCTATGAGGGCAAGCCCGTGCGCACCCCCGACCCGGGTGCGTTCTGGCGGGTGGCGTCCGAATACGGTGTGGCGGCGCTGCTTTCGGCGCCGACCGCGATCCGCGCGATCCGGAAGGAAGATCCCGACGGCGCGTATGTCGGCAAGTATGACCTGTCGGCGCTGCGATACCTTTTCCAGGCAGGAGAACGGCTCGACCCCGACACCTACCGGTGGGCGTCGGCCACACTCGGCGTCCCGGTGGTCGATCACTGGTGGCAGACCGAGACCGGATGGGCCATCGCCGCCAATCCGATGGGCGTTGAGGCACTTCCGACGAAACCGGGGTCGCCGACCCTGCCCATGCCGGGCTACGACGTCTCGATCCTGCGGGCCGACGGCTCCGGCTGCGAACCCGGCGAACACGGCGCGATCTGCATCAGGCTGCCGCTGCCGCCGGGCACGTTGCCCACCCTGTGGGGTGATGACGCGCGCTACGAGGCCTCCTATCTCTGCGAGCATCCCGGCTACTACCTCACCGGCGACGGCGGCTACGTCGACGAGGACGGATACCTATTCGTGATGGGCCGCATCGACGACGTGATCAACGTCGCCGGACACCGCTTGTCGACCGGCGCCGTCGAGGCCGTGCTCGCGTCACACCCCGCCGTCGCCGAGTGCGCGGTGATCGGCGTCGCCGACGACATCAAGGGGCAGGTCCCGCGGGGCTTCGTCGTGCTGAAAGCGGGCGCGGCGGCCGAGGGTCTGGCCGACGAGCTCGTGGCGGCGGTGCGCGAGGAGATCGGCGCGGTGGCCTGTTTCAAGACGGTGGACGTGGTTCCCGCGCTCCCGAAGACGCGGTCGGGGAAGATCCTGCGGAAGGTCATGCGCGGCATCGCCCACGGCAGAGAGGAAACGCCGCCGGCGACCATCGAGGATCTGGCCGTGCTCGACACGCTGCGCCCCATCCTGCGACCCTGAGCCCGGGACTCAGTTCGCGGCGGGCGCGCGCCTGACCTCCAGATAATGTTCAATGCCGACCCGCTGGAACGTGCGCCGCCGCCTCTCGGCGAGCAGCGGCACGGCCTCTTTCGCGTCGATGACTTCAGGCGCCACCACCTCGCAGGTGTCGCCGTCGGCCGAAAGAGTCGCTCCCCCGGCCGCCAGCACGTTCTGCAGCCAGTCCACCTTGGTGCCGTAGGGCAGTGGAATCAGAAAGCCGTCCTGCACGCGATCGGCCACCACTGGTGTCGTGTATGGCTTGCCCGACCGCCGCCCGGTGTGTCGAATCGCCGCGGCGTACCAGTGTTTGCGGCCGGCGAGCCGCACCATGACCGGGTTGAGGAGGTGCTTGTTGGACGCGCGAACCGCCCTCAGGAGCGGATCGGGCCAGCTCGCCGGTGCCAGCGCCATCGTTTCTCCTGAAATCTGCAACGGAGGCTTTCGACACCGACGATACTCCCGCGGCGTCAGGATCGTTGTCCTGCAGCGGTGACCGACTTCACGGGTCACCGAGGAAATGACGCGCGGGCGCAGCGGGTTTACCCTCCGATCGAGCAGCCAGGAGACCACCACGATGACCGATGACCCAACCCCGGATGCGCCGCCACCGCCCGACGCGACGCAGCTCTTCGACTGGACCACCGACGAAGGCGGCCTGTTCCGCGAATTCAGCGGCGCCACCCGAGACGTGTCAGGCGCGCGGATCAGCATCAGCGGCTACCAGAACAGCGATGGCACATGCCACCGC
>NZ_DATFYW010000003.1:0-65673 GCF_035314905.1 Mycobacterium sp.
TGCGGCTGAATTGCGGAATCTGGTAGGCACACTGGCGCGGTGGGATCGCTGGTGGTCGGGACGCATAACGGTGCGAGCGAGCTTAGCGATCGTTAACGACCTTCCTTACATAAAACCAGGAGGCATTATGGCTACCTCCATGCAGACCATAAAATTGGATGGCGTCGGCCCAGTCGATGTCACCTTCGTTGACCGCGGCGAAGGTCGACCGTTCGTGCTGTCATGGTGAGCCGCATTTTGCGGTTGAGCTGGCGATGGTGTTACTTGATTGACTTCATCAGGCTCGCGACATCCGTGTACTCGTGAAGACTGGAAATATCCCGTTCGCATCGATCTGATAGATCATGCACACCGGCACATGGTATTTGCGTCCGACGAGGGTGCCGGGGTCCGCAGGAAACTTCCACTTGGAGTGGGCCGCGAAATCGACGACTCCCGGGGCCACGGTGCCTTGATTGATGAGCCGGGTCGGCGAACTCGGAGGAGGCGATTGCTCCAAAGGTCCCCTGCGGTGGTGACCTCCGCCTCTGCTCGGGGTCCCACGGCGGGGTCGATAGTCGGATTGCGACGTGTGCGGAGGTGGCGAGTGGAGCACCTGACAGGCCTTGACGCCAGCTTTTTGGAAGCCGAGGATTCCGACCCGCATGTCAGTCTTGCGATCGGCGCCGTGTCGGTGATTGAAGGGCCGCTGCCCGACGATAATGCTCTCGTTTCGGTATTGAGGCATCGCATGCTGACCATCCCCCGGTGCCGGCAGGTCCTGCGCACGCACCCGCTCGGTGTTGGTGCGCCGGAGTGGGTGGAAGATGCCAACCTCGACCTGTCCCATCATCTGCGCCGCGTAGCGGTTCCGCATCCCGGCGATGACCACGCGTTGTTCCGGCTGGTCGCCTACATTATGGAGCGGCGCCTGGCCCGGGATTACCCGTTGTGGGAGTGCTGGATTATCGAAGGACTCGCCGACAACCAGTGGGCCATCCTGACCAAGATGCACCACAGCATGGCCGACGGGATCGCCGCGATGCAGGTGCTCAGCGCCATGACCGACGACGGCGGAGGGGACACCTTCGCTACCGCGATCCGCGCGTCCGCCGAGCCCAACCGGGCCGGGATTGCGCTGCCGAGGCTCACCTGGAACCCGCTGGCATGGATGCAGGGGGCCTGGCACGACTCGACCGCGGTGGCCAATGCCGCTGCGCGGGCAATCAACGTTGCGGCGGGAATCGTCGGCGGGCTGATTCGTCCGGCGGCCGCGTCATCGTTTATCGGGTCGGTCACCACGATGCGTCGGTACAGCGTCGCACGGGTCTCCCTCGACGACGTTACGCAGGTGTGCCACGCCTACGATGTGACGATCAACGATGTCGCGCTGGCTGTCATCACCGCCAGTCTCCGCGAGGCACTCATCCGCCGCGGCGAGCAGCCCAAGCCGAATTCGGTCCGCACCCTGGTGCCAGTGTCGGTGCGCTCCAACGCCACTATGGGCGAGGCCCACAACCTGGTGTCGGCGATGCTGGTCTACCTGCCAGTCGACGCGGCAGACCCGGTCGAGCAGCTGGCCAGCGTGCACACGCGATTGAGCAAAGCCAAGGTCGGCGGACAACGCCAGGCCGCAAGCCTGATTGCCACCGCGGCGGATTACATCCCGTTCGCCGTGAGCGTCAGGGCGGTTCGCGCGCTAACCCGATTGCCGCAACGCTCTATTGTCACGGTGACTACGAATGTCCCCGGTCCCCGGCAGCCGGTGCGGGTGATGGGCCGCACGGTTCTTCGGGTGATGCCGGTTGTACCGATAGCGCTACAAGTCCGAATAGGGATCGCCGTATTGAGCTACGCCAGCGATCTTTCGTTCGGCATCACCGCTGACTATGACACCGCACCCGATGTGGACAAACTGGCCGAGGGCATTGAATCCGGGTTGGCGCGTCTGGTGGCGAGCAACAAACGCCCGCGGCGTTCGAGTGGGGGAACGAAGCGGAAGGGTGCGGCCAAGACCACGCCGCGGCGCTCCCGGTCATCGACGACCACGGAGGGAGAAGGCGACCAGGCGCGGCACCGCCGCCGATGAAACCGGGGCAGCGCGCGCCGGCCGAGTTCAACCGAGGGCCGAACATCTCGAGGCCGCAGTTAGGTAGGCGTGGTGCCAGTCCACATGGCCAACACCGGCTTGCCGCATGGACCGGCATTGCTCGGCACCTTCCTGGAGAAGAACGTCCGGCTGTACTCGGTCGACGCACCGGCCGCCTGGCGTTGTCTTCCTCAGCCATTGATGACCGGCTCGACGGTGGTCGCCGCGGGTAGCTGCCCAGTGACCACCGACGTGGGCTCCACGAACAGCCGAGCTGATTGGCTTCCGGACGGTCTGCCGGCATTCCCTGGGGGTTGGCGGCCTGGGCGACCGGCCGCCGGACCAGGTGGCCTGCAACGACGGTGTGCCAGCTGGATTGGGCCTGCCGGTTAGGGCCACGAAACCTCGACGACCGGTACCGCGCTGACGTCGCGGCGACTATGTAGCTCAAGGGGACGACACGCCGGAAGGACGCCGCACAGTCGCGGCCGAGTAGCCCACATCGCAGCATGCCGGGGCGTGCTGGGTGTCGGTGGCGTCGTCGAGGTCGGCGCACAGAAAGACCACCGAGTGGGCGTCGACCCGGTAGGTGGCGCCGCGGACTGGTGGTGCGCTGTGGAGACCGGCGACGTCGTCAGGGGAATCGAGGGCGGTGTCGGCGACGCGGCGCCATGGCAGCGTTGGTCTGGCGGCGGGGGGAAGCTCGAAGTCGAGGGGACGCTCATAGCTGTTGAGGATCAGGTGGACCATCCGCGTCCCGACCACGCTTCTGACGGTGACCGCCAGTGTGTGGGAGCCTTCCGACCAGTCCGGCCGGTGCAGTTGAACGCCTTGGAACTCGACCAGCGAGCGGGTCAGGAACTCCCGCAGCGACAGCCCGTGCACGACTCGGGTCATGTCCAGCTCGAGCCGAACGTCGATCAGTCCCCGTACGAACCGGCGGATCTCGGCGTAGCGATCCGTCAGTGACCAGTCGAACCAGCTGATCTCGTTGTCCTGGCAGTAGGGGTTGTTGTTGCCCAACTGGGTGCGGCGAACCTCGTCGCCCATGCCGATCATGGGCACACCCATGGAGATCAAGGTGATGGCGAGAAGGTTCTTCACCAACCGGGTGCGCATGGCATCGATCGCAGAGTCATCGGATGGCCCTTCGACGCCACAATTGGCGGAGTAGTTGTCGTCGGTGCCGTCCTTGTTGTTCGACAGGTTGGCCTGGTTGTGCTTGTGCGCGTAGCAGACCAGGTCGTTCAGCGTGAATCCGTCGTGGCAGGCGACGAAGTTGATGCTGTGCTCGACCTCGGCGGGTCGGCGGCCGAACAGGTCGGGGCTGGCCAGCAGGCGGTTTGGAAGCAGTGCCACGGTGCCGGTGTCACCGCGGACAAAGCGGCGGATATCGTCACGGAACTTGCCGTTCCACTCGCGGAAACGGTCGCCGACGAACGTCCCGAGTTGGTAGAGGCCCGCGACGTCCCAGGCCTCGGCGATCAGCTTGGTGCCGGCCAGGACGGGGTCGCTCTCGATCTCCCAGATGATCGGTGGGTTGGCCATCGGAACGCCGGCGGCGTCTCGTGCCATGGCCGAGGCGAGGTCGAAGCGGAAGCCGTCCACGTGCATCTGGTCCACCCAGTGATGCAGGGCGTCAACGGTCATCCGCCGCACCACGGAGTGGTTGGCGTTGATGGTGTTCGCGCAACCGGTGTAGTCGAGATATCTCGCCTGGTTTGCCGGGTCAAGCAGGTAGTAGGCCCGGTTGTCGAGCCCCCGCCAACAGAACGTGGGTCCGTTGGCACCGCCCTCGGCCGTGTGGTTGAAGACCACATCCAGGATCACTTCGATGCCGGCCCGGTGCAGCTGTTTGACCATGGTGCGAAACTCGTCCAGGGCACCCAGCGGATCACCGGCGCGGGCGTAGGCCGGGTGCGGGGCAAAGAACGACACCGGGCTGTAGCCCCAGTAGTTGACCAGCTCCGGCGGCGCGTCCTGCGGGTCGAATGCCTGCACCGGCATAAGTTCCACCGCAGTGATCCCCAGGGAGCGCAGGTAGGGGATTTTGGCCACCAGCCCGGCATAGGTGCCGGCCAGGCGGCGATCCACCCCGCTGCTGGGATGCGCGGTGAAGCCGCGAACATGAAGCTCGTAGATGATCGTGCGCGCAAACGGCCGCCCCAGAGGAACGTCGCCTTCCCACTCATATGCCGACAGATCGGCGACCACGCTTTTCATCGCCGTGCGCGGATCCCTGCCCGGCCGCGCGCCGGCCCACCGGTCGTAGCCGGCCGGCACCGCCACCGCGACGCCATAAGGATCAAGAAGCGGCGCAGACGCGTCGTGCCGCAACCCGGCGCCCGGATCGAAAGCGCCGTGGACGCGCCAGGCATAGATCTGTCCCGGCCCCACGTCGGGCACCAGCACATGCCAGAAATATGACGTCCGGTTCCGCAGGCGGTCGAGCGGGATTATGCGGGACGGGGCCGCGTCATCGACATCATCGAAGAGCAGCAGATCGACCTGCGCAGCTGTGCGCGACCACACCGAAAAGTTGGTGCCACCGTCTACACGACGGGCACCCAGCGGATAGGCGCGACCCGCGGCCACACTCCCACCGAGGTCCATGCCCTCCATTGTGGGCCGAGACGGGTCCACAAAGCCGCGCGTCATGCATGACCAGCCCGCTTTTCATTGAAACGGTGCGAGCTGTGGCTCCACCTGGGGGACCTGCCGAATGGTCTTGACTACCGTGTCGGGGTTGAGGCTCATCGAGTCGACGCCCACCCGGACGAGGAACTCGGCCATGTCCGGGTAATCCGACGGCGCCTGTCACCACGAGCAGCCAACGCGTGCCAGATCGCGCGGGCGCCCCGCTGCAACCGATACCCGACTAAGGGTGACCTCCGCTGAACGGGTTATACGGCCTGCGCGAGGGCCTGCAGCGTTTCCGCCGAGGTGTATTTCGGCTTCCAGCCCAACTGGGTCTGGGCCTTGCTGGTGTCCATCACGACCGACGTCCGCGCGATGTGCAGCCATTCCAGGGCCGACGGGACGAACGGGGTGTGCGCGATGACCGCCGACGCGACGGTCGCGGCGATGGCCGGTACTCGCACCGGCTGCCCGCCCAGCGCGGTGACGACTTGCGAGAGGCTGACCTCGCCGTCACCGGCGATGTTGTATGCGCCCGGCGGAGCGTCGGTGGTCGCGGCTAACGCAATCGCGGCGGCGACGTCGTCATGGTGCACCAGCTGCAGCGGAAATCCGGGGTCGGCGACGGGCATCTTGAGCAGGGGAACCGCGCGGGTGGTCGACTGCACCACCCCGGGCAGGTGCCGCCACGGCATCGCGTCGGCCAGCGCGGGCGCTTTGGGCCCCGCGACGATGCACGGCCGAAGGATGAACACCTCCAGCGACGATCCCTTGGTGATCTCGGCCAGCTCGGCCTCGCACGCGGCTTTCTGTTCGGAGTAGTAGTGTTCCGGCGACCCGCGGGGCGGGATGTCCTCGGTGAGCGGGACCGGATTGTCCGAGTGGTAGCCGTAGGCCGCCACCGACGACGTGTAGACCAAGCGGCTGGGCCGCTCGGCGGCCACCGTCGCCTCGAATACGTTGCGGGCGCCGGCCAGGTTGACCCGCGCGCTTTCCTCGCGCGATCCGAAGATTATGAACGCGAGATGGATCACCACATCGGCGTCTGCGACCAGTTCGTCGACCGCTTGCCGGTCCAAGATGTCGCCTTGCCGATACGTGGTCTTGGTCCACCCGAGTGCGGAGGGGTCGAACGGGCGGCGCGCCATGCCGACGATCCGGTCTACCGCGGGGTCCTGCTCCAGCGCCGTCAAGGCGGAGATTCCGATCTCGCCGGTCGGTCCGGTGACGGCCACGGTGACTCCCATTCCGCCCATCTTGCCCTACCCCTCACATGCCCAACCGAAAACCGTCACACGTTGTGCTTGGCGTTCAACTGAGAAGCATCTAAAGCGGCACCGTTACGTGTAGAGCGCCGCAAGCAGATCGACGAACTCCGGGAGGACGACTTTGCGTCGTAGCGTCATGCTCGTTGTGAGGTCCCCGGCCTCGATGGACAGCTCGCGGTCGATGATCGCGAATTTTCTTGACTTGCTCCCAGCGAGTTGAGAGCCTGGCGACGTTCGCGCCCGGAGCGCGGCTGCGGCTTCACACATTGATCATCCCCGGTAGAGGGCGACCACGACGGTGATCCCCGCGCCCACGGAGACGAACAGCGCCGTCGGCCCCACTTCGAGTCGGATCGACTCCAGCGCCACAGCCAGCGCGGCCGTGTGCGCGCCGGCGAGGGCTTGCGAAGGCGACGCGACCCGCGCGGCGGACACGCCCAGCCGCTTCGCCAGTGCGGCGGCGAACCCCGGAACCGACGCCGTCGCGACGAGCAAGTCGACCTCGCCCAGATCAAGCACGCTGGCCGCCGCCAGCTCCCGGACGGTCGACTCGGCGCACTCCAGCGCCCGATCGGCGTAGGACTCGGCGATCTCAACCGTAAGGACGTTTCGCCCCTGATCGCTGCGCCCCGGCCGGGTGTCTTCCTGCCAGGCCACACTGCTCTGAAACAGCCCGGCGAATTCGGGGAACGTCACGCACCGGAACGCCGTGAACCCAGCACGGGAATCATCCGCGCTCAACAGCACCGCGCCCCCGACCGCGGGAAAGCCGAACCCTTCAGAAACCCCCGGGTCCGGGTCAATGTCGCTCGCGACCACCAACCCCAGCTCGACCGTTCCCGACGCGAGCAGGCCATCGACCAGTTCAATGCCCGACAACATGCCACACCCCCCGTTGCGGACGTCAAAGGAGAACGTTCCCTGACCCGCGCCGGGCTGCTGCTCGGGGTTCGCGCCAATGTCCTCCTGGATCAACGACGCGACCGCCGGCTCGCTGATGCCCCTGTCGTTGTAGACGCCGGCGTTGATGAGCAGGTCCACGTCGTCCGCAGTCCGCTTCGCGCGCTCCAGACACAACCGGGCGGCCGCATCGGCAAGCCCCAACGCCCCCAACGACCCGCCCTCCGCGGTCGCGGTCGCCTCAATGATCGTGCCCATAGCGCCCCACCAGCTGATCGACCTTGAAGATCACGATGCCCACCTCCAGACCCGAAGCCAGCGAGAGCAGCAAGACCCTGTCCTGCGGGGCGAAGCGGCCCTCCTTCAGATACTTGTGCAGCGCGACGAAATGCGTCGTCGATGCCGTGTTGCCCAACTCGTCGACGGTGATCACCACGTGCTTCGGCGTTGAACCGAAACCCTCCGAGAACCCCGCCATCGCCTTCCTGATCGCCCGCGCCGAGGTCTGATGCGGGATCAGATAGTCGATCTCGTCGAACTTGAGCCCAACCTGATCGAGCACCTCCCGAAGCAACGGGGCCGCGTCCTCGATCGCGACATTCTGGATCTCGCGGGCATCGGTATGCATCGTCACCCCGGGACCAATCGTGGCCGGGAACGCCACACACAAGCGACTGTGCTGCGAGAGCGTGGTAAACCCCGCCACCTCGATCCCCGCAGCGCCCTGCGGCGCCCGCTCGACAATCGCGGCGGCGCCGGCGTCCCCGAGCGTCAGCCCGGCGAGCTGGTCGTCCATCACCGTGCGGATCTCCTGCGCGGCATTGCGTCCCAGCTCTGAGATGTACTCGCCACTGACGACCATTCCCCGCCGGATCCGGCCCTGCCGAACCAGGTCGTTGAGAATGAACACGCCGGTCATCATCCCCGCACACGCGTTGGAGATGTCGAGGCCGATCGCGCGCTCGGCGCCTAGAGCAGCCTTCAGCGACACGTTCACCGGCGGCTCGAGCTGCACCCGCAGGCCACCGACGTGGCGGCTGATACTCGACACGATCAGCATGTCCAGGTCCGCCGCAGCACAATCCGCGTGCGCCAACGCGTCGCGGGCCGCACCGAGCGCGAGCGTGTAAGAATCCTCGCCCGCGCCGACGATACGGCGCTCGCGCACACCCGTCAGCCGCTCGAGCTCGATATCGGTCCGATACTTCGTGCCCGCCATCAACTCATCACTACTTAACCGCCGCTCAGGAAGCGACGCACCGATCGCCGCGAACCGGCTCATGTACGGCTCACCACCGGGCGAGCCATCGGCCCCGCCCTCCAACGCCATCCAATGCTCACTGCCGCCTACCGACATATGCCGCTCCTACCTGTTCCTACCAAGCCACGCTAGCCCTCCAATCGTGCTGCCGTCGCGGGGTTCGGCCGCTTTGTCTGGTAATTGCGTCCCAGACACTCCATCGCGACAAGGAAGCGGCGAACCCTAGGCGGAGTGACCCTCAAGGGCTTGCGTTTCCGCCGTCGCTGGTCACCCGCGACACCATCGGACAGGCCGAGGGAATTAATCATGGAGCGCTACGGGATCGGACCGGTCCACGTGTTCGAGATGGCGCGAAAGCTGTCGCAAGACTCCACTGTGCCGCTGACCCAGGTCGGCGCCGAAGTAATTGCGAATAAACAGAATTCGCCGAGTTAGGGCCCCAAACTGGTAAGCGGCGGCGAGCGCCGCCAGGGTTTGGGCGGAGGTGTACTTCGGGCTCCAGCCCAGCTCGGACTTCGCCTTGCCGGTGTCCAGGGCGGACGGGCCGTCCGCGTACCCCATGTCGCTGCGAGCCCGGCGTCGGCGGTTATTTCGCGGCTGCCGTTCGAGCCGTTTGCACTCGAGCGGTTACACGTCGGACGGACCTCGGTCGTCGGCGCGTCAGAGGAGCTGCGTGGGCGTAGCGTCACGGCTGCAGAGCTTCGTGGGGGAATTGACAATTACCAGCAGAGAAAACCTAGTTTTACTAACCAAATTCTCATCTTTGTGTCGGATCCGACATTTGTACGGCATCAATATGAGAATTCCGACACGAAGAATGAGAACCTACATCATGTAGGCACCGAGACGCACACGCATGTCTACGCCGGCTGATCAGCCGAATGCATCACTGCTACGCCACCCTTTCGTCACTGTGACGACTTGTGCAATCGGCCTACGGAAAGCTCCCCGTGGCCTGCCAATACACATTGTTCCTACCTGGCACTGGCCGCTGAATCTGCGTCTCGCAATCCTTTGGAGAAAGGTCGTCTGAAGTTGAGACACCGCAGCGCTACTCGAAGTAGGTATGGATGATGTCACCCATTGGATATGACTGTCCATTGCCAACGTTGTAGTAGGCCGGCCCCTGCCTGAACCGGATACGCGGAGGTCGCTCCGATAGGTCGATCGACTCCAGCCGCGCACGCGCGTCCGGTGTCGCGACCACGAAATGTTGGCAGCGTCGACCGATCTCGTTATTGACTGCTTGGTATCGGTGGTCGGCAGATCGCGGAGGAGTCCCAGCTTTCGCTGAGGTCACGAGTAGTAACGCTCGGGGAGTGAGTGGAAATCTGACTTCATCAGCAGCCTCGATACCGACGCCACCGGGAGGAGCCTCGGGATCCGGGTGTCGCCAAGCAGAGACCGGTCGATCGTTGGTCATGAGGACGGGCCTGTTGTAGCGATGCACGCGCCAGTTCATCGCTTCCAAACGCGGTGCCACCGACCTGACCGCGACCTCCACGGACACCGCCATGACCTCATCGAGGGTCGGGATATCAGGAGCTCCATTGATGAAGTCTGTAGCCGCCTCGACCTCGTTGTCCTCGGGCTGACGTCCTTCTAGAGCCAGCAGGTACTGTTTCACCGCCTCGTGCGGGATCGGCCGTTGATTCGTCGTAGCTGCGACTTTGGCAGCGAAGCTCAGTCCCTCAGTGGTGATCAGCGTGCGATTGAGTTGAATCGCCGTGTAACGGCGAGCAAGCTACGCCGCTGACCTGACAGGTCACCGCGCTCGGTGAGCTCAGCACAGCGGGAGGTCCATTTCCGCTTCGATCTGGCTGAACATCTCTTCGCGGGCCTGCGCTTCTTTGCCTGTGCCAAGCTAGCCGGTTCGGTCTGGACGAGCATCTTCGCTCTGCGGTTGATCCGGCAACAGACGTTGATCATCGCCGGCCTCGACGACCCCATCATCCCCCTGGCGAATGCCAGGATTCTGCATCGGCTGCTGCCCAATTCGACCTTCCACCTTCACTCCGGCGGACACGTGGATCTGATTACCAACGCCGCCGAGCTCGCGCCGGTGATCGAGATGTTCAGAACCATGGGGTGAAAAGAGCGAACGTCGGTGCGTCCGAGTCGGCACCGAGCCGGGCTATGCCGAGGTCCTCGCGCCGGACGTCAGCTCAGCGAAGGAAGCGTCCATGCAATCCGCGTAGTGCTCGATATCCGGCAGCGGCAGCACGGCCGGACAGCCGTTGATGCTGACGAGCACGCGTCCGCAATAGCTGATCACGTTGTGGATCAGCCCGCCACCTTGGGTGAACGGCGACAATGCGTAGCCGGCGATCATCCGAGCGCCGAGGAGGTAGATCGGGAACTGCGGGCCGCGCATTGTGGACACGTAGGTGTTCACACCCGCAATCCGCGAAAGGTTGACGTACTTGCCGAGGTTTATCGCCATCCCGACACGGAGCGCTGCGACGAGCAGCCAGCCCGGCAGGAACTCGGCGTACTCGACGAGCGCGCCTGGGCCCAATTCCTCGTTGAGGGCCTTCGACCGGGCGCTCGACTCGTGCACGGCCCGCAGCCGGGCAACCGGGTCGGCGATGTCCGTGCCGAGCGACACGCGAACCACCGCAATCTGATTCGCCCCGCGCTGGCGGTCGGGGTCGGTGTGCTCCGCGATCGCCATGACCGTCACCACCGGAGATTCGGGTAGCTCGCCCTTCTCCAGTAGATACCGGCGCAGAGCGCCCCCGATGACCGTGAGAACGACGTCGTTGACAGTGGCTCCCGGGACGAGCGTGCGTGCCGCCGACACCGCGGCCAGGTCGTAGGAGCGTGCGTCAAAGTTGCGGCGGCTGTCGGTGTTCTGGTTGAACGGGGTGGGCGGAGCGTCCCCGAAAAGCCCATGCTCGTGACCGATCGGCATCAGCCGGGTCATCGCTGCGGGAAGCCGGGTCAGTAAGGGAATGCTGTGTCTTGCCGCGGAGACCAGTTGTGCCGGCCGACGGGCGTAGGTGATCAGCGTGCGGGCGAGCAGGTTCAGCGATGACGGATGTGGTTCTGGGGTCCAATCGTCCACGGGCCCCGGCGCGGTGTCGGGGGTCAGGTCGTGAAGCGCGTTGACGATGCCCAAGTCTGTCACCCCGTCGGCCGCCGAATGATGCATCTTGAAGCCAACGGCGAAGGCGCCTTTCGGCACTCCCTGGATCGTGCCGAGCCCCTCGATGAAGTAGCCCTCCCATGGCGGCCGGCGCAGATCCATCCGCTGAGCGTGCAGCTGCGACACCTGGTCGCACAGCTGCCGCCAGCCACCGGGGCTCGCCAATGTCAGGTGGTGCAGGTGCCTGCTCAGCTCGAAGTTCTCGTCGCGCACCCAGTACGGGTGATCCAGATCCAACGGGACGCGGGCAAGCACCGAGCGAAAAATACGGTCCGCGCCGGGGTCCGCGCCGAGTCGGGAGCCGACATGCGCGGCGACATCGTCGAAGGTGACGGTGCCGCCCGCAGCCGTCGACGGATCGTAGATCGCGAAGAAGGTCACGTGCGCCGCGCCGGCGGTCTCGGCGTACACGAATGCGGCATCGAGGCCGCTCAGTTGCTCCACTCTGAGCCTCCGGTGATCAGTCAAGTCCGGCCAAGACCTATCCGCCCCGAATGCCCGGGCAGATCGTTGACCCGTCTCACCTCACTTTCTACTTCTTGTTCGTGCGTTTGTTTCCGGGATTATCAATAAAGTTACTGAGGGGGCAGCAGGGCGCACAGCCGTGAGTAGACGATCTTGGCGGCCCGCGCCGGCATGAGCCGCGATAGCTTGTCCATCATGATCGAGTCCGACCCGATAAAGACGTGATATGACTTCTTCTCGATTCCGCGAAGGATCTTCTCGGCGGCCACCGGGGACGGGGTCGCCTTCATCTCCCTGATCTCCTTGGGCAGCGGGGGCCGCCAAAATCGATGACGTTCTCCGACACGGTCGGCCGGTAGACGTCGTACTCACCGCCCGGGAAGACGAGGACCACGCCGCCGGCCGCCAGCGCCTTCGCGGCGTTGTCACGGGTGGTGGATGGAGCCGATGCGCGGCAACCACTGAGCGGCCGGGCCGCGGAACATGACGTCGTGGGTGAGGGCGTAGATCGGCCGGTCGTAGCCGAACTTGTCGTAGAAGTCGACAGCGAACACCTCCCAATCCACCGAGAACTGGCCGCCGGAGTGATTCAACACCACGTTCGGTGGCGGCAGCGTGGTCGCCCGTCGTCGGCCGACTTCATCGCCTCCTGCGCCAGCTACGGCGAGGACCGCTTCGACTTGCGGCCGCTGCGGCCGCAGCTGCGGCTGGAGATCCAGTACGCGCTTCAATGCCGGGTCGACGCGAACCGAACCCGGACCACACCGCGATCGATCAAGCCCCTGCTGGATTACTTGTCGGCAAGCGGAGTCGAGTCGCTGCTGGACCGTCCGCTCGACGACTGGCTGGCCGGACTGCCGGCCACGGCCGCGCTCCACACGCCGCGCGCGTTCCTCGGTTACGTGATCGAGTGCCTGCTCGACCTGCGCGACGGGACCGGCTGGGACAGCGAATACCAGCGTGACGTGTGGCGGCTACGGCGGCTCGGTGTCGCCGGCCACGACGGTGCCCGCCTGGATTTCACCGCGGTGCAACCACTGTGGCTGCGAGAGCTGGCCAAACGATGGTGCCGCTGGCGAAAGTCGTGCGGAATCGGGCTGGGACAGCTGCGCCGGGATCGCATCGCACTCGTGCGGCTGTCGCGGCTGACACCGGGGCTGGCGAGCTCGCCCGGCCCGACTGCGCTCGACCGGGCAGCGCTGGAGGCCTACCTGGCCGGACTGGCGGTCGAAATCCCCTCACCCGAAGACCCGGCGCACCGACATCGGCTAGGATCCGCGGGTCGGTAATCCGGTCGAGGTTGGGGGGGCTTTCGAGCTGGTGCATCACGAATTCGGGAATCGCCCGGGGTGCTGGGGGTTCGACGCGACGAGGATGGTCACTGGGATACAGCTGTGCCTCGGCGGGCAGCGACGTCCAGCGGTGCTGGCGCACGGCATGCAGAAAGCCGGTCACGCACACCGGGTGGGCGAGAGTCGGCGAGGAGTTATCCGGGTTGAAGCGCCGGTTCCGAACGGCGTCTACGCCGCAGGACTACCGGGATGTCGGCAACCGCAGTCGTCGCCTGTGTACGACCGAAGTCGACACCTGCGGGAGGACGGGACCGAGCCCGCCAGCCAGATCCACGGCGCGATACTTGCCGGTCGACGGGGGTCGCATCGCGACCCGACATTCTGGTGAAAGTCGATGCGGCGGCGCGAAACAGGTCTAGCGTCGCTGCTGCGGACGTCCGAAGCAACCACCGAGGCCGGCCGCGCCCCGGAGCAGCCGTCGGGGGCTTTGCGCGGCGAGAGGTCCAGGTGTGAGTGATAAGCCGAACATCCTGATCATGTGGGGCGACGACATCGGGCAGAGCAACCTCAGCTGTTACAGCAACGGCGTGATGGGGTATCGAACGCCCAACATCGACCGGGTCGCGGCGGAGGGGGCGCTGTTCACCGACTACTACGGGGAGCAGAGCTGCACCGCCGGCCGTGCGGCCTTCATCACCGGCCAGAACCCGTACCGCACCGGCCTTACCAAGGTGGGCCTGCCTGGCGCCACCCTCGGCCTGCAGGCAGCCGACCCGACGATCGCGACGGCGCTCAAGGCGCAGGGCTACGCCACCGGCCAGTTCGGCAAGAACCACCTCGGCGACCGCGACGAGCACCTGCCCACCATGCACGGCTTCGACGAGTTCTTCGGCAACCTGTATCACCTCAACGCCGAAGAGGAGCCCGAAGAAGCGGACTATCCCAAAGACCCGGAATTCCGCAAGAAGTTCGGCCCCCGCGGTGTCCTCCACACCTGGGCCAACGGCGACGGCACCCAGCGCGTCGAGGACACCGGCCCGCTGACCAAGAAGCGGATGGAGACCGTTGACGAGGAATTCCGGGACGCCGCAGTCGATTTCATCAAACGCCAGCACGAGGCGGACACGCCGTTCTTCGTGTGGTTCAACTCCACGCACATGCACTTCCGCACCCACCCCAAACCCGAGAGTGTGGGCCGCTCGGGGCGCTGGCAGTCCACCTACCACGACACGATGCTGGACCACGACGACCTCATCGGCACTCTGCTGGACACCCTCGACGATCTCGGCATCGCCGACAACACGATCGTCATGTACTCCACCGACAACGGTCCGCACATGAACTCCTGGCCTGATGCCGGGATGACCCCGTTCCGCAACGAGAAGAACTCCAACTGGGAGGGCGCCTACCGCGTCCCGGCCCTGGTGCGCTGGCCGGCGCGCATCCAGGCCGGCACGGTGCTCACCGGGATCGTCAGCCACAACGACTGGTTCGTCACGCTGCTGTCGGCGGCGGGTGTGCCCGACATCGCCGAGAAGCTGCGCACCGGAACGGATCTGAACGGCACCAGCTACAGGGTGCATCTCGACGGGCACGACCAGTTGCCCTACATCACCGGGGAGACCGACCAGAGCCCGCGCCAGCACTTCTTCTACGTCTCCGACGACGGCGACCTGACCGCGCTGCGGTACGACAACTGGAAGTTCGTGTTCCTCGAGCAGCGCTGCGTGGGCACGATGCGGATCTGGGCCGAGCCCTACACCGAGCTCCGGGTGCCGTTGATCTTCAACCTGCGCACCGACCCCTATGAGCGGGCCGAGATCACGTCGAACACCTACTACGACTGGCTGCTCTCGCATGCCTACATGCTCGTCCCGGCCCAGGCTTACGTCGGCCAGATGCTGCAGACGTTCGCCGAGTTCCCGCAACGGCAGAAGTCGGCCAGCTTCAGCCTCGAGCAGGTGATGGCCAAGCTGCAGGAGGGCGGCGGCCACAGCAGCTGAGCCGTTGACGTGCCGGCGGCCCACCGAGCTGAGGCGCCGGACCCGATGTCGGCTCGACACCGGCGTGACGGGCAGCGGCGGCTGCCCGCTTCGCGCTTACCGACGGCGGCGACGCCTCGACGAAAGCTGGTGAACGATGACCGACACGGCGACCGTTGAGGGATCGGTGCTGCCCTTCCCCCCGACACCGTCGGCGAGCACAGCCGGCTACACGCTGGCCGAGTCGACCCATCACCGCCGCGTGGAGCCCCGACACCTGCCTGAGGACGCACCGAACATCCTCATCGTGCTGCTCGATGATGTCGGGTTCGGCCTGTCCGATGTGGTGGGCGGCGAGGTAAGAACTCCGGCTTTCCGCCGTGTCGCGGAAACCGGCATCTGCTACAACACCTTTCACACCACCTCGATCTGTTCCCCGACCCGGGCGGCGCTGTTGACCGGGCGCAACCACCATCGGGTGCATTCGGGCACGATCGCCGAGCGCGCTGTCGACTGGGACGGTTACACCGGGGTGATCGGCAAGGACACCGCCACCGTCGCCGAGGTGCTGCGCCACTACGGCTACTGCACGGCGGCGTTCGGTAAGTGGCACAACTCGCCCGCCACCCAGACCACGGCGATGGGGCCGTTCGACCGCTGGCCGACCGGGCACGGCTTCGACCACTTCTACGGGTTCATCGCCGGTGAGACGTCGCAGTGGGAGCCGCGGCTGTATCAGAACCTCAATCCGATCGAGCCACCCGAGCGCGAGGGCTACCACCTCTCCGAGGACCTCGCCGACAACGCCATCTTCTGGCTGCGTCAGCACCAGGGCTTCGCCCCCGACCGCCCGTTCTTCATGTACTGGGCTCCCGGCGCCGCGCACGGACCCCACCATGTGTCCCGGGAATGGGCCGACAAGTACCAGGGCTCATTCGACGACGGTTGGGACGCCTACCGCGAGCGGGTCTTCGCCCGGCAGAAGGCCACCGGGTGGATACCCGCCGAGGCAGAGCTGACGCCGCGCGCCGAGAGCATGCAAGGCTGGGCGGACATCCCCGAGGAGCAGCGGCCGTTCCAACGGCGACTGATGGAGGTGTTCGGCGGCTTCCTCGAGCACGTCGACGTCCAGATCGACCGGATCCTCGACGAACTGGACCGCCTGGGCCACGCCGAGAACACCATGGTCATCTACATCTTCGGCGACAACGGATCCAGCGCCGAAGGCCAGCGCGGCAGCATCAGCGAACTGCTGGCCCAGAACGGCATTCCGACCACCGTCGACGATCAGCTGGCCGCACTCGAGCCGCTGGGCGGCCTGGAGGCGCTGGGATCGCCGAAAACCGACAACATGTACCACGCCGGCTGGGCGTGGGCCGGCAATACGCCGTTTCACCACACCAAGCTGGTGGCCAGCCATTTCGGCGGCACCCGCAATCCGATGGCGATCTCCTGGCCGCGCCGGATCACCCACGACGGTGTGGTCCGCGGCCAGTTCCACCACGTCAACGACATCGCGCCCACCCTCTACGAGATCCTCGGCATCACGCCGCCGGAGGTTGTCGACGGCCACGAGCAGAAGCCGCTCGACGGAGTCAGCCTGGCCTACACCTTCGACCGTGCTGACGAACCGGGCCGCAAGTCGGTGCAGTACTTCGAGAACGCCGCCAGCCGGGGCATCTACCGCGACGGCTGGTACGCGTGCGCCTTCGGGCCGTTCGTGCCTTGGGACACCGCCGGCACCGCGCAGCGGATGGCGGCGTGGAACGCCGAGACCGAGCCGTGGGAGCTCTACTACCTGCCCGAGGACTTCTCGCAAGCCAACGACCTCGCCGCAAGCCATTCGGAGAAGTTGGCGGAGCTGAAGGACCTGTTCAAAGAGGTGTCGCGGGACAACCTGGTCTGGCCGATCGGTGCTGGGTTGTGGCTGCGCACTCATCCCGAGGACCGCATCTCCTCGCCGTACACCCGATGGCGGTTCGACGCGTCATGCAGCCGGATGCCGGAGTTCACCGCACCGGGACTGGGACGCCAGGACAGCCGCGTCGAGATCGCACTCACCCTGCCCGACAACGCCTCCGGTGTGCTCTACGCCCTCGGCGGGTTCTCCGGCGGCCTGACGCTGTTCCTGGACGCGGGCTATCTGGTCTACGAGTACAACATGTTGATCGTCGACCGCTACCAGGCCCGCAGCGCCGCCCCGATCCCCGGCGGCCCGCACGTCATCACGGTCACCACCGCATTCGACTCACCGGCACCGATGGGGCCCGCCATGGTCACACTCGCCGTCGACGGCGCCGAGGTCGCGACGGTAGCGGTGGCACGCACCGTTCCCGCCGCCTTCACCGCCAGTGAAACCTTCGGCGTCGGAGTCGATCTCGGCTCTCCGGTGTCCCCCGACTACTTCGACCGCCGCCCGTTCCGGTTCACCGGAACCATCGATTACGTCGACGTCGAGGTGTTCCCGCCCGGCAAGAGCGGCTGACGTGGGATCGTTGTGGGCCAGCCTGGCTCCCTTCATCATCGCCGGCGCGCTGATGCCCGTGGAACTCGTGATCACCCTCGCCCTGCTGGGCGCGCCGGGACGGGTCCGCACCGCAGGCGCCGCGGTGAGCGGCATGGTGCTGGTCCGGCTCCTGCAAGGCCTCGTCTTCGGGATGATCCTGCACTGGGGCAGGCGCGACAACACCGCAGGCGGGCACGGCTGGGTGGTGTCCTCGGTTCTTCTGGTGGTCGCGGTGGCGTTGCTCGTCACCGCGATTCGCGAGCTGCTCGGCGGGGACGATCCCGACGACCCGCCGCCGAAATGGATGACCGCCCTGTCGTCGATGACGCCGGGCAAGGCTTTTCTGCTCGGCGCCGCGGTGATCCTGATCTCGGTCAAGCTGTGGGTGTTCACCTTCGCCGCGATCGGCGCTATCGGTGACGCGGGCATGCCGCGCAGCGCCAACATCGTCACCTACGTGGTGTTCGTAGTGCTCGGCGTCAGCACACATCTGGCGATCATCGCCGCGGCGGCGTTCTTCCCGAACAGCTCACAGGGGATTCTGGATCGCGCTCTGCGCTGGCTGCAGGACCACAACCACGCCATCATGATCGCTCTCGGGCTGGTCTTCGGCACCTGGTTCCTGGTCAAGGGGCTACACGGTTTCGGCATCATCTAAGGAGGTCTGCTAGTGGCAATCACCGAGTATCAGCCCGGCACAACATTTCCCGGCGTGATCGCCCGCACCGCGGACGAGTCGACCCCGGCCTGGCCGGCACCCAAACGGCCCCCCGAGGACGCCCCCAACGTGGTCTTCATCGTCCTCGACGACACCGGCTACGGACACCTGGGCTGCTACGGCAGCCCGATCTCCACACCCAACATCGACGCCCTGGCCGCCGACGGCGTGAAGTACGCCAACATGAACACCACCGCGCTGTGCTCGCCGTCGCGTTCGTGCATCCTCACCGGGCGCAACCACCACTCGAACCACCTCGCGTGCCTCACCAACGGATCGACCGGCTACCCCGGCTCCGACGGGTACATCCCGTTCGAGAACGGATTCCTCTCCGAGATCCTGCGGGCGCAGGGCTACAACACCTACTGCGTCGGGAAGTGGCACCTCGCGCCGGAGGAGACCATGACCGCCGCCGGCCCCTACGACCGCTGGCCGCTGGGACGGGGATTCGAGCGCTACTGCGGCTTCCTGGGCGGTGACACCCACCAGTACTACCCCGAGCTGGTGCGCGACAATTCGCAGACCGAGCCCGAGACCACCCCCGAGCAGGGCTACCACCTGACACCCGACCTGGTGGAGAAGGCGACGGCGATGATCGCCGACGCCAAACAGGTCGCGCCGAACAAACCGTTCTTCCTCTACTTCGCGCCAGGTGCGATGCATTCGCCCCACCACGTACCCAAGGAGTGGGCCGACCGCTACGCAGGCACGTTCGACACCGGCTGGGAAATCTACCGCCGGGACGTGTTCGAACGACAGAAGCAGCTGGGCCTCGTTCCCGCAACGGCCGAACTCTCCGCGCCCGACCCCGACGTCGCGGACTGGGAGACACTGTCGGCCGACGAGCGCCGGCTCTACGCCCGGATGATGGAGGTGTTCGCTGGGTTCCTCGAGCACACCGACCACCACATCGGCGAACTCGTGCAGTTCCTGAAAGACCTCGGCGAGTACGACAACACGGTGATCATGCTGATCTCCGACAACGGGTCCAGCGCCGAGGGCGGCCCCACCGGCTCGGTCAACGAGGTCCGGTTCTTCAACAACGTCCCCGACACCGTCGAAGAAGGCCTGGCCCGCATCGACGAGATCGGCGGCCCGACGGTGTTCAACCATTTCCCCTGGGGCTGGACACATGCGGGCAACACCCCGTTTCGGCGCTGGAAACGGGAGACCTACCGAGGCGGCTCCACCGATCCGTTCATCATCACCTGGCCGCGCGGCATCGCCGCGCGGAACGAGGTGCGCGCGCACTACGCCCACATCATCGACATGGTCCCAACCGTCCTCGAGGCGCTGCGCGTCGACCCGCCTCCAGCCATCGCCGGCGTCACCCAGTCCCCGATCGAAGGGGTCAGTTTCGCCCACACCTTCGACGACGACGCCGCCCCCACCCGACATCTGACCCAGTACTTCGAGATGCTCGGCCACCGCTCGATCTACCACGACGGCTGGCGTGCCGTATGCCCCTGGCCCGGAACGTCGTTCGCCGAATCCACCCACAAGTTCGGTGATCCCATCACCGCCGACATGCTCAGCGAGCTCGACGCAGCAGGGTGGGAGCTCTACCACGTCGCCGAGGACATCGCCGAGACCACAAACCTGGCCGAACAGGAACGGGCGCGGCTGATCGCGATGATCACGCTGTGGTACAACGAGGCCGGAAAATACAACGTACTGCCGATCGACAGCCGCGGCGTGGTCCGCATCGCCGATGAACGCCCGCAGATCGCACCCAGCCGCAGCCGCTACGTGCTCTACCCGGGCACCCAGTCGATTTCCGCGGCGTCGGCACCCAAGATCCTCAACCGGCCATACTCCATCAACGCGGACGTCGAGCTCACCGCCGAATCCTCGGGCGTCCTGCTGTCCATGGGCGGCAACGACGGGGGAATCACCTTCTACGTCAAAGACGGCCTGCTGTGCTACGCGCACAACTACGTCGCCAAGGAGACCTTCACCATCCGCTCCGAGGACCAAGTACCCACCGGGCGGCACTTCCTCAGCGTGGAGTTCGCCCCGACCGCAGAACCGGACATCAAGAACGGCAAGGGCACTCCGGGCACCGTGACGCTGTTCGTCGACGGCGCGCAGGTCGGCCGGGGCGAATTCCCGGTGACCTCACCCATCCGGCTCGCGCAAGGCGGAGCGATGCTGGTCGGCGCCGACACCGGCTCATCGGTGACACCCGACTACCACCCGCCATTCAGATTCGACGGCCGACTCCACCGCGTGATCGTCGACGTCAGCGGCGAGCACGTCGAGGACTACGAGGCACAGATGAGGATCGCCTTGGCAAAGCAGTGACCACCCTTGCCAAGGCCAGTAATTCGGTGTCGGCCGACTGTGCCGTGCGGTTGCCGGCCCGCATGGACGTACCGACTTTCTCGGCCAGGTCGCCACCGGCCGAGCGAAGCAGGCGCTGCTCGATCTGTACTTCACGTGATCTCTTTGCCGCGGCATCGAGACGCGCATACGTGCTGCGCACTAATCGCAGGGTCGGGTGTAACGCGAAGCGGCTTAGGGGATCACGTCGATCGTCTTCCTCGAGATGCTCGGCACTGACGCTTGTAGCGGTGATGCACTGGGCCACAGATCTGCGGAGTGGATCTTGACGAAGGCTTCAAACTGGTCTTCGGTGAACCATGGTGGCCGCTTCCGCAGTCCGGCCGGCAGCTGGCCCAACAGCGGGACATCGTTTCCTCGCCGGTTATCCGTAGTCAACTGACGGCCGCTGGGTCGATGACCGGACCATCCTGGTGGACTGGCACAAGCCCGCGCACCTGGGCTTCGTCCTCGCCGCGGTGATGCGGCGACGCTGACCAGCGTCTGACGCAGCTGGAGGGCCCCTCACCAAGTTCGCGCGGTGGGGGGCCTTCTGGCGTCCTGGGCTGAAAGTCCCCAACCCGTACAGCTTGTGGCCGCCTGGCACTCAGGTCGAGGCATGGCTTGCCGGGGATCAGGTCAAACACACCCTGATGACTGCTACCTGTGGTTAGGCTGCCGCTACGGGGAGTCAGCAAATATCTGAATCATCGACGAACAGCACTGGTTGGACCGCCAATCAGGTGCTTTAGTCAGGAATGAGGAAGGACATGGTTCTCAGGGTCAAGGTGTCACCCGACCTGATCGCCGGCGAAGTCGACGAGGGGTACGGGAAAGTTGCCGACGTTTTTCGCCGCAACATGACCAGCGGTCATGAGGTCGGAGCCGCTGTCACCGTGTACCGCGATGGCGTCAAGGTCGTCGATTTGTGGGGTGGCTTCCGCAATGGGATCACCAAAGCGCCGTGGGAGCACGACACCGTCGTCAACATGTTCTCGACCACGAAAGGTGTTTCCTCGCTCGCGATCGCAGTCGCTGCCGCTCAGGGGCTTGTTTCGTATGACGCCAAGGTGGCTGATTACTGGCCGCAGTTTGCGCAGGCCTCCAAAGGCACAGTAACCGTACGGCAACTGCTTTCACATCAAGCGGGACTGCCCGCCATTGACGCTCCCCTGACGCTGCAGGATCTGGCGGACCCGACGAAGATGTCAACGGTGCTCGCGGCGCAGGCCCCCGCATGGACCCCTGGTACCAGACACGGGTACCACGCCGTCACGCTCGGCTGGTATGAGTCCGAACTTATCCGCCATGCGGACCCCTCGGGGCGTTCTCTTGGCCAGTTTTTCGCCGAGGAGGTTGCTCAACCACTCGGATTGGAGTTTTACATCGGCTTGCCGGCCTCGGTGGACCGCAGTCGCGTGGCCCACTTGCACGGCTGGTCCCCAGCCGAGCTGCTGTTGCACCTCAGGACGTTGCCGCCACGTTTTGTGGCCGCCATATTGAATTCGCGCAGCGTGACAGCTCGAACCTTCGGCATCCCCAGGGGCGTGAATTCCCTCGAAGACTTCAACCGAGAAGAAGTACGGGTTGTCGAGATACCCGCCGGTAACGGCATCGGCACAGTACGGTCGGTGGCGAAAGCGTACGGCTGCGTCGCGACAGGTGGTTCTGATCTCGGCTTGACCCCGAGCGTCCTGGATGCTTTGGCCAAGCCCGCGATACCACCCGCTCACGGATTGCGCGACAAAGTCTTGCATGTCGATACGACGTTCTCGCTTGGCTATGGCAAACCTACTCCTAAGTTTAGGTTCGGTTCGTCCGATAAAGCGTTCGGACACAACGGCCTCGGTGGCTCGTTCGGGTTCGCCGATCCGGATACCGGTATCGGGTTCGCCTACGCGATGAACAGATTGGGCTTTCACTTATGGAGCGATCCGAGGGAACTGGCACTTCGCCAAGTTCTGTTCCATGACATCGTGGGGGCCAGGTCGCAAACCTAACGTGCATTCAACCTAGCGCGACGAATACGCGTAAAGCAGCTGCGGGACAACAGCTCTCCATCAAAAACCGCCGGACCCGTACACCTCCAGAGCGCCTATGCCTACCGTTGCGCGGGCAGGCCGGGGGGAGGGGTCACCCCCCACCCTAGTGAGGGTCGCGTCAGGGCAGACTCGCCTTACAGTACGCGATCAATTCGGTAGCGGGGCACGGCGACTGCTATTGGGTCGGACGATGATCACGCCGTAGATCACGGTGGACATGCGGATCAGACAGGGGCGGGCCGCAGGGACAGGGTCTTCGCCCCGGCGGTGGCTGTGGAGTCACGTCACCCACGCAGCGCCGAAGCGATGATTCCCGGCAGCGATGTCCACCGCGGTTTGGCCGCGAAGTAGCTAAGTCGCCGTCCGGTTGTCGCGGCGGTCTTGTTCGTCACAAACCACGGCGGGCGTGGGCTCATCGAGAGCTCGCCGGTGACGATCGACCGGGGCGCGGGTCGGAATGGCCCCCTGACCACGGTGCGTTCAGGATCGTCGATCAGCAGTGCGTTGTGCACCACGCCGCTGCCACTTTGCACGTCGTCGATCGTGTGGCCGGGGAAGGCTCCCCAACTCGCCCGCGCCGTCAGGAATCCGACTCCGGTCCAGGCGTTCACTCCCACCGTGCCGTAGCGCAACTCTGCGATCGCGTCGTCGAGCCGGGTCCCTAACTCCCGCAGGGTTTTCGGGTGCGCAATGAGGTTCACGCCCAGCGTGCCGGCGAAACGATGGTTCGCGACGTCGACCGCCGCGCGCAGGAAGTCTTCGCCGTCTCCGCTCAACTCGGTGACGCCGAGCACCGGGGCGAAATACTCCTCGCTGTAGGCCTTCTCGTTCTTATCCGGCGACAACCCGAGCAGCAGCGTCCGCGAGGCGTCGACAGCCACCGCGCTGGGGTATGCCTTGCGCGCCGATGCCACCCGGGCGCCGCTGCCGGAGTAGTAGTCCTTCCTGGCCGGTGCCCGAGCGAACGCGGACCGCAGCTCGGTGAGGAACTGCTCCTTTTGTGGCCAGTCCGCGCTGACGATCGCGACCTGTGACGCGACGCAGTTGTAGCCGTTGTTGTGCAACTTCTGGGTCACGATGTGCTCGGCCTGGAACCGCAGATCCGCGGCAGACCAAGTGCCGGGCAGCACGATCGTCGGTGAGACTCCACCGAGTTCACTGCTGATCGGCTTGTCCAGCAACGGCCGGTTGCTGGCCTTGCGCTCGTCGCCATCCTTGCCGGAACCGAACACGATCGCGTCGTGGGTGGCCGAACTGCCGGTCATGTGCACATGAGCAACGTCGGGATGGCGCACCAGCGCCGTCCCGACCTCGGCGCCCCCGGTCAGGATACGCAGGAACCCCTTGCTGATCAGCGGGGCGAAAACCTTCTCGAAGACCGGCAGCAGCGGATCAGTGATCGGGTTGAGCTTGAGCGCCACGACCCGATTGTGGGCATAGAGCTCGTAGAGCGTGTCCAGCGGTGCGATGGAGAAGATATTGCCCGAGCCCAGCACGGCGCCGACACCGCCGGTCTTCCAGGGAAGACGCTGCGCGAGGCCGGCCGTGCGGCGCACCGTGTCGGCGTCGACGCGCGGCTTGGTCCACACCTGCGCGTCGAAGCCGTTGAGTAGCAGCCAGTCGAAAGCGTTGTGCGGCAGCACATGGACAGCCACACGGCCCCCCGGCGCGGGTGTGATCTTGAATCCGTCGACCGGACTGCGGCCGTTCTCCAACGCCGTCAGACTTTCCGCCAGTGCGCTTGCGCCGGTGAGGACCGGGTAAGGGCCGCTGACCCATTCCTCGCCGACCAGTGGCGAGCCGGGTTCGAGTCCCTTGATGGCGACCGCGATGTCGACCCATTCCTTCGCGTGCGCTTCCGTGGCAGCACGCACCTGGTCGAGCAGTTCGCGCCGGCCGGCCAGCGGTAGAGCGGCCCAGACGGCTTCGCCCTTCTGCAGCTCGGCAATCGCGAGATCGATGTCGTCCACCGTGCTGGTCATCAGGCGCCATCGACCGTCGTGTCGGCGTCCTCGCGGACCATGTCGGCGGCTTTCTCTCCGATCATGATGGTTGCCGCGTTGGTATTGCCGCGGGTCACCGACGGCATCACCGACGCGTCAGCGACGCGCAGGCCCTGCAGCCCGAGAACCCGCAGCCGACTGTCCACCACCGATCCGATCGCACACGTCGACGTCGGGTGATAGAGCGTCTGGGCGTTTCGCCGCGCGAACGCGAGCAACCCCTCGTCGGTGCCCGAGTCCGGAACCCGAAACCCGGCGCTGATGACGCTCTTCAGGGCGGGCTGGCCGGCCATCTGCAGAGCCAGGCGCAGGCCGGCGAGCAGGCTCTCCCGGTCCTGGTCGGTAGTCAGGTAGTTGTGCTGGATCCGGGGCGCGGTGTCGGGCGCGGCGGACCGAAGCGTAAGCGCGCCACGACTGGTCGGCTTGACGACACAGGGCCCGAAGGCGAAGCCGTGCGACACCGTCGCGCCGAGGCCTTCGTCGTAGAACAGCACCGGCGCCTGGTGGAATTGAACATCGGGTCCGGCCAGGCCGGGTCGAGTCTCGAAGAACCCGCCGGCCTCACCCACGTTGGAGGTCAGCGGGCCTCGGCCCTCGCTCTGCAGCAGCGCCAGGTTACCCGGGCTAAGGGCGGTCATCAGCGATTCCTGGGCGGTGAGGTAGTTCAACAGCACCATCGGGTGGTCCTGCAGGCCCTGCCCGACCGGCAGGTTTTGCACGACTGCGATTTGGAACGCCGCCAGCTGGTCGGCGGGACCAACCCCCGAGCGCAGCAGCAGGTGCGCTGAGCCGTAGGTACCGCACGAGAGGATGACTTCGCGATCGGCTCGAAGCTGCTCGACCTGGCCGCCGCCGCGGCTGATCTCGACGCCGACCGCGCGGCTACCGGCGAAGAGAACCTTGTGCGCTAAGGCGCCGGTGATGACCGTAAGGTTCGGACGCTCCATCGCTGGACGCAGGTAAGCGACGGCGGTGCTGCACCGCATACCGTTTCGCTGGGTCAGCTGGTAGCGCCCGACACCGAGCTGACTCGCGCCGTTGAAGTCGGCGTTATGTGGATGTCCCGCTTGCTCGGCCGCTTCGAGGAACGCCTCCCCCAGCGGGTTGAGTGAACGGCCCTCGGAAACCGGCAGCGGGCCACCGACTCCGTGGTACTCGTCGCGGCCACGCTCGTTGTCCTCGGCTTTCTTGAAGTACCGCAGCACCTCTTCATAGCTCCAGCCGTCCGCGCCGCCGGTTGCCCACTCGTCGAAGTCGGCCGGGTTGCCCCGAATGTAGATCATGGCGTTCATCGAGCTCGACCCGCCCAGCATGCGACCACGCGGCAGGTAGGCTCGTCGCCCGCCCAGCTCGGGCTCCGGCTCGGTGTCGAGGTCCCAGTCCCAGCGACTCTTGAACAACGTGCCGAACGCCACCGGAATGTGGATCTCGTCGGCGGTGTCCGGCCCGCCCGCCTCGATGAGGGCCACCGTGGTGTGGCGGTTTTCGGAGAGTCGGGCGGCTAGGACGCAGCCGGCTGAGCCGGCGCCAACAACGACGTAGTCGTACATAGTGTGGTTTTCTCGTTCTCGGTTGTGCCCGCTCGTCGATGTGAGTCAGGGCGCGGTGACGACCTCATGGTGACGGTGGCGGTGGGTGTTGGCGATGGGCTGGGGCCGCCAATGCGGGCCGCCGCGGCTGTGCACGAGCACAACGGGGTTTTGGTGTGCGGGGTTTCTGCGGCTACCGTCGGCGACGTGACGTGGGTAACACAGGAGGCTCCCGTGCTGGCCACCCAGCTGGCGCAGCGACTGCTGGATGGCCTCGATGAGGTGACCGACGAGCTGGTCGCGCGCATCCTGGCCAGCGACTACGCCTATGCCGAAGCCAGGCAACTGACCGACGAGCAGCTGCGCTCCACCGTCGCCGACAATCTGGCCACCATCTTGGCCCAGCTGGCCGGGCGTGCGCCGATGCGCCTGGAGCCGCCCCGGGCGGCGGGGCGGCTCAAGGCCGAGCAGGGCGTGCCGCTGGCGGCGCTGCTGCACGCGTATCGGCTTGGGGGACGGCTGATCTGGGAACGCGTGCTGGAGCAGGCCGACGGGCGCATCGCCGATGCGCTGCCGCCCATGGCCTCAGAGATCTGGGGCATCATTGACGAATACTCCAGCGCGGCGGCCGAGGCCTACGGGGCGTTCATCGCTGAGCGGGCCCGCCTGGATGCGCGCGCCCGCAGTTTGATGCTCAGCGCACTGTTGGAAGGCAATATCACCAATGCGGCCCGGCTCTGGGACAGTCTGCGCACGCTGCAGCTTCCCGAGGTCGGCACCTTCCTGGTGGTCAGCGCCGAAGTCGGCGAGCAGGGCCGCGAGCCGCTGCACGCCATCGATGAGCGGCTGCGGCGCTGCGAGGTGCATTCGCTATGGACCGTCGAACGCGATGCCCAGGTGGGGCTGCTCAGTCTGATCTCGCCCCGTCAGCACGATGACATCTGCGGCGTGCTCGCCGAGGTCGCCACGACCCGCGTCGGGGTGAGCCGACCCTTCGGATCGCCGACCCAGGCCCACGAGGCACTTCGTGAGGCCCAACTGGCCAGCCGATGCACCACACCGGGGCGCACCGCCGTTGTTCGGTTCGGCACCACCCCGATACCGCTGCTGCTGGCCAACCAGCCCGACGCCGGTCGCCAGCTCGCCGATCAGGTCCTGGCTGCGGTGCTGCAACTGCCCGACTCCGAGCGCGACACGCTGCTAGACACCCTCGAAACGTGGTATGCCTGCGCCGGATCCAGCAGCGACGCCGCCAAGCGGCTTCACTACCACCGCAACACAATTCATCACCGACTGCGCCGACTCGAGCAACTCACCGGCCGGTCCTGCAGCGACCCGGTCGGATCAGCCGAACTCTATGTCGCCCTCACCGCCCTACGACTAACACGCCCCCACTAGCCGACGCCCGCCCGAGACCACCCCCGATACCATTTGCACGGACTGGGGCCCGTCGATGCGCTTAGGCCGGGACGTCCACGGACAGTTTCGGATCCAGCGTGACCGTGGACAGCGCGTGGACATTCATCTCGATCAGCTGAGTGCGACTGACCTGCGGATTCCTCAGCCAGCCCAGGGTTGTCTCCTCGACAAAGGCGATCCACCCCCGAATTGCGAGAATGGTGGCTGGGCTGACTTCGCCGGCCGGGGTGAGGACGTAGGTAAGAACGAGGTCGATGACCGCGGTTCGATTCTCATCGGCGATTGCCCTTAGTTCGGGGTCACCACTGGCAGGCCCACGAAGGATCGACACGTAACCGTCGCGGTTGTCGAGTACGTAGTCGGCGTAGTTCCCCAGCCACTCGCGCAGCATGTCGACGGGCGCCAAGTCCAGATTTGGTACCAGGCGCCGGAGAATGCCGTCGCTGACATGGCGCACGATGGCCAGGTGGAACTCGCGCTTCGACGGAAAATAGTTGTAGAGCAGCCCTTGGGAGATGCCGGCCTTCTTGGCGATCTCCTCCACCGAGATCTGCTCGATACCGCGCTGGGCGAGCATCATCATGCCCAGCTCGACGAGTTGTTTGCGGCGCTCCTGCGGGGCGAGTCGGGTTCTCTTCACAACGCCCATGCCAGCCAGCATACTAAAGATTCTTCAGTACTTATTGACTAATCTTCAATATGGTCTATACCATCGCCTGCATGAGGCTTACCGATGCCAAGACGGCCAACCACAACGGTGTGCGCCACGTGAAGACGCTGATCATCGGAAGCGGGTTCTCGGGACTGGGCGCCGGGATCCGATTGACCCAGGAGGGACAACACGACTTCCTGGTTCTCGAGCGGGGCGAGGACGTTGGCGGCACCTGGCGGGACAACACCTACCCCGGTGCTGCCTGCGACGTGCCGTCGCATCTGTACTCCTACTCGTTCGCACTGAATCCGGGCTGGTCACGGTCGTTTTCAAAGCAGAGCGAGATCCAGGAATACATCAGAGGTATCGCCCGCAAGTACAAGGTCCTTGACAAGCATGTCTTCGGCTGCGATGTGCACTCCGCACACTGGGACGCCGAACACGCCCGCTGGGAGGTTCAGACCTCGCAGGGGAAATTCACCGCCACGATCGTCGTCTCCGCAATCGGCGTGCTGTGTGAGCCGGCGTTGCCGAAGATCAAGGGCATCGATTCCTTCGAGGGCGAGGTCTTCCACTCGGCGCGGTGGAACCATGACGCCGACCTCACCGGCAAGCGTGTCGCGGTGATCGGTACCGGCGCCTCCGCCATCCAGATCGTCCCGGCCATCGCCGACGAGGTCGGCCGGCTGGACATCTACCAACGGACAGCGCCGTGGCTGATTCCCCGGTTAGACCGTCGCTACATGGCGGCAGAGCGGTTCGCGTTCAGGTATCTGCCCGGGTTCCAGCGTCTTTCGCGCACCGGCATCTACTGGGGGCGCGAGACCCTGGTCGTCGGCCTGGCCAAGGCTCGCATCTTCATGAAGCCTGTCGAACTCGCTGCCCGTGCCAAGCTGCGGTTCGAGGTCAAGGACCCCGAGGTACGTGCGAAAGCCACCCCCGACTTCAAGATCGGCTGCAAGCGCATCCTGATGAGCAACGACTACTATCCGGCACTGAATCGAGACAACGTCGATCTGGTCACCGACGGTATCGCCGAGGTCCGCCCCAATGCGATCGTCGCCAGGGACGGCACCGTCCGCGAGGTCGATGCGATCGTCGTCGCGACCGGATTCCAGGTCACCGACTCCCCCACCTACGACACCTTCTTCGGCAAGGACGGCCGCTCGCTCGCCGCGGGTTTCGGCGAACGCGGCCAGCAAGCCTACAAAGGCTCGGCGATCGCGAACTTCCCCAACATGTTCTTCCTCCTCGGACCGAACACCGGGCTCGGCCACACGTCGGTGGTGCACATGATCGAGTCGCAGATCAACTACCTCGCCGGCGCGCTCGCCACCTTCGACAAGCAGGGCCTGCGCACCCTGGAGGTCCGCAAGGATGCTCAGGACGCCTACAACAAGGAGCTCCAGCACAAGCTGTCCAAGACCGTCTGGATGACCGGCGGCTGCGCCAGCTGGTACCTCGACAAGCACGGCAACAACCCCACGCTGTGGCCCGGGTTCACCTTCGAATTCCGCCGCCTGCTGCGCAACTTCGACGTCGCCGCCTACGACACAACGGCAGCGGTCCACACCGAGGCTGACATCTGCGAGATCCCCACCGACACAGCAAAGGTTGCAGCCAATTGAGCCCATTCGAAGGCAAAGTCGCCGTCATCACCGGCGCCGGATCGGGCATCGGCAGAGCCCTCGCCCTCAATCTCGCCGAGAAACGCGCAAAACTTGCCCTCTCCGACATCGATACCGAGGGGTTGGCGGAGACCGTCCGGCAGGCCGAAGCGCTTGGCGCCGAGGTGAAGTCGGATCGTATCAACGTCGCCGAGCGGGCCGCCGTGCTCGCCTACGCCGACGCCGTCGTCGCGCATTTCGGCAAGGTCAATCAGGTCTACAACAACGCTGGCATCGCCTTCAACGGTAACGTCGAGCAGTCCGAGTTCAAGGACATCGAGCGGATCGTGGACGTCGACTTCTGGGGCGTTGTCAACGGAACCAAGGCCTTTCTCCCGCATCTGATCGCGTCCGGCGATGGCCACGTCGTCAACGTCTCGAGCCTGTTCGGGCTGCTCGCCGTGCCGGGTCAAAGCGCCTACAACGCGGCGAAGTTTGCCGTGCGCGGCTTCACCGAGGCGTTGCGTCAAGAGATGTTGATCGCGAAGCACCCGGTCAAGGTGACCTGTGTGCACCCGGGAGGTATCAAGACCGCCGTTGCCCGCAACGCCACGTTCGCCGAGGGCCAGGACGGCGTCACGCTCGCCGAAGTCTTCGACAAGTGGCTGTTGATTCACTCGCCGGAAATGGCCGCAGAGTCCATCGTTACCGCGGTCCGCAAGGGCCGCGCCCGGCTGGTCATCGGCGCGGAGGCGAAAGCCTTCGACGCCCTGGTGCGCATCCTCGGCCCTTCGTATCAGCGGGTTACCGCCACGGCGTGGTCGAAGCTCTTTCCGAACGCGAAGTAGCCGATGCCGACCATTCGCCTACCCCGCCGTGCAGTCGGCGCCGCCCTGTGGCTGAGCTACGGCCTGACACTGAACCACCGGCTGCCGTTTCGCATCCAGCGCAAGATGATCGACGCGATCGCACCGATGCAGACCCTGCCGACCGGCACCGTGACGCGCGCCATGATCTTGGGCGGACGTCCGGCCGAAAAGGTCACCGTCGGTGCGGACAACGGTACTGCCGTGCTCTATCTCCACGGCGGCGGCTACACCATCGGATCGCTCGCGACCCATCGATCGCTCGCGGCCCACATCGCGCGCGACGCCGGTGCCGCCGTGTACGTGCTGGACTACCGGCTCGCACCCGAGCACCCCTACCCCGCGGCGCCCGACGATGCCGTGGCCGCATTCTGCGACCTGCTCGACAATCACGGCTATACGCCGGATCACGTTGCGATCGGCGGCGATTCGGCCGGCGGCGGCTTGTCGCTCACCGCGGCGCGCCGGTTGATCGACCGGCATGATGTCCGGCCCGCGGCGCTCGCGTTGATCGCCCCCTGGGTCGACCCGACCGCGGATACCGCGCGCAAGCGCGACCTCGTCGTCAACGCACGGTGGTCGCACGCCTGCGCGCAGGCCTACCTCGGCGCCGGTGACCCCGACGATGCGGGCTACGCACCGCTGCGCGCTAACCTCACCGGGCTGCCACCCACACTGGTGCACGTCGGCACCCACGAGGTGCTGTATCCACAAGTGGTCGAGCTCGTCGACAAACTGCGCTTGGCCGGCGTCGACGTCACGTTCACCGAACTCCCGCAGCTGTGGCATGTTGCGCACCTGCAGGCCTCCCTGGTGAAGGAAGCCGCTTTCGCCGCACACCAGCTCACCGTGTTCGTGCGCGATGCACTGGATGCTAGGTCCGGCAGACAGGCCGGCTGAATCGGGCCCAGATCGCGGGCACGTCCAGCCCGGCTTCGAGCTGCGTCAGCCGGACTCGCACGTCCTCAATCTTTAGGAGTACCAGGTGATTACCGGTCTGACGATGGACGACTACCCCCTCACGCTCACCGCGGTGTTCGGACTTCGCCCGCGCGCTCGCCGAGCAAGCCACGACGGCAGGGCCCGCTTCCACCGCCGCCCCGACCACACCTGCACCCACACTGCGCAAGCCGGCAGCTCCTGCGCCGCTGACAGAACCTCGCGACGAACGTCTAGCAAAAAGCCGCCCACCAAGGCGCCGGCTAATTGCCGCAGCCGCGCTGGCCGTCATCCTGATGGCCGGCGCCGTTGCGCTGGCTTGGCACCTACGGCAAAACCGGCAGTCCACTACTTCCGCATGTCAGGCTCGGCGAAGCCACCATCGGCGGTGTTGACCAG
This sequence comes from Mycobacterium sp., assembly GCF_035314905.1. Lineage (GTDB taxonomy): Bacteria > Actinomycetota > Actinomycetes > Mycobacteriales > Mycobacteriaceae > Mycobacterium. The sequence continues at coordinate 32,024 of NZ_DATFYW010000003.1, forward strand.
CGGCACCAACCCGCCACCTCCCCCGGTCGCCGGAACAGCCAGTCCCCCCGCAGCCGTAAGCTCCAGTGCTGTACCTGCAGCAACGCAAGCGATTACAACAGTGGCTGTCGCCAATGGACAACCGGCCAACGGCTACCGAGAAGTCCTGAACATCAAGAGTGTTTCCGAACTGTCTGGCTGCGACCGCCCATCACCGGCGGTCGTCAGCACGAACATTTGCGACTGCTATCCCAGCGCAGCTGCCGCAGACCTCTGCTGGCCGTCCCCGCCTTCTCCCATGCTGTGTCTAAACGACCCATGGGACAAGGAGCTCCGTCGCTTTAGTTTCGACACGGGTTTACTGCCGACCGTGCAGCCCGTTAGTGCTCCGGCACGCTTTGCGTTGTTCTTGGATGACGGCACTCGCTGCCGGCTTATCAGTGGCGGCGCTCGGGGCGGCCGACCTGACGGCTACCTTCCCGCGTACACGTGCGGACTTCCCGGCTCCACACTTGCGGTTCTCATGGGCCCCCACCAAACCGATGCGATAGACCGCTCACAACCGCTATGGACCGTCCACGTCGCCGACCTCGGTTCTGCTCTTCTGCGTCCTGCTGATATGCGTCGCTGTGTTACGCGTCGTAACGTCGCTGGCCCGCCTCACCCGCTGACGTTCGTGTGAGCGGCGCTCAGGCCGGCGAGCTCGCCCGCTCGACTTCGCTGCGCACGGCATCGCGCGCCCACCCGTAGTCGGGCTTTCCGTTGGCGGCGCGCTTGATTGCGTCGACCTGGACGACCACGCGCGGGCGCTTGTATCCCGCCAGCCGCTCCTTGAGGTACTCGTTGATCGCGTCCACGACGTCGGTACCCGGGATGGCGGGGGCGACCACCGCGGTCACACGCTGGCCGAAGCGCTCGTCGGGAATGCCGACCACGAGGGCGTCGGCGACGTCGGGGTGGGTCTTGATGACCTCTTCGACCTCCTCCGGGTACACCTTCTCGCCGGCGGTGTTGATGCACCCCGACCCCCGGCCGAGCAGCACGAGGGTCCCGTCGGCCTCCAGGCGGCCCCAGTCGCCGATGAACGCGTAGCGCTGCCCGCCGATCTCGCGGAACACGCGGGCCGACTTCTCGGGGTCCTTGTAGTAGCCCTTGGGGATCAGCTTGCCGCCGGCGGCGATCAGGCCGGGCTCGTCGGAGCCCGGCTCGATCTCGCGGCCGTCCTCGCTGAACAGCTTGGTCTCTCCGAGCCGGATGAACTGGCCGGTCTGGGCGAGCGGATCGCCGCGGCGGGAGATCTGCACGCCCATCGCGCCCTCGGTGGCCCCGATGCCGTCGATCAGCGTGGCGTCGACATGCTCGAGCAGGCCCTGCTTGACCGGCGCGGACCACATGAGCCCCGATGACAGGATCACCCCGAGCGAGGCGAGGTCCCAGCCGCCGCCGGCGGCGGCCTTCTCCTCGAGCGCGGTCAGCATCGGCCGGGCGAACACGTCGCCCACGATGATCATCACGTTCACCGACTCGCGCTCCACCGCGCTCCAGATCTCGTCGGGATCGAGCGAGCGCCCGGGCAGCGTCACCGTGCGGCCGCCGGCGAGCTGAACCGCGACGGAGTTCAGGCCGGCGGTGTGCATGAGCGGCGAGCACGGCATGACGACGGGGGCGGCCCCCGCGCCGATCCGCTCGGCTCCGGCGGCGGTGAGCTCCTCGACATTGTCGGGCAGCGGAGGGCCGCCGAGCACGATGGGGACCAGTCCGAGCAGGCCGTCGGTCCAGTCCCCGACGTCGTAGACGACGCCCTTGGGCATGCCGGTGGTCCCGCCCGTGTAGATCATGATCTCGTCGTCATGACGACGGGCGATGCGCGGCGCCGGCTCCGAGCGAGCCAGGATCTCCTCGTAGCGCTCCGCGCCCGCGCCGGCCGCAGGACCGTCGTCGACCTCGGCGAGCAGCTTGAGCGCGGGCACGCGCTCGGCGACGCGGCCGACGGTCTCGCCCAGCGAGGCGTGGAAGACCAGCGCCTCCGCGTCGGAATCCTCGAGCAGGTAGACGAGCTCGTCGTCGACGTAGCGGTAGTTCAGGTTGATGGGGACCATCCGCGCCTTCAGCGCGGCCAGGAAGGCCTCGTAGTACTCGGGGCCGTTGTACAGCAGCAGCCCCACCTTCGAGCCGGGAGCCAGCCCGGCGTCCTGCAGGGCGCCCGCCAGCCGTGCGGCCCGGTCCTCGAACTCGGCCCACGTCCGGCGCGTCTCGCCATGCACGAGGGCGATCGCGTCGGGCGCACGGTCGGCGTACCCCTCGATGACGTCGGCGTAGTGCATGGTCGTCTCTTCTCGTCAGGCGGGTGTCGTGGGGATGTGGCGCACCGGGCTCCGCGCGAGCTCGTCGAAACTCTGCAGTGCGAGCTCCGCGATCCGGGCGGTGTCGGGGATCACGTTCCGGGAGGCGCCGACCCCGAAGCACAGCGTGCCGGCGTAGGAGGCCAGGGTGATGTTCAGGGCATGGGCCGGCGGCACGATCGGCGCGGCGTAGAGGCTCGCCAGACGCCCGCCGCTCATGTACAGCGCATCCTTGGGCCCGCCCGGGATGTTCGACACGAGCATGTTCGCCGCCTGCGGTACGACCCCCCGCCACATCGGAAGCTCCTCCCGCAACTGGGCGGCGCCGAGGAAGACGACCGACTCGAGCTCGAGCACGCCGGGCGCCATGCCCCGCACGCCCGCCTTCAGGGTCGCGGTCGAGGCGACGACCTGCTCGAGCCGTTGCGCCGGCGTGGCGTCGGGTGCGCCGAGCTGAACCTGCGCGAGCGCCGCCGCGTTGGACGGCTTGTCGTCCTCCGCCCCGCGTGTGGAGACGGCCATCGAGGCGATCAGCGGGCGCGCGACGGGGTCGCCCTGCTCGGTGAGATATCGCTGCATGGCGTGGTCACACACGGTGAGCACGACATCGTTGATGCTGCCGCCCGCCCGCTCGCCCACGCGCTTGACCTCGGACAGCGGGAGGTCGAAGATCGCGAAGCTGCGCGCCGGCGACTGCCGCATCGTGGCGGAGGCCAGCCGGGGCGCGCTGAAGGGCAGCGCTCTCGCACCCCGTCGCAGCCCGATCGCCTCGGGGACGATCCCGGCGAGCCGCCGACCCACACCCACCATGGTCTCCGCCTGGCGACGAGCGATCTTCAGCCTGTCCACCGGGCTGGGTCGGCGCGCCGGGTGCGCGCGGCGGCGCGTCTTTTCCTGCGGCCCCCACAGCGGCGCGATGGTCGAGTCGTCCGGCGACTCGGACAGCGACCCGAACAGCATCCTCGCCCCGCTGATGCCGTCCGCCAGCGCGTGATGGAGCTTGTAGAAAAGGGCGACCTGCCCGCCCTCGAGCCCCTCGATCACGTAGCACTCCCACAGCGGCCGCGATCGATCCAGCAGCGCCACGTAGAGGTGTTCCACCATCTCCATCAGCTGCTGTCGGGAGCCGGGAGCGGGCAGTGCGACCGCTCGGACGTGATAGCCGAGATCGATGTCGTCGACCGTCACCCAGTGGGGCAGCCGGCCCAGCCCGAGGGCGGGACGGCGGTCGAACGGAGCGACGGGCGCGGTCGCGCGGAACGTGTCGACGACGCGGTGGGCGAAGTCCGGCCCGGTTTCCCCCTTGGGCGGATCGAACAGCATCAGCACGCCGGCGTGCGACGGCCGCGTCGGTGACTCCAGGGCGAAGAACGCCGTGTCCACGAGGGCAAGTCGAGTCATGCTCAGCCCGTGGTCGAAGGGGTGGAGGACGCGGTAGAAGTGGCCTGCGCGCGGGCGACCGCGAGCAGCTCGTCGAGCGAGGCCCGGAAGCCGCGGACGAGTTCCCACGTGTCGGGAACCGCCACGGCGTCGGCCAGGACGCACAGGTTGAACTGGTCGCAATAGCTCCAGACGGTGAAGTTGAGCGTCGCGCCGTGGGAGAGCTGCCCGGTGGAGAACCAGCGATCCACGCGCCAGCGGCCGAGGTACCGCGGCTCGCGCGGGCCCGGCACGTTGGACACGACTATGTTCTTGAACGGGTCGAAGCGGCCCTTGGTCCGCGCGTTGACACGCGCAAGGCCCGAGACGACGCGGCCGGGCAGGAGCTCGAGCACCGCGCCGATGTCGGCGTCCTTGGTCAGGGCGAAGTGCTGCTTCGTCGCCTCGGCGGCGACGCTTGTCGCACGCAGCCGCTCGAGCGGGTCGGCGATCTGGGCGTGCAGCCAGACGTAGTCGATCGACGAGTAGTTGCCCGGGTGGGTGCGCTCGGCCGGTGGCGTGACCGCGAGCGGCATCGTGGCCACCATCGCCTCGCCGGGCGGTGAGCCGGCCCGCTCGAGGTGGCGGCGCACGCTGCCGGCGACGCACGCCATGAAGACGTCGTTGATCGTCGCTCCGAGCGTTTTGCTCACTTCGCGTACGTCGGCGAGCGGGAACGTCTCGCAGGAGAATCGCCGGCTGCGCGACAGCCCGCATTGGAACGGGCCCGGCGGCGTGGAGCGGTCGAACGCGGACGGAACGCGCCGCTCGCCGCCCTTGGCGAAGTCGCGCTCGATGCGCACCCGATCGCGCACGGCGCGCGCGGTCGGCACAAACCGGCGCAGCCTGGGGGGCAGGTCTCGCAGCGCCCAACCCAGGCGCCGCGCTCTCGACGGCAGCGGCTGCGGTGCCCACGGGGTCGGAACCACCGCGGCATCGTCCGGGGTGTCGTTGTAGAACGCGCCGAGCATGTCCAGCACGCCGATGCCGTCGGTGTAAGCATGGTGCAGCAGCGTCACGAGGGCGACGCGGCCGCCTTCAAGGCCCTCGACGACCCAGGTCTGCCACAGCGGCCGGTCGCGATCCAGCGGGTGGGCATAGACCTGCTCGACCAGCGCGCAGAACTCCTCCATCCCGCCGGGAGCAGGACAGGCGACCCGGCGCACGTGCGCGTCGAGATCGAACTCGGGGTCCTCGACCCAGATCGGGTGATGCAGGCCCAGCGGCGTCGGCAGGTACCGCAGACGGAAGACGGGAAGCAGGTGGGCGCGCTCCTCGAACATGCGCCGCGCCTTCGGCCACGACCAGCCATCGGGGTCCGTCGACGGGTCGAGCACGCTGATCTTGATTGTGTGGTTGTAGGCGCTACCTCCATCGAGGTGCAGCATCAACGCATCGGCCCCGTTGAGTCTTCTCATCGCGTTCGGGTCTCTTCCCACGGTTTCCCTACGAGGACGCTAGACGCTTGCTGACGCGGTGTCAATAAGATTCGGGATCTTTATTGACACCGCGTCGTTAACGGCCTAGTATGCGCGGCCATGACACCATCCCCGAAGAAGCCGACCGACGTACAGACACCCGACACAGGCCTCACGGTGGCCGTGACCGGGCCCACCGGAGAGGTCGGGCGCTCGCTGCTTGCCGCCCTGGAACGCTCAGGTCAGGTCAAGCGTGTGCTGGGCATGGCGCGGCGGCCGTTCGACCCGGCCGCGCACGGCTGGACGAAGGTCGAATATCGCCGCGGTGACGTGCTGGACCGTTCCACGGTCGACGAACTCGTCGCCGGCGCGGACGTCGTGGTGCATCTCGCGTTCATCATCTTCGGCGATCGCGAGGAGACCCGGAAGGTCAACCTGCAGGGCAGCCGCAACGTGTTCGAGGCGTCCGTCGCGGCGGCCCCGCGTCGGCTCGTATACACGTCATCGGTGGCAGCCTACGGCTTTCACCCCGACAGTCCCGAGGTGCTGACCGAGGACGTCGTGACACGGGGAACGGAGGAGTTCTACTACTCGGCGCAGAAGGCCGAGCTCGAGGCGCTGTTCCATGAGCTGGTCGACGACACCGGCATCCAGGAGTACATCTTCCGGCCGTGCATCGTCGGGGGACGCGACGCGCCGGCACTGATGAACGACCTCGTCCGGCGCTTCCAGCTCGGCGGGCGCCTGCCGCTGGAACGAGACCTCATCCGGGTCATCCCGGGTGCATCTCCAGTGCTACCGGAGACCGGGATGACGATCCAGCTCGTGCACCACGACGACTGCGCCGACGCCCTCGTCGCCGCGATCGAGGGCCGCGGAGCCCCCGGCGTCTACAACCTCGCGGGAGACGGCACGGTCACGATGACGGACATCGCGCGCGAGCTCGGCTGGCGGACGGTCCCATTGCCGCCCCTGGCGGTCAAGGCGGCGACCGAGTTCGTGACGCGGCTCGGGAGCCTTCTCCCGCAGGAGCTCGCCTGGATCAACGTCACACGGCGATCCCAGACCATGGGCACCGAAAAGGCGCGCCGCGAGCTCGGCTGGCGCCCGCGCCACGACGCGGAGCAGATCATGCGCGAGACGATCGCAGGCGCAAAGGCCGCCGGGACCGTGTGGTCACATCGGTGAAATCGATGACATCGAAGCGGCGCATACGACGCAAGCCCGAGGACGCCGAGCGCGAGATCCTCGACGCGGCGGAGGCGCTGCTCAAGGAGATCCGCTTCCGTGACCTCACGGTCGATGCCGTCACCGCGGCCGTGAACATGCGGCGGTCGAATTTCTACCACTACTTCAAGGACCGCAACGAGCTGGTTATGCGCCTCGTCGATCGGGTCGCCGCGGAGATGTTCGACGCGACGCGAACCTGGCTCGACAGCGAGAACCCAGATCGCGTCGCCGCCGTGCGGGAAGGGTTGCTCGACGTCGTCCGGATCTGGAGCCGGCACGCTGACGTGCTGGCGGCGATGAACGAGGCCTCCCATCACGACGAGGTTGCTCAGCGGTACTTCCGCGGCCGGATCGTCCAGGAGTACATCGATCAGATCGCCAAGCTCATCCGCCGCGAGAAGCGTCAGGGCCTCACCAACGTGGCCAACCCTGCCGAGGTCGCACGCGCGCTGATCCTGCTCAACATCAACTACATGACGGAGCGCGTCACGATGGACCACGCCCGCCCGGAAGCGGTCACGTCCGTGCTGGCAGGGATCTGGGTCGGCGCGCTTTATCCCGGCGCCACCTGAGCGCCAAGTTCTAACGACTTAGCGTCGATTAATTATCGACACTGCGTCGTTAGGGTGTTACGCTGCCGCCCTCAACCGTTGGCTGGACTCCGGGGAGAGGCAGGTGGCGATCACTCTGTACATCGACACGATGGCACCTTCACCGACGGTTTCGTCGTCTGCGACGACGAGTACACGCGGTCAAGGTGCTGACCACCCCGCAAGACCTGGCCGTGTGCTTCGCCAAGGTCGTGCGGGCGGCGGCGGGCGCGCTGGGGCTGGATGTCGAGGCCATGCTCGCACGGACGGAGGCCGCCCGCTATACGACGACGGTGCGCACCAACAGCGTGATCCAGGGCAACGACCCCAAGCTCGGCCCGCCCACCGATGCCGGCGAGGGGGCCCACACACGCCAACAGGTACGTCTTAGGACGCTGTTCACAACGGTGGTCCCGCCACCACCCCACCCCTCCAGCGCGCGCTGCTAGCCACGGGCGGTTCATAAAGGCACTAGATGCCCCGACGAACGCATCGATCTCATAAGATGCCCCGACGAACGCATCGATCTCATACGGGGCCGCCTTGATCGGCGATATTGTGGGGTTATCTCGTCGATCAAACGGAGGTGAATAGCCTCCAGGCCGAGGATAGTGATCGTCAATGGCCGACGTCGATCCGCGTGCGACACAGCGGGATGTGGTCCCGGACATCCCCGCGGAACTGCGTCAGGCGGGTTTTGACGACATAGAGGAGATCGGGCACGGCGGCTTCGGTGTCGTCTACCGCTGCGCTCAGCCAGCGCTGGACCGCACCGTTGCCGTCAAGGTATTGACTTCCGATCTTGACCCGGAAAATCTCGCCCGCTTCCTGCGCGAGCAGCGCGCCATGGGACGCCTTTCCGGACACCCGCACATCATCAACATTTTGCAGGTCGGCGTCATGGCCAGCGGCCGGCCCTTCATCGTGATGCCGTATCACGCCAAGGATTCGCTGGAGGTACTGATCCGCCGGCACGGACCCCTCGACTGGTGCGAAACGCTCAGCATCGGCGTGAAGCTTGCGGGTGCGCTGGAAGCCGCGCATCGCGCGGGCACACTGCATCGTGACGTGAAGCCCGGAAACATCCTGCTGACCGACTACGGTGAACCCCAACTGACCGACTTCGGCATCGCCAGAATCGCCGGGGCCTTCCAGACGGCGACAGGAGTGATCACCGGTTCGCCGGCTTTCACCGCGCCCGAAGTGCTTGAGGGCGCATCGCCGACGCCGGCATCGGACGTGTATTCGCTGGGCGCCACCCTGTTTTGTGCGCTGACCGGCCACGCCGCGTTCGAGCGCCGCACCGGCGAGCAGGTGGTCGCTCAGTTCCTGCGAATCACCTCACAGCCCATCCCGGACCTGCGCACGCAGGGACTGCCGGCTGACGTGGCCGCGATCATCGAACGGGCGATGGCTGCCGATCCGGCGGATCGTCCGGCGACCGCGGCGGAATTCGGCGACGAGCTTCGTGAAATTGAGCGCCGCAGCGGTGTCACGGTCGACGAGATGGCCCGTCCCGTCGAGCTGGGCGTGGAGCGCCGAAAGTCGCCCGTGGCGCGGTCAGTTCAACGGGATACCGCCGCCACGACGACGCCCCCGAAACCCGCAACGAAGTACCGTCCCCCGGTTCCCACTAGATCACTGCTCGCCCGTAGCCGACTCACCGACATCCTTCGCGCGGGCGGACGGCGACGGCTGATCCTCATCCACGCACCCTCGGGGTTCGGCAAGAGCACGCTGGCGGCGCAGTGGCGTGAGGAACTCTCGCGCGGCGGCGTCGCGGTCGCCTGGCTGACGGTCGACGACGACGACAACAACGTGGTGTGGTTCCTGGCGCATCTGCTCGAGTCGATCCGGCGGGTCCGTCCCGCCCTCGCCGAATCATTGGGGCAGGTGCTGGACGAGCACGGCGACGACGCCGGCCGCTACGTGTTGACGTCGCTGATCGACGAAATCCACGAAAAAGACGACCCGATCGCGGTGGTGATCGACGACTGGCACCGCGTGTCCGACACCCGAACCAGCGTTGCCCTCGGTTTCCTGCTGGACAACGGATGCCATCACCTGCGGGTCATCGTGACCAGCTGGTCCCGCGCCCGACTCCCACTGAGCGGGTTGCGGATGGCAGACGAGTTGATCGAGATCGATGCCGGTGCTTTGCGTTTCGACACCGACGAAGCGCTGTCGTTCCTCAACGATGTCGGCGGCCTACACCTGTCCCGCGGCGACGCGGAGGCATTGACCACATCGACCGACGGGTGGGCCGCGGCCCTGCAGCTGGCCGCATTGTCGCTGCGCGGCGGCGGCGATGCGAACAGCCTGGTGCGCCGGCTTTCCGGTGCCAGCGACGTGATCGGCGAGTTCCTGGCAGAGAACGTGCTGGACACCCTCGAACCCGATGTGTGCGAGTTCCTCCAGGTGACATCGATCACCGAGCGAACCTGCGGCGGGCTGGCCTGCGTGCTGGCGGGGGTGACTCACGGGCAAGCGATGCTGGAACAGGTCGAGCAGCGCGGCTTGTTCCTGCAGCGCATCGACGACGACCCGAATTGGTTCCGCTTCCACCAGATGTTCGCCGAGTTTCTGCGCCGTCGACTCGAACGTGACCGGCCCGACCGGGTCGAACAACTGCATCTCGCCGCATCGGAGTGGTTCGCCGAAAACGGCTACCTCAACGAGGCCGTCGACCATGCGCTGGCTGCGGGGGATCCCGCCCGCGCGGTTGACCTTGTCGAGCAGGATCAGACAAACCTGCTGGAGCAATCGAAGATGACAACGCTGCTCGGGATCGTCAAGAAGCTGCCAACACAGCTGGTGGTTTCGCGACCTCGGCTCCAACTCGTCATCGCCTGGGCGAATATCCTGTTGCAACGTTCGGCGCTCACCGACGGCGCGCTGAATCGCTTCGAGGCGGCCCTGGGCCGGACGGACCTCTCCGATGCGATACGGGCAGATCTGCGAGCCGAGGCGGACGTGGTGCGAGCAGTCGCCGAAACCCTCGCCGATCGGGTCGAGGGCGTGGATGATCTGGTCGCCGAAGCAATGTCGAGACCAGACACCCTGCATCCGCGGGTTCCCGGGAGCGCCGGAAATGCCGCGGCGTTCGCCGCGATCTACCGCTTCGACTTCGACGCCGCGCACCGGCTGCTTGATTGGGCCACGCCCTACCAGGAGATGATGGGACCGTTCTCCACCGTTTATGGACGCTGCTTGGGTGGCATCGCCGCCAGGTATCAGCTCGACATTCCCGCCGCCCTGAATAACTTCCGAGAAGCATTCGAGATCGCCACCGAAGTCGGGCCCCACTCGCACGCGGCGCGGCTCGCGGGTGCGTTTCTCGGCGAATTGCTCTACGAGACGGGCGACCTCGCCGAGGCCACGCGTCTACTGGACGAAAGCTATCTGCCCGGATCCGACGGTGGCGGAGTGGATTATTTGGCCGCCAGGTACGTGATCGGTGCGCGGATCACAGCAGCACAGGGGGATCACGGGTCTGCGGTCGACCGTCTCGCCGCCGGCGCGCAGGCCGCGGACCACCTGCGGCTGCCGCGTCTTGCCGCCCGGATCAACAATGAGCGCATCCGGCTGGGCATCGAGCTCCCGCAGACGGTTGCCGCCGGTTTGCGATCGCCCCGCACCATCCCCCGTGACAATGGAATCGCCACGATGACAGCCGAACTCGACGAGAACTCCGGGGTGCGCCTGTTATCCGCGAGCGATTCTGCGGACGACCGCGAGCAGGCGTGCCGACGGGCCGCCGATCTGGCCGCCGGAATCGACGGCGAGCGCAGACCCCTGGCGGGGCTGCAGGCACAACTGCTCCTCATCGAAACGCTCAGGGCCGCCGGCCGGGCGGCTGACGCCCGAAACGAACTGGCGCCGGTCTCTGCGAAGTGTGCCGAACTCAGGCTGTCACGTCTGCTGGTCGATGCGGGACTCGCGTAGAGCGAAGACAAAGCGTGCGGGACGCCTGCGGTCAGCCCGCCGACCGCAAGACCATCGCTGACCGCGGCCCGACCTGCCCCGCCGGAGTCGCCCGCACCCTGAGTCGCGCCTGGTACGCAACATTTGACGCCGCTTGTCAATTCGCTCAGCGGCGGGGCTCCCGTCTGCACTCAAAGCCCAAGAACCCGGCCCAACCAACCATGACGAGATCAGTCACAACGAGGGGTGGCCGCGACTGCGTCGCGCATCGAATTCGTCTCTGCGCGGCAGCCCCCACCTTGTGGGGTAGCAGCACACCCCAGGCAAGGTCAAGACAGCAAAGCACCGCCAAAAACAATTTGAAACAGGCTGACCGTGACGGGAGGTATCGAGGTCCGTCAGGTGTCAATGTTGGTTGAGCATGTTCATCGCGGTGCGGCGCGCGAGGGCCATCGTGGACACCATGGGGTTGACCCCGGAGCACCTGGGCATTCCGCTGGCGTCGGCGATCCAGACCCCGGTCGTGTCGTGCAGCTCGCCGTTCGGTTTCGCGACGGAGGTCTGCGGGTCGCCGCCCAGCTTTGCGCTGCACATCTGGTGGGCACTGAACACCGGGGTACCACCCGGGCCGATCGGGTCCTGGTTCACCTTCTCGATGAACGCCTCGAGGTCCTCGCCGCGGTTCCAGGGCGGGAAGGGCTGGCCGGCGAGGAAGATCTGCTGCGCACCTGCGGCCCCTTGCATGCGGAACGACGTCGCCTCGGCTTCGCGGAAGTGACGCCGATCGAGTTCGTCGGTGAACGGGTACCAGTGGGTGGACTGACCGTTCTCGTCGATGGTGACGGTGCCGGCGCCGCGATCCTTGACGAGAAACACCCAGTCGGCTCGGTACCGATATTTGCGGGTGAGCTCCTTGTGCTGTGGACCGAACCTGCAGTTGTTGCGCGCAAAGTGCGCGAGAAAGTGTCCACAAACTTGGGGCTCGGGGGCCAAGCGTTACAGCGGTGGCTGCCGCGCCTGGGAGTGGACCCGCGAACGCCCTACGAGCAATCCACAACTGCGCGTTGCGGATCACGCGACCAGCGAACCCACTCCAGCCGAACAGTCCGTCCGGTGGAAACCAACCATCTGTCGGCGCGCCGGGCAATACGATGGCCGATAGCATCCTTTCGATTGCCAGCGCGCCGATCAGCTCGAGCAAGGAGCACTAACCGTGCAGCTGCCGGTCACCATCGATCCGCGCTACCACGACGCGGTGCTTTTCGACCTCGACGGGGTGGTCACCGGTGGGTTCTGTAACCCGTTGGTCGACGGTGTACTGGTGCTTGATTCGATGGTCGACCTGGTCGGGCGGTTGCACGACGCCGGTATAGCCACGGCCGCCTACTCCTCGGGCCGAGACTGGGAACAAGCCCCCGTAGCCGCCCGGATTGATGACCTGTTCCCCGTCCGCGTTGACGGCGTCGCGTCGGCCCGGCTCGGGTCATCCGGCAAGCCGGAGCCGGCACTGCTGCTCGAAGCCGCGCGGCGACTCGATGTGCCACCGGAGCGGTCGGTCGTAATCGAGGACAGCGACGCGGGGGCAGCGGCGGGACGCGACGGCGGATTCGGACTCGTGATCGTCGTCGACGGGACCCGGCATGCCGACGAAGTGGCGCGGTGCGACGCGGACGCAGTGGTCGCCGACCTGCGCGACGTCACGGTTCGCACCGGTGACAAGCGCATGTCGGAAATTCCGAACGCGCTGGAGTCCTATGGTCAGCTCGTCGGGATCATCGGCGCTCGGAAGCCGGTGGCGTTTTTCGACTTCGATGGCACGCTTTCCGAAATCGTATCCGACCCGGACACGGCCACGCTCGTCGACGGAGCGGCCGAGGCACTGGAGCACCTGGCGGCGGACTGGCCGGTCGTCGTGTTGAGCGGCCGCGACCTGGTGGATGTCCAGAGCCGGGTCGGGATACCCGGCATCTGGTATGCCGGGAGCGACGGTCTTGAGCTCACGGCGCCGGACGGCAGCTATCACCAGAACGACGAGGCCGCCGCCGCGGTGCCGACCCTGGAACGTGCGACCGGCGCGCTGAGCGACGCCCTCGCCCATATCCCGGGGGTGCGCCTGGAGCACAAGCGTTTCGCGGTCGCCGTCCACTACCGTGAGGTCGCACCGGAACGCGTCGCACAGATCGTCGCGGCAACGTATCGGCTCGGAAAGCGGATGGGCCTGCGGGCGTCGACGGCCCGCAAGGTGATTGAGTTGCGGCCCGATATCGAGTGGGACAAGGGCGCCACGCTGGCCTGGATCCGGGGTCTGATCGACGAAACGGGTTCGCTGCTGCCGGTCTACCTCGGCGATGACCTCACCGACGAAGCCGCGTTCGACGCGGTTCGTTTCGACGGCATCGGAATCGTCGTCCGCCACCGTGGGGACAGCGAGCGCCGCTCGGCGGCGCATTTCACCCTGGAGGGTCCCGAACAGGCGGGAGAGTTCGTCCGGCAGCGCGCGCGCTGGCTTGCTAACACGGAGCACACGTCCGAAAAGGCGTGGGATTACACCTTTGACGGATACGACCCGCCCACCGAGAAGCTTCGGGAGGCGTTGTGCACGGTGGGCAATGGCTACTTCGCGAGCCGCGGCGCTGCGCCGGAGTCGAAGGCCGGGCAGGTGCACTATCCGGGCAGCTATGCCGCCGGTGTCTACAACCGCCTCGACGACGACGTAGCGGGCAGGACGATCACCAACGAGAGCCTGGTGAACCTGCCCAACTGGCTTCCCATGACCTTCCGAGTCGACGGTGGCAGCTGGTTCGACATCGACGCGGTCAAGGTGTTGGCCTACCGTCAGACCCTCGACCTCAGGGGCGCGGTGCTGACGCGGGAGTTTCGCTTCCGCGACGAGGCGGGCCGCACCAGTTCGGTGATCCAGAAACGATTCGTGGCGATGCACATGCCCCACGTCGGTGCGCTGGCCGCCACGATCGTCGCCGAGGATTGGTCGGGGACGATCGAGATCCGCTCGACGATCGACGGCGGCGTCTCGAATTCGCTGGTCGAGCGCTACCGGGATCTGGCCAGCAAGCATCTGACATCGCTGCACAAGCGGGAACTCTCCGACGATTCGGTGCTGTTGACGGTTCAGACCACCCAGTCGCACATCCCCATCGCAGTGGCGGCGCGGACCACCGTGCGCCGCGAGGATGACGCCGTGTCGGCTGGCTATCGGCTCGTGGAGACGGCGTCCGAGATCGGCCACGATATCGCCGTCGAGCTGGCTGCGGGTCAGTCGGTGACGGTGGAAAAGATCATCACCATCTACACCGGGCGCGACGTCGCGATCTTCGAGCCCGCCGTAAACGCCCAGCGCTCGCTGAGCCGACTCGGCCATTTCGGCGAGCTGCTCAGCGGACACCGAAGCAGCTGGTCGCAGCTGTGGGAGCGGCTGTCCATCGAACTCGAGGGCCACGCCGACGAATTGCGCATCCTGCGGCTGCATCTGCTGCATCTGCTGCAGACGGTGTCCTACAACAGTGCGGATCTCGACGGCGGGGCACCGGCCCGCGGGCTGCACGGTGAGGCGTACCGCGGCCACATCTTCTGGGACGACCTGTTCATCTTCCCGGTACTGAACCTGCGGCTGCCCACCGTCACCCGGTCGCTGCTGCTGTACCGCCACCGACGCCTGCCGGAGGCGCGCCGCGCCGCCAAAGCGGCCGGCTACGCCGGCGCGATGTTCCCATGGCAATCGGGCAGCGACGGACGCGAGGAAAGCCAGCAGCTCCATCTGAATCCGCGCAGCGGCCGGTGGAACCGTGATTCGAGCGCATTAGCGCAGCACATCGGCATCGCTGTTGCCTACAACGCGTGGAAGTTTTATCAGGTCACCGGCGACCTCGCGTACCTGATCGACTACGGCGCGGAGCTGCTGGTGGAGATCGCGCGCTTCTGGGTTAGCAGGGCCAGCTACGACGAAGAGCGCGACCGTTACAGCATCCGTGGTGTCATCGGACCCGATGAATTCCATTCCGGCTATCCCGACGCGCCGTACGACGGCGTCGACAACAACGCCTACACCAACGTGATGGCGGTCTGGGTGATCCTGCGGGCCCTCGACGCGCTGCAGCTGATGCCGCTGCCCAACCGGCTCGACCTGCGGGAAAGACTCGGACTGCGCGGGCAGGAACTGGCGCACTGGGATCGGGTGAGCCGACGGATGTTCGTCCCGTTCCACGACGGGGTGATCAGCCAGTTCGAGGGGTATGGCGAGTTGGCGGAACTGGATTGGGACGACTACCGCCGGCGCTACGGCAGTATCCAACGCCTCGATCGCATCCTCGAGGCCGAAGACGACGATGTCAACCGGTACAAGGCGTCCAAGCAGGCCGACGCGCTGATGCTGCTGTACCTGATGTCGGCAACTGAGCTGGGTGAGCTGCTCGACCGGCTCGGCTACCGCTTCACCGCCGATCAGGTCGCGACGATGGTCGACTACTACATTGCCCGCACCTCGCACGGCTCGACACTCAGTGGTGTGGTGCATGCCTGGGTGCTGGCGAGGGCCAATCGCGATCACGCGATGGAGTTGTTCCAGTGGGTGCTCAAATCCGACGTCGCCGATATCCAGGGCGGCACCACCTCCGAAGGCGTCCATCTTGCGGCCATGGCCGGCAGCGTCGATCTCATGCAGCGCTGCTTCACCGGCATGGAGACCCGCCAGAATCGCATCATCCTGAACCCCAACTGGCCGGAAACACTCGGTATGCTGGCATTCCCGTTCCACTACCGCGGTCTGCACCTGCACCTGCGGGTCAGCGGAAAAGGCGCCACCGTCAGCGCCGACCCCCGACACATTCAGGGCATCGAAGTCGAATACCGCGGACGTGTGCGATATCTGACCCCCGGAACCACCATCACGTTCTCCGACTCTCCTGACGACCTTGCGACGACGTCACGCTCGGCCAGACTCCCAATCGAACCCTGACACGGGGCCGCCGCGGCCGCTCTGGCGGCCGCATCCAATACAGCCGCCAAACGACGTTAAGGACCGCTGATCATGTCGATCTTCCTGAACAAGGACTCCAAGGTCATCGTGCAGAGCATCACCGGCAACGAGGGGTCCGTCCACACCGCTCGGATGCTCAAGGCCGGCACCCGGCTGGTCGGTGGCGTGAATGCTCGCAAGGCCGGCACCACCGTCAACCACACCAACGCGCAGGGCGACGAAGTGGAACTGCCGGTGTTCGGCACCGTCGCGGAGACGATGTAGGAAAACGGCGCCGACGTGTCCGTGGTGTTCGTGCCGCCGAAGTTCGCCAAGGACGCCATCATCGAGGCGATCGACGCCGAGATCCCGCTGCTCGTCGTGATCACCGAGCGAATTCCGGTGCAGGACAACGCCTATGCGTGGCAATACAACTTGGATAATGGTGGCGCCAAGGCGCCTAAGACGCGCATCATCGGGCCGAACTGCCCGGGCGTCATCACGCCCGGCGAGGCGTTGGCCGGCATAATCCCGGCCAACATCACCGGCCCCGGACCTATCGGTCTGGTATCGAGGTCGGGCACCCTGACCTACCAAATGATGTACGAGATGTACGAGCTGCGCGATTTCGGATCCTCGACATGCATCGGTATCGGCGGCGACCCGGTGATCGGAACCACTCACATCGACGCGATCGAGGCGTTCGAGAATGACCCGGACACCAAGATTATCGTGATCATCGGCGAAATCGGTGGCGACGCCGAGGAACGCGCCGCCGACTACATCAAGGCAAACGTCTCCAAGCCCGTTCTCGGTTATATCGCGGGATTCACCCCGCCGGAGGGCAAGACGATGGGCCACGCCGGCGCCATCGTGTCCGGCTCGTCTGGCACCGCGGCCGCCAAGAAGGAGGCGCTCGAGCCGTTGGCAATGTTCGCAAACGAAGTCGACGAAGTTCGTCGACTTCTCGCTCCTGGTAGCCTCCCCGTAACTATTTTCCCGGAAGGGACACCCGGCGCAGGAGTGGTAGCGTTAAAGCGCGTCGACGAACTCGGATCCTATAACTTGAACATAAGGGGCTCTCGCCGACAAGCTGGGAATTACGCAATATACAGCGACGGCTGCGATTGCCGTTCTGGGCCTGAAGGAAGACTCCGAATGCTCGAAGCTGTTCAAGTTGGGTGCCATCAAGGTCCACCGGTACTCTCACAAATCTATTCAGATGATTCGCGACCTTTTGGAACAACGAAGTGAAGCCGAGGTTAGGGACGAGTACCAGGGACTGCTCAAATCACGACGCTCGGGTTCTACCGAGTAATGTGCATGTGCTGACAATCCCGCCGGAGCCCGGCTGCGCGGTCTGTCGCCACTACTAATCAGCTAAACGAGCCAGACGGCAAGAGGTGCAGAGTTAGACTGGCGCATGACCTGGGGCACACGCCCGCACCCATTGGATCCGGCAATTCCAGCGCGGCTCGGGCCCAGCGATCAACCGGCTCCAGCGGCGCTGCCATTGACGGCCGACAAGGGAACACTAGGTGACGCACCCGCACAACGAGCAGAAGTCTGACGACGTCACCGCGGAAACCACCTCGGCCTTCCGCGCGGCCTTCCGCGACGAACTGCGCGCTGCCCCCGTGGCCGACGCCGAACTGGAAGAGGCAGCCCAAGGACTGCCGAGCGGTGCAGGCATGCTCGTGGTCAAGCGCGGCCCGAACGCCGGCTCGCGGTTCTTGCTGGATCAACCGATGACATCGGCCGGCCGAAATCCCGACAGCGACATCTTCCTCGACGACGTCACCGTCAGCCGCCGGCACGCCGAGTTCCGGCTGGAGAACGGCGAATTCCAGGTTGTCGACATTGGCAGTCTTAACGGCACGTATGTCAACCGTGAACCCGTGGACTCGGCGGTGCTGGCCGACGGCGACGAAATCCAGATCGGCAAGTTCCGGCTGGTCTTCTTACGCGGTTGATTTAGCTTCGACTTCTGTTATTCGGTTCGAATTCTCGTGAGGTGTCTAGGCTTTTAGGCCGACGGCTTATTGTCACTGCGGGCGTCGATGACCACTACTGCTTCCTCGTTGCGTCGTGCGGCATCCCCATCGCCAGATCGCCAGCGCCGTGGCCAACGCGCGCAACATGGCGACGTCCGCCTCGGTGATCGGTTCGGTGTCGCCCCAGTCGAGAATTTCTGCTAGTTCTGCGATCAGGGCATCATCGAGACCGAGCTCCTGGGCGGTATCCGTCAGACTTCCCGCCTCTTCATCGACCGGATCGTGTTCACCGAAGAGGCCCAGCAGATCACCTTGGCGTGCCGTGGCCGCCACCAGCTGTTCGTCACCGACACCCCGGCTTCGCGCGAACCGGATCATGCGCAACCGGCGCAGAGAGTCCGGCTCGAAGTCGCCATCTGGTTGCCGGTGCAGCAATCCCACATCGGCGTACCGGCGAAGCCGACGCTCTGGCTCGCCAGCCACCGCGGATAGCTTGTCCAGACTCCAGGGCCCGGCCATTGGTAGTCAGGGGCGCGGTGTCTGCGGGGCAGACCCGTTTCCCCATCCCCCTTTCAATCCGTGCGTGCGGTTTTCCCGCACACGGCTTACCGATGATCTTCTGGACATGGTTACGCAGCCTTCGGGTAGCGAATGGTGCCACGAAGTCGGTGCAGGCCGAGCCCGTTGAACCACTCCTCGGTCCACTGATCGACTTGGCCGGGACGCAGGTTGCGGCCCCGCTTCTTGATCGTCAAGCGGAGCAGCCTCCGTACCACATAGTCGTCGATCTGGCGGAACTTGGTGGCGGCGTTGCCGGTGCGAAAGTAGTTGCTGAGCGGCACAACACCACCCCGTCATCGGCGTAGCGCACCAGCTCACCCATGAGCGCCTTCGTGTGAGCCCAGCGAACCATCAGTGTGGACTTCGCGGATCGACCCTGATCGAGATCTCGATTCCAGTAACGCAAATCTCACAAGAGCTTTCTTGTCGGTCCTGTCTTGTCGGTCCTTCGGGCCTGGTCGGTTCGTGCGGCGCACGGGATCCCTCGCGGACGGTATGCCGCCACGGCACTGGTCCTCAGCTCTGTCGCTCCTATTGGCTCCGAGGGCCGCAGTCCAAGACTTCACCCATGAACCCATTCCATCATCTCTGATCGTCACGGCCGCAGGCCGCGTGTCAGGTTGAGAACGTTAAACGAACGCAAGGTTTGAAGTGCATCCATGCTGGCAGTCGACGTTCGGTTTCAGCAAGCTAATTTCTAGGTATTGCCTGGCTGATTTTTATCTGTGAATCACGCTGAACGGGCGACTCGCGCCGTTGCCGTCACTAGCATCCCCACTGTCTGAATTCGATCCCGAAGGCGGTGGCCGCGATGGTCACGAAGTTCAACCGAACCCCGCTCGCATGACTGGCGGGCATATTTCTTTTCCTGTCCTATCGCTAACCCGCGGGATCATGGGGTGGCGATTTCACCGTTCAGCGGCATCGTCGATTCCGAGTGTCCGAAAGGCGTTCGCCACCCCGAGTCGGGCACGTGGGCCTCGTCGGCCAGTCCGCAGCGGGTCAGCATCGAAGTAGCGCCCTTCAAATTCGAGCGTGGGCGTAGCAAAGGGGGAATTTGATGAGTGAAGAGCAGACACTGGTCCTGGTAGCTGGCTACGAGGATCTCGAGCTTGGCCGCCGTGACTTCGATGCCCTGGCCGAGAGCGTCAAACACAAGCGGATCGCGCTTCGTGGTGCGGTACTGGCTGCCAAGGATTCCGAAGGCAACACCACCGTGATCGACACGGGCAACCACCTCGGCCGCAAGGGCGCCGGCTGGGGCGCCGGCGTTGGCATAGCGGTGGGCCTGTTCGCACCGCCGCTGTTGGCCTCGGCGGCAGTCGGCGCCGCGGCTGGCGGCCTGGCTGGCAGGTTTGCCGATCACCGGATCAAGAGTGGTTTGCAGGAGAAGATCGGGCAGGCGCTGGCGGCCGGCGCGGGTGTGGTGATCGCCGTGCTGCCGTCGGCCAGCCGGCTATCGGTGCAGCAGGCGCTGGCGGGATCAGCGATGACGTCGGTCGTGGAGATGGATGCGCCGACACTGAAGGGCCTGGAGGCGTCACTGGCCGAGGCGATGGACAAGTTCAGTCCGGATCGCACGCGGCTACCGCTACCGGACCGCGACTTCGGGGGCACCATCGGGCGCACGCTCGACGAGTCGATAGCCGACTGGACGATCGTGGCAGGCCCGAAGGCGCCCGAGGAGGCGCCGAACGTGCTGATCGTGCTGATCGACGACGCCGGGTTCGGCGGCCCGGACACGTTCGGCGGCGCCATCCGGACTCCGAATCTGACCCGGGTCGCCCAGAACGGGCTGACCTACAACCGTTTCCACGTCACCGCCGTGTGCTCACCGACTCGGTCCGCGATGCTGACCGGACGCAACCACCACCGGGTGGGATTCGGTTCGATCGCGGAATACCCTGGCCCGTTCCCCGGCTACACCGCCGCTAAGCCGCGCAGCTGCGCCGCGCTGCCGCGGATTCTGCGGGACAACGGTTATGTCACGGGTGGGTTCGGCAAGTGGCACCTGACCCCCGATACCGTGCAGGGGGCCGCCGGCCCCTTCGACCACTGGCCGCAGGCCTGGGGATTCGACCACTGGTGGGGCTTCTTGAGCGGCGCGGCCGGCCAGTACGACCCGATCATCACCCAGGACAACGCGGTGCTGGGGGTTCCGAAGGGTGAGGACGGAAAGCAGTACTACTTCCCCGACGATCTGACCGACAAGGCGGTGGAGTGGCTGCACGGCGTCCGCGCCCAGGACCCGTCCAAGCCGTGGATGATGTACTACTCCACCGGTTGCAGCCACGCCCCGCACCACGTCGCGAAGGAGTGGGCCGATAAGTATCGGGGCCAGTTCGACGACGGCTGGGACGTTTACCGCGAAAAGACCCTGGGACGCCAGAAGAAACTCGGGATCGTCCCGCAGGACACCGAACTGACCGATCGACCGGATCTGTTTCCGGCCTGGGATAGCTTGTCCGACGCGCAGAAGAAGCTGTACGCGCGGCAGATGGAGGTTTTCGCGGGGTTCTCGGAGAACGCCGACTGGAACGTCGGGCGGCTCCTCGACGCGGTCGAGGACATGGGTGACCTGGACAACACGCTGATCTTCTACATTTGGGGCGACAACGGGTCCAGCATGGAAGGAACGATCACCGGCTCGTTCAACGAGATGACCTTCCTCAATGGGGTGGTTCTCGACGCCGAGCACCAGCTGCAGCTCATCGAGCAGTACGGCGGGATCGAGGCACTCGGCGGTGATCACACCGCGCCGCACTTCGCCGCCGCCTGGGCGCACGCGAACAACACCCCGTTGCAGTGGGGCAAGCAGATGGCCAGCCACCTCGGCGGGGCCCGGGACCCGATGGTCGTCGCCTGGCCGAACCGGATCCAACCAGACAGCCAGATACGGGCGCAGTTCACGCACTGTATCGACATCGCCCCGACGGTGCTGCAGGCCGTCGGGCTGCCCGTGCCGACGACCGTGGACGGCATCGATCAGGAGCCGATGGACGGCGCGAGTTTCGTGCACACCTTCGACGACGCCGCCGCCGAGGAGCGTCACACGGTGCAGTACTTCGAGATGTTCGGCAGCCGTGCCATCTACCAGGACGGCTGGTGGGCCTGTGCGCGGCTGGAGAAGGCACCCTGGGACTTTTCCCCCGAGACACTCAAACGCTTCGCGCCCGGGGTGTACGACCCGGCCAACGACGTGTGGGAGCTGTACTACCTGCCCGACGACTTCTCCCAAGCCAAGAACCTGGCGGCCGACAACCCCGACAAACTCGAAGAGCTGCAGCAGCTGTTTTGGCGGGAAGCCGAACGCAACCGGGTGTTGCCGCTGCTGGGGGGGCTATCAGTTTTCTTCGGCATGCTGCCGCCGATGCCGACGACTACCCGGTTCACGTTCAAAGGCGACGTCCAGAACGTCCAGCGCGGCATGGTTCCCCACATCACGGGCCGGTCCTACGCCATCGAGGCGCATCTCGACGTCCCCGACGGTGGCGCCCAGGGCGTCCTCGTCGCCAACGCCGATTTCATCGGCGGGTTCGCGCTGTGGGTCGACGGCAACGGTCTGCTGCACCACACCTACTCCTTCCTCGGCGTGGAGACTTACAAGCAGGTGTCCACCCAGCCGATCCCGACGGGCGACGTCACGGTGAAGATGCTGTTTGAGATCGACGAGTCCACACCCGGTGCCGGTGGGCACGTGTCGTTGTGGGCGGGCGAGGAGTTGATCGGTGAGGGCGATATGCCCCGGACGGTGCCCGTCGCCTTCTCCTCCTACGCCGGGATGGACATCGGCCGCGACAACGGCCTCGTCGTCGATCGCGACTACGAGGACAAGGCCCCCTACGCGTTCACCGGAACAGTCAAAGAGGTGGTGTTCGACCTCAAACCCGCCCACCACGACGCCGAAATGGCCCTGCACGAGCACGCCGCGATCCAAGCCGTCGGACAAGGCGCCGCCGGCTGAACGGGGCTGCCGGACGTCAACACGCCAAGATGCCGTGGCCCGCCGCCGCTGCCGGCCCCGGCCGGTTCCAGTCGTTCCTCAGGAACGTACAAGTGCGATCGCTGTCGCCGCGATGACCTGCGAGTCAAACCGCGCGATTTGCGAGCTTTCTCCGGCGCGGCCGAGGCAGCAGGCCCGCCTGTTTCAGCGGTTTTCGCGTCGTTCGATGATCCAACGGCACGACTGAAAATCGTTGCGCGGAGCTCTGTGCCTCGCCCTTACGCCTGCGCGAGCGAAAGCAGCGCGTTGAACTCGTCCAGCAGCGCGCTCTGCACCACGTCGAGGTCGGGCATCGCGGCGCGATCCGCGTTGATACCGAAGAACAGCTTCCCGTCGTAAGAGAGGATGGCGAGTGCAAGCGCATGGTCGGCGGCGAGCGGGACGAGAGGCACGATCCCGCGCAGGCGGGCGCCGAGCGCGTAGAGCGGGAACTGCGGCCCCGGGATGTTCGTGATGGTGATGTTGAACAGCCTTGCGGCGAAGAACATCTCCGCGATCCGCCCATGGAGCACCGGCGGTACCGGCTCGGTGATGGCGAAGATGGTCGAAGTTCCGAGCGCCATGGTGCCGGACTTCAGGGCCTCGGTCGCAGCCCGGGTCTTGTCGTAGCGCCGGCGGTCGTCCGGCTCGCCGATCGGAAGATCGACGAACAGCGAGCTCACCTGGTTGCCGAGGCTCGTGTGGTCGTCGCCGCGGGTGTTGACCGGCACCATCGCCCGCAGGGGACGCTCGAGCGGCTCACCCCGCTGCGTGAGCAGGCGCCGCAAGGCGCCCGTGGTAAGCGCGAGCATGATGTCGTTGACGGTGCCCCCGAGCGCCTGCTTGATCTGCTTCACCGCGGCCAAGTCGATCGACACTGACGCGAAGCGGCGAGTCGTGCCGATCGGCACGTTGAGCGAGGACTCACGCGTCGCATGCAGTTCGTCCTGCCAGATGACGTTCCCCATGGCGACCGCCGCCTCACCTGCCCGCACCAGCTGGCTCGGGTGACGCGCGATGTCAATAGCAGCGCGCGCCGCGGCCACCGCCGGTGAGAGCAGGCCCGGCAGCGCAGAGCGATCGGCGCCGTCGTCCGGCTCGCTCGGCTGAGGAGCCGGACGCGGGCCCGGATGTGGCTCCGTGTCGAGGAGGACGTATCCGATGTCCATCGCACCGACGCCGTCGACCATGGCATGATGCATCTTGGTCGCAAGCATCCACCGGCCACCCTCGAGCCCGTCGACAAGGGCCATCTCCCAGAGCGGTCGGGCGCGGTCGAGGCGGTGCGACCAGAAGTCGCCGAGCCACTCGTGCAGCTCTGCATGACTGCCCGGGGCCGGCAGCGTCGCATGGCGCACGTGAGCGGTGAGATCGAAGGTCGGATCCGAGACCCATCCCGGCCGGCGCAGCCCCTCGACGCGCGGCTCCGAGAGTCGTGCGCTGAACCGCGGGAGCATCCCGAGGCGCTCCTCCAGCAGCGCCAGGAGCTCCTGGTGCGACGGCGCTCCGCCGTCGGCCCTCGGATCGAAGAGGAGGGCGGCGCCCGTGTGCATCAACGCCCCTTCATCGAGCTGCTCGAGCTCCAAGAAGGCCGCGTCGAGCGAGTTCAGGCTCTCCCTGAGTATCGCCATGAGTCGATGGTAGGCCCGACCGGCGATGTCACCGCAGATACTGGTTTGTTTACCACGTCTCAGAGACGGGTAAATCTCCGCGGCGGCTAGCTAGCGCGGTCTGCGGCTAGGTGGCGAAGGCATTGCGGAGCAGTTCGTTCGACGCGTCTGCGATGGTGTCGGCTTCTTCTTCGAGGGCGAAGTGGCCGGTGTCGAGCAGGATGACGGTGGCGTCCGGGACGTCGGTGCGGAAGGCTTCGGCGCCGGGGGCGGCAAAGTAAGGGGTCGTTTTGCCCCAGGCGGCGAGCACTTTGGGTTGGCGTGCGCGTAGCCAGGCCTGCCATTTGCGGTATTGGGGCGGGTTGTTCTGGTAGTCCCAGAGCAGGGCTTTCATGTAGTCGGCTCGCCCGGGCAGGTCGAGGACCCGCTGATCGGCCAGCGCATGCTCGGGGTCGACGCCGCACGAGCGATGGGCGTCACCGTCAAGATCGTGACCGGCGATGCGCTGGCCATCGCGAAGGAAACCGCCGCCAAGGTCGGGTTGGGCACCGACATCCTCGACGCCGCAAACTTGGGCGAGGTGAAGAAGAACGAATCGGCGGCGGTGGCCGAGTCCATCGAGACCGCCGACGGTTTCGCCCAGGTATTTCCCGAGCACAAGTACCACATCATCGACGTGCTGCAGAAACGCGGCCACATCGTCGGGATGACCGGCGACGGGGTCAACGACGCCCCCGCGTTGAAGAAAGCCGACTGCCGCATCGCCGTATCCGGGGCCACCGACGCCGCCCGCGCGGCTGCCGACATCGTGCTGCTGACCCCAGGCCTGTCGGTGATCATCGACGCGATCAAGGAGAGCCGCAAGATCTTTCAGCGGATGAACAGCTACGCGATGTATCGCATCGCCGAAACCCTGCGGGTGCTGCTGTTCATGACCATCGCCATCGTCGTGTTCAACTTCTACCCGTTGACCGCCATCATGATCGTGATGCTGGTGCTGCTCAACGACGGCGCCATCCTGTCCATCGCCTACGACAACGTGCACTACCGCAACGAGCCCGAAGCGTGGAACATGCGCCTCGTGCTCGGGATCGCCACGGCCAGGTAGGCGATCTTCTGCGGCGCGCCGGCGCACTTGATCGCACCGGAGGGGACGGTGAACACCGCGGTGCCCGAACGCATGGTGCGGATGAGGTCCCAGGTGCGCGGGGCGAGGTCGAACCGGTAGTTCGACGACACGCCGCCGCGGCCCAGGGCTTCGTCGAGCCCTTGGGTATGGTTCCAGTCCAGCTGGATGCCGGGACACACCACGAGGACGTCGTATTCATAGGTGGCACCGTCGGCGCACGTCAAGATGTTGGAGTCCGGGTCGACCGCGCTGGCGGCCTTGCGGATCCAGGTGGCGCCCTTGGGCATCACCGACGCTTCGGGGCGCTCGGTGCTCGAGGCCTTGGCCTGCCCGCCACCGACCAGGGTCCACAGCGGCTGGTAGTAGTGCGTGTCCGACGGTTCGATGACGGCGACGTCGGGGTAGCCCTGGCGAAACATGCGCGCCGCGACAGTGATGCCGGCCGTGCCGCCGCCGACGATCAGGACCTGATGCTTGGCATTAATGACCCCATTTGGCTGATCTCCGTAATCGCTCAGGCGTTTTGGATGGCTTCTGCCCAGGCGTTGTAGCCGCCCAGGATGTCGCTGACGTCGGCGAAGCCGTGCTGCCGAAGCAGGCTCGCGGCGACCGACGACCGGTAGCCGCCGGCGCAGTACACGACGGTCGGCCTGGTGGCGTCGAGCTCGTCGAGCCGGGCGGGCAGCTGGCCCACCGGGATGTTGATCGCGCCCGGGATCGTGCCCGCGGCGGCCTCGCCCGGGTTGCGGACATCGACGATCTGGAGGTCGGTGATCTCCGCGGCCCGCTCGTCGAAGGCTTTGGCGGTCAGCCGCGAGGCGACCTGGACGTCGTCGCGGTGTTCGAACATCGCCTGGTAGGGCTCGGCGAGGTAGCCGATCACCCGGTCGAAACCGATCCGGGCGAGCCGGTTCTTGCCCTCGAGCTCATGACCGGGCTCGGTCAAGAGCACGATGTCGACATCGGACGGCAGCACCGAACCGGCGAACTCTGCATAGCGGCCTTCGAGACCGATATTGATGGCGCGGCGCAGGTGGCCCTGGGCGAACTCCTCGGGAGTGCGGCCATCGACCAGCACAGCACCGCCATCGATCGCGTCGTGCATCTGCTGGTAGGTCATCGCGGTCGGCATCTTGGTCTCGTCCAGCAACTCGCGGTTCTTGCGGTTGAGGATCGCGTCGTAGACGAAGTAGCCCGGCGCGGGGGGCTGTCCCTCAGTGACGAGGTCCATGAACGTCGGCTTGTCGGGGGCACGCAGGGCGTAGTTGCTCGTCTTCTGGTCGCCCATCGTGGACCACAGCTCAGTCGACAGGTTCTTGCCACAGGCCGAGCCGGCGCCGTGCGCGGGGTACACCCGGGTCGCATCGGGCAACGTCATCAGCTTGTCGTGCAGCGAGTCATAGAGCTTGTCGGCCAGCTCCTCGCGCGTGAAGTCGATCGACGCCAGCAGGTCCGGGCGCCCCACATCGCCGATGAACAGGGTGTCACCGGTCAGGACGCCGTAGGGCACGGTGTCGTCGGCGTGCTCATAGACCACGATGCTCAGCGACTCGGGCGTGTGTCCGGGAGTGTGGCGGAACTCCAGCGTCACATCGCCCAGCGAGTAACGCTCGCCGTCCCCGACAGGCATGAAGTCGAACTCGGGCTGCGCGACCGAGGAGTAGACGATCCTCGCCCCCGTCGCCTTCGCCAGTTCGAGGTGGCCGGACAGGAAGTCGGCGTGGAAATGCGTCTCGATGACCAGTTCGGTGGTGAAGCCGAGCTCCTTCGCGTCGGCGATGTATTCGGCCACGTCGCGCTGTGGGTCGACGACAACGGCGCGGCCCGTGGTCTCGTCACCGATCAGGTAGGACGCGTGGGACAGACAGTCCAGGTAGTACTGGATGAACTTCATGGCTCTGGTTCTCTTTCCGTTCGTGGTGGCGGTGAGGCCATCGTGCAATACCCCTATGGGTATGTCAAGTACCCGGTGGGGTATAAATATTCCGCTCTTGCATTTACCCCCAGGGGTATGTGTACGATAAAGCATTAATACCCCCGGCGGTATCAAGATCACGGGTCGTTGACCGCTACCGGCCAAACTGAGAGGACGTCATGACCGCACCGGCCGCCACCATCAATTCCACAGAGCTGCGTGATCTGCTGCACACCGCTGCACCGCCGCGGGTGATCGACGTCCGCACCCCGGGCGAGTTCGAAACCGCCCATATCGCCGGCGCCTACAACGTTCCGCTCGATCTGTTGCGTGAGCACCGCGACGAGATCATCGAGCACCTCGACTCCGACGTGGTGCTGGTGTGCCGGTCGGGTCAGCGGGCCGCGCAGGCCGAGGAGACGCTGCGCAACGCCGGTCTGGTCAACGTGCACATCCTCGAGGGCGGTATCACCGCCTGGGAGGCCCAGGGCTTCGCGGTCAACCGGGGCGCGCAGCGTTGGGATCTGGAACGCCAGGTGCGCCTGGTCGCCGGCTCGATCGTGCTGTCGGCCATTCTGGGCAGCATCGCCGTGCCGAAGCTCAAATGGGTGGCCGCCGGGATCGGCGGAGGACTGGCCGGCGCGGCGCTGACCAACACCTGCGCGATGGGGATGGCGCTGTCGCGGCTGCCCTACAACCGCGGCACCGCCTGCGATGCCCAGACGATCGTGTCCCAACTCGTCAGCGCGCCGTCCGGCCCAGCCAAGGCGGGCTAGCCGCCATGATCGCGGTGACCATCGCCCTGGCGGTCCTCGTCGGCATCTCGCTGGGTCTGCTCGGCGGTGGGGGATCGATCCTGACGGTGCCGCTGCTGGCCTACGTGGCCGGCATGGACGCCAAACCTGCCATCGCCACGTCTCTGCTGGTGGTCGGGGTGACCAGCGCGATCGCCGCGATCACCCACGCCCGCGCCGGCCGCGTGCGCTGGCGGGTCGCGGTGATCTTCGGGCTGGCGGCCATGGCCGGCGCCTACACCGGCGGCCGGCTGGCCCGGTTCATCCCCGGCACGGTACTGCTCATCGCCTTCGCGGTGATCATGATCGCCGCCGGCGTCGCGATGCTGCGCGGCCGCAAGGACATGGCCGTGTTCGAGGGTAATCAGCCCCTGCCGGTGCTCAAGATCACGCTGCTGGGCGTCACCGTCGGCGTGATCAGCGGACTCGTCGGCGCCGGCGGCGGCTTCCTGCTGGTACCCGCCCTGGCCCTCCTGGCCGGACTGCCCATGCCCATCGCCGTGGGCACCTCGCTGGTGATCATCGCGATGCAGTCCTTCGCCGGCTTCGCCGGGCACCTGGCCACCGAGCACATCGACTGGCGGCTCGCGGGCATGGTCACCGCCGCCGCGGTGGTGGGCGCCCTCATCGGTGGACGGCTCATCGCCTTCATCGACCCGGCCACACTGCGCAAGCTGTTCGGCTGGTTCGTCCTGCTGATGGCCTCGGTGATGCTGGCTGAGGAGGTCCATCCCGCGGTCGGCGCCGCCGCCGCCGGACTGACAGTGATCGCCGCCGGAATGTCGATTGCCTGCACCCGCTACGGGCACTGCCCAATGCGCCGCCTGTTTCGGCATTCCCGGACCGACGCGGTTGGCTGACCTGCCGATACCCCTATGGGGAGATCGAAAGAAACCAATTACAGGACGGAGCACACCATGGTTGGTGACCAAGACAGCACCGCCGCGGTCCTGAACCGGCTGCGTCGTGCTCAGGGGCAGCTCGCCGGAGTGATCGCCATGATCGAGCAGGGCCGCGACTGCAAGGACGTCGTCACCCAACTCGCGGCGGTTTCCCGCGCCCTGGACCGCGCCGGTTTCAAGATCGTCGCGACCGGCCTGCGGGAATGCGTCAGCGGCGCCGCCGCCGACGGTGGCGCACCGATGACCGAAGCCGAACTCGAAAAGCTGTTCCTCGGCCTCGCCTGAGGATCGCTCGCCGCACCCGGCTTTCGCGCACGCCCAGCCGACGCGAGATGGGGCAAGGCAACTCAACCGGTCTACGAAAGGTTTTTTTGTGGTGGACTCGACATCATGGGATAACCGCTACGCCAGCGCCGAGAACCCCTGGGGGCCAGCGCCGCCATGCGCACTGACATCCCGATTCGCGACATTGCGCCCCGGACGGGCGATCGACCTCGCCTGCGGAGACGGCCGCAATGCCCGATCCCTGGCCGATTCCGGCTGGGAGGTTGAGGCGGTGGATTTCTCACCGGTGGCGATCGAAGTGGCCAGGGCCGCCCCTCACAGCGAGCAGATTTCCTACACGGTCGGCGATGCCAGGACGTGGCAGCCAGCGCAGTCGGCGGACTTGGTGGTGATCAGCTTCCTGCATCTACCGATCGACGAACTCGTCGCGGTCATCACCGCAGCGGGGACCTGGCTCCGCCCGGACGGGCATCTGCTCTATCTCGGCCACGCCCAGGAGAACTTCGTCTACGGAGTGGGAGGGCCGGCCGATCCCGCGATTCTGCCCGGCGTCGTCGATCTGGCGCGGGCAAGCCAGGGCATGCGCGTTCTCGAACTGGCCCACCTCCTCAGACCACAGGGCGACCGTCAGGCCGTCGACATCATCCTTCACGCTCAGCCGTGGGACACCCACCACACCGGACGCTGAAGCGCGAAGCGAGTGCTCACGCCGGAAACGACCCGCGCAGATAGAGTGAGGCCGGCGCAGTCCACACGACGTCACCGCGGTGCCGGTGCGCGTCACCCAAAACGAGAGCAGGTGTGGCCGATGTTGCGGCGCAGGCCACCATTGCAGACGGTCGGCACCGACCCGGACTACAGGTTCACCCTCGCCAACGAACGGACGTTCCTGGCGTGGGTGCGCACCGGATTGGCGCTGCTTGCGGGCGCAGTCGCGTTGGCCAGCCTCGTGCACGACTTCGGCCCGCGGTCACTGCGGATCGCGATCACAGTGTTTCTGTTGATTCTGTCGCTGACCGTCACAGTCGGCGCGTATATGCGGTGGGATCGCACCGAGCGCGCGTTGCGCGAGAAGCGCTCGCTGCCAACCGATCCGCTGCCCAGGCTCCTGGTCGCTGGCGTCGCGATCATCATCGCAGGGGCGGCGGCACTGATATTTCTGGCCGAGGCCGGCAGATAGTGGACACCGAGCTGACGGACGTCGGGGCGCAGGCCGAGCGCACCGCGCTCGCCTGGCAGCGCACCGGAATCGGTGCGATGGCCGTCGGCGCACTGCTGATGCGCGGACACGTGCACCAGCACCTGTTGCCACCGTGGCCGGGGCTGCTGCTCACCGTGGTTGCCGGTGTCGCCGTCCTGGTCCTCGTACCGCAGCGCTACCGCCGGGTGTTGCGGGCCGTCCGGGCCGGACACACGCCACTGTCCCGCGCGATGGTGCCGGGCGCGACGCTGGTGCTGGTGCTGGTGACGATCGGAATCGGCGCCGAGTTGCTGCGCGCGTGAGAGCCCGGGCGTCAGCAGCCGACCCTTGGCGGTGTCGGAGCTCGTCAGCCGTCAGCTCGGTTTGCGCACTCGGATCAGATTTGTTGTCCATTCGTGCCACTATCTGGGCATGACTCTTTCCGCCCAAACACGTGCCAGTTTCCTGGGCGCGGTCGAGCTATTTGACAGCAGGGTGGCGGCGGTGTCGAGTGACGCGTGGTCGTCGCCGTCGCCGTGTGAAGGGTGGACGGCCCGGGATGTGGTCGCCCCTCATCGGAGGTCGCGCAGGACTGTCGCGCTCTCGATGAGCTCACGGTCCAGGCGTCGACAATGAGCGGTGAGACTCGGCGGCCCGGCGGTACTGACCACGGACGTGGGTGACGGCGCCGTCAGGCGAGTGCCAGGAACAGCTTCTCGAGTTCGGCTTCGGTCATCGGGTGCTGTCCGCCCCCTGCGCCGGCACCTGAAACACATTCCCGGAGGCCCGTCGCGACGATCTTGAAGCCGGCCCGGTCCAGGGCGCGCGAGACCGCGGCGAGTTGGGTCACGACGTCCTTGCAGTCGCGGCCCTGCTCGATCATCGAGATCACCCCGGCGAGCTGGCCCTGTGCACGCCGCAGGCGGTTCAGTACCGCGGCGATGCTGTCTTGGTCACCAACCATAGTGTGCCCTTTCCTTGTGCTTGCTTTTCCGTTGTCCTCATTCTTTCGAGAGTACCCGTGGGGGTATGCGTGGGTCAGGCGGCGGTGGCGGCGCCTCGGGACCCAGTTCCCGCAAGGGAGTGAGGATTTCCCGCTCGTAGTCGGCACGGTGCGCGTCGAAGAAGGCCTTCGTGTTGTTGGCCGTCACCGCTTTCAGGAACCTGACTGCGCCTTGGCCGAAAAAGGCAGACGTCACCGCGACACCTTTGGACCTCAAGACCTTACGTGCACCATCCAGGGCATGATAGATCTCCACCATGGGCGAACGCGTCACGTTCCGAAGCTCCACGGGCCCGAATCTGGCAGGGATCATCGACGTGCCGGAAGGGGCGGTGCGCGGCTGGGGCGTGTTTTCGCACGGCTTCACGCTCGGCAAGGACTCGCCGGCCGCGGCCCGGATCTGCAAGCAGCTGGCCGCGGACGGTATCGGCATGCTGCGCTTCGACGCGCTGGGTCTCGGTGGATCAGAGGGAGACTGGGGTGACGGGTCGTTCACCGTCAAGGTCGACGACATCGTCAAGGCATGCGAGTTCATGGCCAACCGCGCGACCCCGGCCGACATCCTGGTCGGGCACTCGTGGGGCGGAGCGGCCGTGCTCGCCGCGGCGCGGCAGTCGCCAGGCGTGCGGTCGGTTGTCACGGTGGCGGCGCCGATTGACCCCGGCCACGTCGAGAAGCATTACGACGCAGTGGTCGACTGCGTGTTGTCCGAGGGCAGTGCCGAGTGGATGGTCGGTGGGCGCACGCTGACCCTGAAGCGCTCATTCGTCGAGGATGTCCGCGCGGCTCACCTGCACGCCAAGATCAAAGGCTTGCGCCTGCCGCTGCTCATCCTGCACTCGCCCACCGACAACACCGTCGGCATCGAGAACGCGAGCGAGATCTTCCGCTTGGCCCGACACCCGCGCAGCTTCGTCTCGCTCGAGGGTTCCGATCACCTGCTCACCGCCCGCGGTCAAGCTCATCGGGCAGGCCGAATCATCGGCGCCTGGGCCGACGCGTACCTCGACGATCCACGTTAGATTTTTTGGACGTGATCCTTGATTTCCTGCTGACCGCGTTGAAGCTGCCGGTTCTCAGTAAGGACGAGTGCTGCCAGGCGGCAGGAGAAGGAAGTCTAGGTATGGAGGCTACAAGAGGAGGCGGGAACAGCTACTGTGATCTAGGCGGGGAGGACCGGATGTAGGTTCTCATTCCTAATGTCATCTGGCATTCCGCTGACCTGCACTGATGCGCAGTGTCTCACGCCGTGTCACTTTGGTTTTGTCTCAAACTCGTGTCATTTTTTCGCAGTGCCCCGCTAACGGCGTGGGCAGGGTCTTGGGGCATCAGGTGCCGGCGCGCCAGCTTGTGCCAACGTCGGTGCCGGTAGCGGTAGATCCCCTTTGCGACTGTTGCGACGAGGGCGGTGGCGATTCCGGCATCGATGTCGGGTAACCGGTTGCGGCCCGCTGACCTATGGTGTCGGGCATGGTGGTTTTGCTCGACGACAACAACCCTGCCGATACCGCAGCGCCAGTATGGTGAGCCAACTGTCCTGGGCGGCAAGCGGCCGCTGTCGCGACCCTCATGGGCATCGTCAACGACAACGATGACCGCGGTCTTCGTTCCCTGAGGACAATGGGCCGCTGCCTGATCTTGGTCTAACCTTGCGCGCATGCGTCGCGACACGATGCAGGAACAGGTCGTTGCCGTTGCCGAGAAGCTGCCGGAGCGCACCGGTGAACTCGCGGTCCCGCTTGCCGGCGGCGTCACCCGGGAGGTCCGGCTCTACCCGTCCGCTGCGCCCACTTCGTTCGACGTCCTTGCCGGTGGCTGCGCAGCCAACACACGGCCGACCTCTCCAGCACCAACGCCGGCGAAACCGAATTCGGCCCGACCGCCGCGACCGAGCTGGGAGTCGCACGCGCACGCGACGGGGGTACCGCTGTCGATTGTGATGAAGGCGGGAAAGCTTCTGTCCCCCAACGTCACTGGTGTGTGAGGAGGCATGACACCGTGGTAGCTGCGAACAACCGGGGCGCCGATGAGTTGGCTGCGCCGTTGGACCTGCTGTTGACCAGTTCGGCGGTCGGTATCACCGAGCGGATGATGCCCAACACGTCGTGGAGCCGGTTTGCGCTCAACCTGGCCCGGCAGCCCCGGGTGGTGGCGTCGCGCGCGGCGGGTCTGGGTCGAGAATTGGTGTCGATCGCCGAGGGCCGCTCGGATATCGCCCCGGGCAAGGGCGACAGGCGTTTCACCGACCCGGCGTGGCGGGGCAATCCGTTGCTCAAGCGCACGATGCAGGCCTATCTGGCCAGCTGCGCCACGGTAGATGAGTTATTTTCGGATGCGAATCTGGATTGGCGTGACGGCGAGCGGATGCGGTTCGCGCTGGACGTGATCACCGAAGGGCTCTCACCGAGCAACAATCCGCTG
>NZ_DATFYW010000004.1:0-6137 GCF_035314905.1 Mycobacterium sp.
ATCGTGGGCGCCCAGATCCACGACCAGCTCGGCATCGAGCGTTTCAGCCATACCGGCACCTCGGTGGCGATTGGGATCCTCGGGGCCGTGATCGGCGGCCGAGGTTTCGCCCACGCACTGCAGAAGACCCTCAACAGCCTGTGGGCGGTGCCCAAGGTCGATCGGCCGGGTTTTGCGCCGCGTTATCTGCGCACCCTGTCACTGCTGTTGCTCCTCGGCCTGATCGTGGTGGTCACCGGTGCTGCCGGTTATGCCGCGGGCGCCGCGACATCAATTGGCTTCGGCGGCGTGCCGGCGCGGGTCGTCAGCTTCGTGGTGGGGACGATCCTGGGCTCGGGCTTCTTCCTGGCGCTTTTCCGGGTGGCGGCATCCGACCAGGTACCGACACGGTGCCTGCTGCGGGGCGCGGTGATCACGGCCGCGGGGTGGCAGTTGCTGCTGACGGTGGCCGGGGTCATCGTCGCGCACCAGCTGCGTCACGCGCAGGCCGTCGCGGGACTGTTCGGGGTTGTGCTGGGGCTGCTGGCTTGGCTGGCGCTGCAGGTGACCGTGATGGTCTACGCGATCGAGATCGACGTTGTGCGCGCCAAGCGTCTGTAGCCCCGGAGCCTGGTGCAGCCACCGCTGACCGAGGCCGACAAGTTGTATTACGCCGACGCCGTGCGAGCGGAAACTCAGCGACCCGAACAACGACTCGAGATCGCCTACGATCCCGACGAGAACCCGATAGCGCACCGATGAGGAACCCGAGGGGTGCCTGTAACGAAACCGGCTGCTGCACATTACCGATCCGGGTCGTGCTTATCAGCCGGCTGTCTGCCGGCGTTTCCGCCGCTCACGCTGCTGGAAACCGTTGCCGCGCTGCGCCTGACGGAACGATCCGACGCCGAAAGACGCGAGAAGGCGCACGAAGCCCGCTATCCCCGTATGCTTGAGCCCACTCGGGCGGGAGCGCACAGACCTGCCCCCGCTCTATCATTCTGACGAGCAGGAACGCAAGGTCCCGGGACGATGATTGACGAAATCGGGCTGGCGTGGGCGCTGGCCAACACGGCCGACGTGTACCTCACCGTTGTCGAGCGGCATGATCTCTACATCGCCATCGGCATCGGCGAAACCTTCGTCGCGATCTCGCTGCTTATCACCGTGATCGCGCGGGAGAGAGTAACGCTGCCCCGTGACCTGGTGTGCGCGCTGACGGCGTGGTTGGACGGCTACGCCGGCAATCCCGACGAACCCCGGCTACGCGCACTGGTCACGCACGCCGGCAGGCATGTCGCCGAGGCACCACCGCCCTAGTTCCCGATCGGGGCCGCATTGTGATCGTCCAGTCGTCCAGCCCGCTCGGCGACCCGGCAGCCGAGGGGGTGCATCCCTGGTCCGCCGCGGCTTCCGGACCGAACCCGTTGCCTCGCAATGCAAGACGAAGCCGATCGGAGAGAGCTCGCTGGGCCTGGCCCGGGCCTGGTCGGCCCGCCACCGCGGAAATGCACGCCGATCCAGCCCCGCAAGCCGCCGTGCCCGCCTCAGCCACTTCCGGTACTGAAGCGCTGATGAGGAAGACACGGGCGCAGATACTTTACTGTGGCTGCTCGAACGCTGAGAACGTCGCCCACTATCATCGCGCCACGCTCACCGGCACGAAAGCATCACCGATCGATGCGGATCTGGGTTATCGGTCGATGCTGCGAAGTCGACGCGCCTGGGACCCCCCTTCCAGTCAAGGAGTGCCATGACGGTCGTCAACGGCTTGCCCGCCCATGTCTTGCTCGTCCATTTCGTGGTGGTGCTCGCGCCGCTGACTGCCGTGTTGGTGATCGTTTGCGCCCTCTGGCCGGCCGCGCGCAGGCATTTGGTGTGGCTCACACTGATACTTGCCGTGATAACGACCGTGCTGACACCGATCACCGCCGATGCGGGCGAGTGGCTGTTCGACCTGAGGCGCAACCCGAGCCCGGTGCTGCGGGAGCATGCCGATCGAGGGGGGTGGATGATCTACTTCTCGGTGGCGCTTCTTCTCGTCGCGGTCGCACTGGCGGTGCTGCAGATACTCGAACGCCGGTCCGGCAAGCGCAGGCTGGCCGCCGGCGTCGTCCTCGCGATCGTGGCGCTCGCCGTGGGAATCTCGTCAATTGTTCAGGTGTATCGGATCGGTGATGCCGGCGCCCGGTCGGTCTGGGCCGGCGAAATCGCCAGGCTGAAGAAGGCCAACGGAACCTGACATCGCCGTCGACCGCGCGATTGCACGCACTCACCGGGCGGTAACGCGGCCGGGTCCAACTTACCGATCCAAAGCTGCTGTGGCACCGTATATGTGAGTCTCTAGTCGACGGCGCTCAGTGCGGTGGTCCAGTCAGCTGCAATCGCTTCTTGCGCAGTGGCGAGCGGCACCCGGCCCGCACACACCAGGTCGTGCAGCTCAGATTCCACAGCGTCTTTCGGGTTCGGTGACGCGCCGGGTTCCACCCACAGGTTGCGCGGATCGTTCGGATCACCGCCGAGGGCCAGCGGCACCAGATGGTCGTACTCGGCTGCCGTCAGCGAGCCGGTATAACCATAGGCGACTGCGTTGGCCTGTTTTTCCGCCTCGGTGATCGTCTTCGGCGGGCGGATCGACTTGGTGTAGCCGGCGCGGCAGATCGTTCTGTCGAGGGTGTCCGGGGTGACCTTGGGGCTGACCGCGCCGGGTGTGCAGGTCGGATCGGGCAGGGTCTGCCCGTCGGCGGCGGTCCGGTAGTGACATGCTCCCGGCGTCGGCTGGGGCTGCACGGTGTAGTTCGTCGGGCCTGGGCCGACGGGCACCTCCGCGACGGCCAGGGGCGTGGCGCCGCGGAACAGCACCGCGGTTAGCAGGACGGTGACTGCAGTCGGAATCGGCCATCTCATGACCGCAGCTTGACACAGCCGCCCGACACCCGGGCACCGGATCCTCGCGGCCGGTGCCGCCGCCTGCGCGTTCCCGGGTGCGCGGCCCGCTGTGCTGCGCCCGGCGAAGGTGCCCGTAAACGTGCTCTTGGCCACGTGTGCCGGTCGCTGCGGCGCAGCTGTGCAGGATCTGCGCGTATCTCGTAACGTCGATTGCGTGGTGGTGTTGCGTGAGTTTCACACGGTGCGGCAGAACCTGGGTCGAGGCGTGTTCGGCATGGTGGCCGGGCCGGACGGCCCGGCCAACCGGGCACGCATCCACGGGACACCGGGGCCCCGCTGGTTCGCCGAGGATCGCCCGATCCGGCGGGTGCATGCCGACGCCGCCATGTTCGTCGGCGGCTTGCGCGCACTGCTGTTGCAGTCGTTGCACCCGCTCGCGATGGCCGGGGTCGCGGAGCACTCCGACTATCGGGGCGATCCGTGGGGGCGACTGCAGCGCACCAGCACATTTTTGGCCGTCACGACGTACGGCCCGGCCGACGACGCCCAGCACGCGGTCGATCGCGTACGCGGAATCCATCAGCGTGTACACGGAATCGCTCCTGACGGGAGGTTCTATCACGCCACCGATCCCCACCTACTGGAGTGGGTGCACGTCGCCGAGGTGGATAGCTTTCTGCGGGCCTATCAGTGTTATGGCGCCGCGCCCCTCGACCAGCGCGGGTGCGACGGGTATGTGGCCGACACCGCCCGCGTCGCGGCAGCGCTGGGGGTGCCCGACCCTCCCCGCACCGAGCGACAACTTGGCGAACGGCTCGAGGCGTACCGGTCCGAGTTGAAAGGTACTCCCGCCGCACGCGACGCAGCGCGGTTTCTGCTGCTGACCCCGCCGCTGCCGCTCGCGGCGCGGGCGCCCTACGGGGTGCTGGCCGCCGCATCCGTGGCGCTGCTGCCGGTGTGGGCGCGAATGCCGTTGTGGTTACCGTACTTTCCGCCTGTCGAGGTCACCGCGATCCCATTGGCTGGGCGCGCACTGATTGGCGGAATCCGATGGGCGATGAGTTCCCACTGATCCGGAGGAAACGCTGTCATGACCGCATGGCCCACACCCGATCCACCCGGCCCCGGACAGGAGTCGGTGTGGGATTACCCGCGGCCCCCACGACTGGAAGACTTCAGCGGCGCGATCACCATCGAGCTCGGTGGCGACACGATTGCATCGGCGACACGCGCCTGGCGGGTGCTGGAGACCAGCCACCCTCCCACGTACTACCTGCGGCGCGATGCCTTCGTCGACGGCGCGCTGCGCCCGGCAACCGGTGGTTCGTGGTGTGAATGGAAGGGCCGGGCAAGCTATTACGATCTGGTCGGCCGGACGCGGGAGGCCCCGAGGGCGGCATGGACCTACCTGAGGCCGACATCGCGGTTCGCGCCGATCGCAGGCGCCATCGCGGTGATGCCGGCCCTGGTGGACCGCTGCACCGTCGACGGCGAGGAGGTGATCCCGCAGCCGGGCGGGTTCTACGGCGGATGGGTGACCAGCTGGATTGTCGGCCCGTTCAAGGGCATCCCCGGATCGATGGGCTGGTGAGGAGCCCTGGTTGTGGCGCAACCGTGCTCGTCGTGGCGCTCACACCGCTGACAGGCGTGTCGGCGCCCGTCGCACCTAGCGGCTTGGGGGCATCAGTGCGTAGGCATGGGCGAGATCGCCGGCGCCGACGAAATACACATCCATGGTCAGCGAGGCCGGATTCATGTCGCCGAATCGCCACCGCGTGATAGGGCCCCCTGGATCGGGCGGCGGCCCGGGATAGGCCTCATCTGCGCGGAAGGTGGCGCCGACAAGCTTCCAGGCGTTGTGTCCCTGATAGGTGTAGATCAGTGCTTGCGGAGCGGTGGGGTCGAGCACCTTCGCGTCGCGCCGGGCGGCTTTGTTGACGGCGCGCAGAACGACAGGTCGCAGTGGAGTCACCCCTGAGTCGACGCGCGACATCCGCCGCGCCGTCAGCGGATTGGCCTTCGCCTGGGCGAGGCTGGCGGCGAAGTCGTAGCCGGCGGACTCCGCGGCGTCGGTGCTGGTGTAGGCGGCGGTGCCCGCCTCGGTGCGGGTGAGCAAGTCGCTCGCCGCGCCTTGCTGTTCGGGGGTCGACGAGGCGACGTCGGGCAGGTTGGGCATTGCCGCGCGGCTCTGCCCGTATTGCCGGGCCCATGCCACCCGCGCCGCAGCGGCCGCGCCGGCGGTGCTGCTGGTGGGGGCTCCGGCGGTGTCGCCGCGGGGCGCCGAACCGGGATTGGCGTCGGCGTTGGGCGCTGTGTCGGGTTCGGGGTCGTGCGCGATGTAGGCGACGGCGGCCCGCTCGCCCGCGACGGCGCCGGCGACCAGCAGCGCGGTCGCGATCCAGGTCGCCAGAACTCTCCAGCCCGGACGGCGGACCCGGGCCAGACCGAACTTCGGTGTGGCGATCGCCGGCGCCGGCGAACGCAGCCGGACCGTGGTCGGGGGCTCCTCGTCGGCCGGGTACACACCGATACCTTGACCGACGAACCTTGACGTCGCCTGTCAAATGCGCAGCGGTCGGGTTACGGCCGGCCGGTTTGGGCACGGCGCCGGACACGATGTGCCGCGCAAGCCGACGCGGCCGTGGGCCACGCCATCGCGGATCTGTGCCCCCGACACTGACGGGACAACTGCTACGACGGTCCCCAACCGTAGCGGTACACGGATGAGCCCACTGCCACCGCGGTGATAGCTTGCGTCGGCTTCACCGTGGGTGAGCTTGCCGGCGCGGCGAATGATGTTCTGCTGCACAGTGATCGCGCGCGGGGAGGCTGTACCGGCGCAGCGATGGAGTCGCCGCACACGCCGGCGACGTGGACGAGCAGCCCTGCGGAAGGTGATGATGGGTGGATGGTGCTCAGCGCGGAGGCGAACGGGTTCAGCCCGCCACTGGTTTCGGCCCCGGCTCCCCGGGCCGAACGCCGGACTCGCAGAAACCCGTTTCCGCCGATAGCCGAGTATGCGTTCCTGTCGGACTGCGAGACCACGTGCCTGGTTTCCGCAAGCGGCTCCGTCGAGTGGATGTGCCTGCCGCGGCCGGACTCCCCCAGCGTGTTCGGCGCGATTCTCGACCGCTCCGCCGGGCACTTCCGCCTTGGCCCCTATGGGGTGTCGGTGCCGGCCGCGCGCCGCTACTTGCCGGGCAGCCTCATCTTGGAAACCACGTGGCAGACCCACACCGGCTGGCTCATGGTGCGCGACGCGCTGGTGA
>NZ_DATFYW010000005.1:0-26917 GCF_035314905.1 Mycobacterium sp.
AGCTGATCTCCGTCACGCCCGCCGTCAACGCCGCGGTGGCCGGCGAGGAGCTGGCCAAGGGCGTGGCGTTCGCACAGGAACGCGCGGAGCGGGAAGCACGCCTGCAGCGGCCGTTGTACGTGATGCCCACAAAGGGAATTCCGACATCGGGCTTCGGCTACCGGTGGGGCGTCCTGCACGGCGGGATCGACCTGGCCAACTCGATCGGCACCCCGATCCTGGCGGTGGCCGACGGTGTCGTGATCGACGCGGGCCCGGCGGCCGGGTTCGGACTGTGGGTCAAGCTCCGCCACAACGACGGCACAGTGACGGTCTACGGGCACGTCAACACCATCAACTGCAACATCGGCGAACGCGTGATGGCCGGCGACGAGATCGCGACGATGGGCAACCGCGGCAACTCCACCGGGCCGCACCTGCATTTCGAGGTGTGGCTGAACGGCACCAACCGGGTCGATCCGGTGCCGTGGCTGGCGCAGCGCGGAATCAACGTCGGCGGCTTCACCGGCTGACGTCTTGGCTTCCTCGGACGAACCGTCTGGTGAAGCTCCGCGCGTCGAGCACGAGCCGGTGCCCGACGACGAGGCCCACACCAGCATCATCCGCCGGCATCCGACGGGACCCATCCCCGAGCCGCTCAGCGACGACACGCGGACCAGCATCCTGCGCCGCCAGCCTGTCGTCGGGCCGCCCGACGAACCGGAGACGGGACTCATCCGGTCCGGGCCGCGGCGCATCGCCGGCGCACCGAAGCCGCCGAGCAACGCCACCGCGGTCGCCGCGTCGGCCGTCGGCATCATCAGCGGGTGGGCGACCGCCGTCGTCGCCACGGACCTGATCACGGGGTGGTGGAAGACCGACCGGCTGTTCTGCGTCGGCGTCGGGTTCCTCACCGCCGTGTTCGCCGCGAGCACGATCGGCGGGGTGGTGGGGTTGCTGCTGCGCCGGCGGGTCGGCATCTTCCTGACCCTGGTCGCCTGCGTTCTCGCGCTGCTGATCTTCGCCGGCATCTTCGTGGCCGGCGCGCACATGGCGGGCGCTGTGCGCGCGATCCCGGTGCTGCCGGTGGCGACGGCCGTGCTGAGCCTAGTTCGTCCCACCTGGCGGTGGACGAAGTAGGCATTCCGTGGGCGGGGGCTCAGAGCTTCTGCAGCGGGGCGTGGTTGTGCATCAGCTTGACCCGGCCCGAGCTGCCGAAGTCGATCAGCGACATCGCGGACTCGCCGACGCCGGAGACCTCCTCCACGCGGCCCAGCCCGTACTTGTCGTGGCTGACCCGGTCGCCGGGCTCGAGCACCAGCAGCGGGCGCTTTCCGGCCGCCGAGCGTGACGGCGACGAGCGAGCCGGCCCGAACCGGCCCGCGGCGCTGACCGGCGCCCGCAAGCCGGAGTCCGCCGCGCGCGGGACGGACCCCCAGCTCCCGGCCGGATCGCTGCGCCGCCAGTCGATGAGGTGCTGCGGGATCTCCCGCAGAAACCGCGACTCGGGGTTCATCATCGGCTGCCCCCACGACGAGCGGACCTTCGCCCGGCTCAGATACAGCCGTTGCCGCGCGCGGGTGATGCCGACGTAGGCCAACCGCCGCTCCTCGGACAGCTCCGCCGGATCGCCCAGTGCCCGCATGTGCGGGAACATGCCGTCCTCCCAGCCGGTGACGAACACGACCGGGAATTCCAGCCCCTTGGCGGTGTGCAGGGTCATCAGCGTGACCACGCCGGCGGAATGCTCGGGAATCTCGTCGGTGTCGGCGACCAGCGACACCCGCTCGAGAAACTCCGCCAGCACCCCGGTGTCGGGGACGTCTTCGTCGCCGGGTAGATCCAGGTCTTCGGCCAGGGCGGCCGCGTTGGCCCGGTCCATGCTGAATTCGTGTGCGACGCTGACGAGTTCGTTCAAGTTGTCCAGGCGCGCCAAGTCCTGCGGGTCGCTGGAGGCCTCGAGCTCGGCGCGGTAGCCGGTGCGTTCGAGCACCGCCTCAACCAGATCGCCGAGGTCGTCGTCGAGACGTGACCGCAGGTCGTCGAGCAACTCGACGAAGCCGCTGATCGCCTTCTCCGAGCGGCCGTTCAACATCGGGACCCGGCCCTCGGCAGCGGCCTGCAGCGCGTCGGCGAAGCCGGAACCGGTGTTCTCGGCGTACACCGCCACGCACGCCTCCGCACGGTCGCCGATGCCGCGGCGCGGTGTGTTGAGGATGCGCCGCAGGCTGACCGAGTCGCCGGGGTTGTCCAGTACCCGCAGGTAGGCGACGATGTCACGAATCTCTTTGCGCTCGTAGAAGCGGACGCCTCCGACGACCTTGTACGGGATGCCGGCCCGGATGAACACTTCCTCCAGCGAGCGTGACGAGTTGTTGGTGCGGTAGAACACCGCGACGTCGTCGTAGGTGA
Source organism: Mycobacterium sp. (assembly GCF_035314905.1). Taxonomy (GTDB): domain Bacteria; phylum Actinomycetota; class Actinomycetes; order Mycobacteriales; family Mycobacteriaceae; genus Mycobacterium. The sequence goes on from NZ_DATFYW010000005.1 coordinate 2,392, forward strand.
TGTCGCCGCGGTCGGCGAGACGGTCGATCTCACTTGCGACGAAGGCCGCTTCGTCGTGCTCGTTGTCGGCGACGTAGCCGATGATCAGCTCGCCGTCGCCCGCGTCGGTCCAGAGCCGCTTGTCGCGACGGTTGGTGTTGCACGAGATGACCGAGTTGGCCGCCGAGAGAATGTTCTGCGTCGAGCGGTAATTCTGCTCCAGCAGAATCGTTGTGGCACTGGGGAAGTCGCGTTCGAAGTCTTCGATGTTGCGGATCGTCGCGCCGCGGAACGCATAGATCGACTGGTCGGCGTCGCCCACCACGCACAGCTCCGCGGGCGCAACCCCGTCCTCGGTGTCACGTCCCACCAATTCCCGCACCAGCACGTACTGCGCGTGGTTGGTGTCCTGGTACTCGTCGACGAGGATGTGCCGGAACCGCCGCCGGTAATACTGGGCGATCTGCGGAAAGCGTTGCAGCAGGGCGACCGTCTCCCCGATCAGATCGTCGAAGTCGAACGCGTTGGCCGCCCGCAGGCGGCGCTGGTATTCGGCGTACACGTCGGCGACGATGCGGTTGAGCTCGTCGGCGCTCTCCGACACGTTTTCCGCGGCCTGCGCCGGATCGATCAGCTCGTTCTTCAAATTCGAAATGCAGTTGGCCAGCAACCGCGGCGAGTACCGCCGGGTGTCCAGGCCCATGTCCTTGCCGATCATCAGCAGCAGGCGGCGCGAATCGTCGGCGTCGTAGATCGAGAAGTTCGAGTTCCGCCCCGGCACCAGGGCCGCCTGGTTGCGCAGGATGCGCACGCAGGTGGAGTGGAACGTCGAGACCCACATCGAGCGGGCCCGCGGGCCGACGAGCCCGACCACCCGCTCCCGCATCTCGGCGGCGGCCTTGTTCGTGAACGTGATCGCCAGGACCTGCCCGGGGCCGACGTCGCGCGCGGCCAGCTGGTAGGCGATCCGCCGGGTCAGCACCGCCGTCTTGCCCGACCCCGCGCCGGCGACGATCAGCAGCGGCGAGCCCTCATGCAGCACCGCCAGGCGCTGCTGGGGGTTGAGGCCGTCGAGGAGTTCCGCGGCATCCGGGCCTGCCGGAGAGTCGGTCACGTGCACACTCATGTCTGCTCCAACTTACCGCCCAAAGACGACATTCTTTGCGCTGGCACCGCCCGGGATGGCACACTCGAAACGTGCTCAAGGCGCAGCTCGATCGTCGGCTTTCGGCCCAAGCGGCTGATCGCCGATTTTTCTACGGGTACCGGTCCGCGGTGCCCGTGGTCTAGCTGCTTCGCAGAGCCCCGCGGTCCGCTTCCAGATCCGGGGCTCGGCTGTTGTGTGAGGCCCGAATTCGGATGAGACCAGAACCCACCAACAGCGAAAACCCGGAGTCAGAAATGAGCCTGGAAACCGAACCGCTTCCCGAAATCGATGATCTGCGGCATGAGATCGACCGGCTCGACGCCGAGATCCTCGCCGCGGTCAAGCGGCGCACCGAGGTATCGCAGACCATCGGGCGCGCCCGGATAGCCTCCGGCGGTACCCGGCTGGTGCACAGCCGCGAGATGAAGGTCATCGAGCGGTACAGCGAGCTCGGCCCCGAGGGCAAGGACCTCGCGATGCTGCTGCTGCGGCTCGGCCGCGGCCGCCTCGGGCGCTGAGCCCGGTCGTCACCGGCCGCGGCCGCGTCGGGCGCTGAGCCCGGTCGTCACCGGACGGCGTCGACCAGCCACGGCGTCAGCCACTTCACCGCCTGCGGCGTGGGATGGACACCGTCGGCGCGCATCTGGACGCCGTTGACCTTGGCGGTGTAGTAACCGCCCGGACACAGCTTCTTGTTCAGGTCGAGCACCTCGACGTTCGGACGGTTTCCGATCACGCGGCGCAGCAACGCATTCCATTCATCAACCCGGTCGGGGTCGTCTTCCGGGTACAGGCTCCCGTCGGGCTCTTCACCGCGGCGGTTGTAGGGCTCGGTGGTCACCACCAGCCTGGCTCCGGTGGAGGCGAGGATGTCCAACCCGCGTCGAAGCTCACCCGTCAGGTACTGGTCGAATGCCGGGTCGCCGATGTGCGTCCAGTGCCCCTCGTTGACCCGGTCGATCGTCTCCCAGCGGCCGATGATCAACAGCACGACGTCGGGCCGGTCGTAGCCGATCCGCTGGGCCCAGCGGTCCGGCCATGCGTCGCATTCGGGTTTCTGATCGAGGGTCTGGCCCTGATACCGGTAAGGGCCGCCGCGAACGATGCCGCATCCGATGGCGGTGTTGTCGATGAACTTGATCCCCGGGGTCGGCGGCAGATAGCGCATCATCGTCCACGCGACGGAGTCGCCGAACACGGAGACGGTATGCATGCGCGGACCGTTCTGTTGCGGGACACTCAGCGGGCGGAGGGTTTCCACCGGGGGCGCCGACGCCGTCAGCGCGGCCGTCGAAACGCCGGATGGCAGCGTGCCCTGTGGGTCTCCGACGGGAACGACGAGCAGTGTGACCGCGATGGCGGTGGCCACCGTGGCGACGGCCAGCCGCAGCATCGGGACTCGCACGGGTCGCCAGCGGCGGATGGGGTGCTCGATCACCCACCACGACGCGGTGGCGACGCCGAGCGTGGCGATGCACCGGACCACGAACAGCGGAAGCCCCGAGGCGCCGGTACGCGCCCCGTTGATGGCCAGGAAGATCGGCCAGTGCCACAGGTAGATGCCGTAGGAGATGGTGCCGAGCCACACCAGCGGCGGCAGGGCCAGTACGCGGGCAACCAGTCCCCGCTGGTCCAGCGCCACCGGAGCGACGACCGCGACGGCCGCCACCGCCACCGCGATCAGCAGCCCCCGGTGAAATTGGGCGGCGCTGCCGGTGGCGTAGTGGGCAGCCGCCCCCAGCGCCACCAGCCCGATGATCGGCAAGCCCCTGGCGAGCCATTTGGCCCACCGCGACCGGATCAACGACCAACCGACCGCCAGCGACGACCAGTCGCGGACGAAGAGAGCCGACGCGGCGGCGCCGACCAGCAGCGCCTGCGCGCGGGTGTCGGTGCCGAAGTACACCCGGTTCAGCGAGGCGTGGGACACCAGCATCACGGCGGCGACGGCGGATGCCGCCGCTCCCGCGGCGGCCAGCGCGAACACCGCCAGGCGCACCGCGCCGATGCCGACCCACCTGCGGCGGCGCCCGGCGATGACGGCCAGCAGCACAGCCACCGCGACCAGCAGCAGCGGCCAGACGAGGTAGTACTGCTCCTCCACGCCGAGGGACCAGGTGTGCTGCAGCGGCGACGGGGCGGCCCCCTGGGTGAAGTAGTCGGTCTTGTGCCCGATGAAGCTCCAGTTCGCCACCCAGACAAACGCAGCGACGGCGTCGTTGCGCAGCCCGGTGATCGCATCGGGCGGAAACAGTTCCCGCCCGACGGCGACGGCCAACACCATCACCAGAAGCCCGGGCAGCAGGCGCCGGGCGCGCCGGATCCAGAAGCCGGCCAGGTCGATGCGTCCCGTCCGGCCCAGCTCGTCGAGCAACAGTGAGGTGATCAGGAATCCGCTGAGAACGAAGAAGATGTCGACGCCGATGAATCCGCCCGCCACGCCCGGAATCCCGCCGTGGCTGACCAGCACCAGTGCCACGGCCACGGCCCTGAGGCCATCCAGCCCGGCGATGCCGGGCCGACGCGCGGGCCGGCTCCCGCTGGTTGCCCTCGAGTTGCGCCGGTGCGCGGCGCGCGGGTCGGGAGCGACCCATCGACGCCGTCCACCGGTGCCCGCCGGCACGGCCTCGACCCCAGCAGGCGATGCCGACACGTCGATGACCTCCCTGTTGGACGCGAGCAAGTCTAGGTTCGACTCGCCCGCAAACAGCGGAGGCGCGCGGCGCTGCTATGCCAGCGCCACGTACTTGATCTCGAGATACTCCTCGATGCCTTCGAAACCGCCCTCGCGGCCGAAGCCCGACTCCTTGACGCCACCGAAAGGCGCTGCGGGGTCTGAGATTACGCCGCGGTTGACGCCGACCATCCCGGATTCGATCGCCTCGGCCACCCGCAGCGCGCGGTCCAGCGACCGGGTGTAAATGTAGGCGGCGAGACCGAATTCGGTCGCGTTGGCGACCGCGATGCCCTCCTCCTCGGTGTCGAAGCCGGTGATCGGCGCGACGGGCCCGAACACCTCCTCGCGCAGAATGCGCGCGTCGGGCGGTACGTCGGTGAGCACGGTGGCCGGGTAGAAGTGGCCGGGCCCGTCGGGCACCTGCCCACCGATCGCGACGGTTGCGCCCTTGCTGAGGGCGTCGTCGACCAACTCCGTCACCTTTTCGCGCTGCTTGGCGTTGATCAGCGGGCCGAGCGTTGCCGCCGGGTCGAAGCCGTTGCCGAGCGTGACCTCGCTCATCCGCTTGACGAGCTTCTCGGTGAATTCCCCGCGCACCGCGTTGGCAACGTGGAAGCGGTTGGCCGCCGTGCACGCCTCGCCGCCGTTGCGCATCTTCGCCAGCATCGCGCCGTCCACCGCGGCATCGACGTCGGCGTCGTCGAACACCACGAAGGGGGCGTTGCCGCCGAGTTCCATCGACATCCGAAGCAGCTTGTCGGCGCTCTGCTTGACGAGTGACTTGCCGACGCCGGTGGAGCCGGTGAACGTCAGCTTGCGAAGCCGGCCGTCGTCGATCAGCGCCTGCGTCACCCCGCCGGCGTCGGTGGTAGGGAGCACCGACAGCACGCCCTTGGGCAGGCCGGCGTCGTCCATGAGCTTGGCCAGCAGCAGCATGGTCAGCGGTGTCTCCTGCGCTGGCTTGACGATCATCGTGGCGCCCGCGGCCATCGCGGGCCCGATCTTGCGGGTGCCCATGGCCAGCGGGAAGTTCCACGGGGTGATCGCATAACACGGCCCGACCGGCTGCTTGGTGACCAGGATGCGGCCGTTGCCCGCCGGGCTGGGGGTGAAGCGGCCATGGATGCGCACGGCCTCTTCGGAAAACCAGCGGAAGAACTCGCCGCCGTAGCGCACCTCGGCCATGCTTTCCGGCAGCACCTTGCCCATTTCCAGCGTCATCAACGTGGCGAGGTCTTCGGCGTGGGCGCTGATCATTTCCCACACCGCGCGCAGAATCTCGCCGCGTTCGCGCGGCGGGGTCGCCGCCCAGTCGGCCTGCACGGCTGCGGCCGCGTCCAGTGCGGCAACGGCGTCAGCGGGCGTCGCATCGGCGACGGAGGCGAGGAAGTGATCGTCGGAGGGATCGAGGACGTCGAACGTGGCGGCGGCGCCCCCCGACGAACCGCGTTCCTCACCGCCGATCCACAGCCCGGTCGGAACGGATGACAACAGCTTGGCGGTATCCATACTCCACCATTTACACCTTTGGCCATCCGGTCGCACTAGGGTCGAAGAATGACCAGCGACGAGCGCCTGCGCGAAGGGCCAAGCACCACCGACGCGCCGCAGATCCCCGACATCGCCGCCACACCGGCGTGGAATGCACTGCAACGGCATCACGAACAGATCGCGAACAAACACCTACGCGAATTCTTCGCCGAGGACCCCGATCGCGGCACCGAGCTGGCCGTCTCGGTCGGTGATCTCTACGTCGACTACAGCAAGCACCGGGTCACGCGCGAAACGCTTTCGCTGCTGATCGATCTGGCCAAGACCGCGCACCTCGAGCGTCACCGCGACGAGATGTTCGCCGGCGTGCACATCAACACCTCGGAGAACCGCGCCGTCCTGCACACCGCGTTGCGGCTGCCCAGCGATGCCGAGTTGACCGTCGACGGGCAGAATGTCGTGGCCGACGTGCACGAGGTGTCGGACCGGATGGGCGACTTCGCCGACCGGCTGCGCGGCGGCGAATGGACCGGGGCCACCGGCGAGCGGATCACCGCCGTCATCAACATCGGGATCGGCGGCTCCGACCTCGGCCCCGTGATGGTCTACCGGGCGCTGCGCCACTACAACGACTCCGGCATCGAATGCCGGTTCGTGTCCAACATCGACCCGGCGGATCTGGTCGCGAAACTCGCCGGCCTCGACCCCGCCAAGACGCTGTTCATCGTCGCGTCGAAGACGTTCTCCACGCTGGAGACGCTGACGAACGCGACCGCCGCCCGGCGCTGGCTCACCGAAAAGCTCGGCGACTCCGCCGTGGCCAAGCACTTCGTCGCGGTGTCCACCAACAAGAAGCTGGTCGACGACTTCGGCATCAACACCGACAACATGTTCGGCTTCTGGGACTGGGTCGGCGGGCGCTACTCGGTCGACTCGGCGATCGGGCTGTCGGTGATGATCGCGATCGGCCGCAGGCGATTCGGTGAGTTTCTGGCCGGATTCCACACCGTGGACGAGCATTTCAGGTCGGCGCCGCTGGAGGCAAATGCGCCGGCGCTGATGGGCCTGCTGGGCATCTGGTACAACAACTTCTTCGGCGCCGAAACCAAGGCCGTGCTGCCGTATTCGAACGACCTGGACCGCTTCCCGGCTTACCTGCAGCAGCTGACGATGGAGTCCAACGGCAAGTCGGTGCGGGCCGACGGGACGCCGGTGACTGTCAATACCGGCGAAATCTATTGGGGCGAACCGGGAACCAACGGCCAGCACGCCTTCTTCCAGCTGCTGCACCAGGGCACCCGGCTGGTGCCCGCGGACTTCATCGGGTTCGGCAAGCCCACCGACGACCTGCCGACGGCCGACGGCACCGGCAGCATGCACGACCTGTTGATGAGCAACTTCTTCGCCCAGACGCAGGTGCTGGCGTTCGGGAAGACGGCCGAGGAGATCGCCGCCGAGGGCACTCCCGCAGCGGTGGTCCCGCACAAGGTGATGCCGGGCAGTCGCCCCTCGACCTCGATCCTGGCAACCAAACTCACGCCGTCGGTGGTGGGCCAGCTGATCGCGCTCTACGAGCACATCGTGTTCACCGAGGGCGTCATCTGGGGCATCGACTCGTTCGACCAGTGGGGCGTCGAACTCGGCAAGACCCAGGCCAAAGCGCTGCTGCCGGTGCTGACCGCCGATACCCCGCCGGTGCAGCAATCCGACAGCTCGACGGATGCGCTGATCCGCCGCTACCGACGGGAACGCGGCCGGCCCGCCTGAGGGGCGGCGAGCACGTCAGGCGAAGGGCTTGGTGAACCGCGGCGGCAGCACCTTGAGCAGCTGCACCAGCGGGGCCCACGGCCAGCGGGGAACGATGGCGTGGCCACGTTCGCGTTCGATCGCGTCGACCATCGCCCGCACGCCGGTTTCGTTGTCCAACATCAGCATCGTCGTGGCCGACTTCGCCGTCATCTCCGACTCGATGTAGCCGGGTTCCAGCACGGTCACGCTGATCGGCCCGCCCGCGTACTCGGCACGCAGTGATTCGCCCAGCGACGTGACACCGGCCTTGCTCGCGGCGTACGCCGCCTTGATGCCGGGCACTCCCTTGTTGCCGAGCACCGACGAGATCAGCACCAGGTGTCCCGAGCCCGCCTTCTTGAACATCTCGATCGCGGTTTCGATCTGAACCAGGGCGCTGACGAGGTTGGTCTCGATGGTTGCCTTGTTGGCCCACAGCTTGCCCGACCCGAGCGGGGCGCCCTTGCCGATGCCCGCGTTGACGATGATCCGATCGACGCCGCCGAGCTCGTCGGCCAACGCGGCGAAGACCTTCGGGACCTGCTCGTGGTCGTTGACGTCCAGCTCCGCGATGGCCACCTTGACGTCGGGGTGGCGGGCGGTCAGCTCGGCCTTGAGTTCCTCGAGCCGGTCGGTGCGACGGGCGCACAATGCCAGGTCGCGGCCCTTCGCGGCGAACGCCCGGGCCATGCCGGCGCCCAATCCGGAGCTCGCGCCGGTGATCAGGATTTTCTGACGGGTCACGCCGACAGCCTAGCCAGGCCTGGTCGAGGCTTATTCGAGGCCTATTCGAGGCTTATTCGAGGCTTATTTGAGAAGCCGCGACATCCGCCGGTCGGCCAGAACCTTGCCGCCGGTCTGGCAGGCCGGGCAGTACTGGAACGACTTGTCGGCGAAGGAGACTTCGCGAACGGTGTCCCCACAGACCGGGCACGGCAGCCCGGTGCGATCGTGCACCCGCAGGCCGGACCGTTTCTCGCCTTTCAGGGTTGCCGCCTGCTGGCCGACCGACCGGGACACGGCGTCCGTCAGCACCGACACCATCGCCTCGTGCAGCGCGGTGATCTGCGCCGCGGTGAGCTTGCCTGCCGTCGCGAACGGCGACACCTTGGCCACATGCAGTATTTCGTCGCTGTAGGCGTTGCCGATGCCGGCGATCACCTTCTGATCGGTGACGACGGTCTTGATCCGGCCGCTGTTGCCGGCCAGCAGCCCGGCGAGGTCCTCGGCCGTCAGCCCCAGCGCGTCGGGGCCCAGCGCCGCGATCCCCGGGACCGCCCGGGGATCGTCCACCAGCCATACCGCCAGCCGCTTCTGGGTGCCGGCCTCCGTCAGATCGAAACCCGGCGCCTCGCCGGGCGTGCCGAGATGGACCCGCAGCGCGATCGGGCCCTTACCCGGCTTCAGCGGCGCGGCCGCCAGCTTGTCCGACCACCGCAACCACCCCGCCCGCGAGAGGTGGGCGATCAGACACAGGTCGTCCGCCTGCAATCCCAGGTACTTGCCCCACCGGCAGGCGCCCGTCACGGTCCGCCCGGGCAGCGCGGTGATCGGCGGATCGAAGGTCTTCAGCACCGAGAACGCCGACACGTCAACCCGCCCGATCGGCAGGCCGACGGCGTGACGACGCAAATGGTCTGCGAGCGCTTCGACTTCGGGTAATTCCGGCACACGTCCAGTTTGCCGACCCCGGCAGAGGTGTGTCGAGGTCCGGCGCGGGGCGTTCGCCCGAGGCGATCAGCTATCGAGCGACGCGCCCGACATCCCTGATAAGGAGCGACAGCAGCCAGCTCACGATCGACAAGACGATCGCGCCCCAGATCGCCGTCCACCAGAAGTGGTCGATTTGCAAGCCCCAGTGCGTGGTGTGGCGGGTGATCCAGGAGGTGATCCACAACATCAACGCGTTGACCACGATGTGAAACAGGCCGAGGGTCAGGAGGTAGAGCGGGATCGACAGAATCTGCACGATCGGCTTGATGACCGCGTTGACGAGGCCGAAGACCACCGCGACGACGAAGATGATCCCGACCTTCTGCCATGTCGTGTGGCCGCCGACGAAGCTGAGCCCCGGCACGATGAGCGTCACCAACCACAGTGCGACGCCGGTCAGCGCGGCACGGAGGAGAAAAGGGCCCATGCGGCCGATACTGCCACGGTATCGGCACCCGACGACGGCGTTTCGCCGAGAATCGGCATCCGCTTGGCGGCAGCTACGAATCCGCCGGGCGGACAACATGTCTCGCGCGTCGTCGCGCTGCCTGGGCGGGCGGCCGGCACACGGCGCGGCGGCGCAGGCGCAGGTCGACCCGGTCCCCGACGACCACTGGTGCCCAGGCGAATCTGTCACCCAGAATGGGGTTTCAACTGGGACTCGGGCACCTGCCACGACGACCATCACCGCGACGGACGGACCCGACCGGTGGGGCTGACGCGTCCGCTAGTCCGCCGACCGCAGCAGGTAGGTGTCCATGATCCAGCCGTGGCGGGCCCGTGCCGCGGCGCGCAGCGAAACGATCCGGTCGCCGACCTCGCCGACGGTGCCGGCGACCAACAGCTCATGCTCGGTTCCGAGGTACGCACCCCACCAAATCCGGGTCTCGGGGCGGCAGTTGCGAAACACGCAGTCGCCGTCCAGCATCACCACGACGGTGCCGCAGAACTCACCGGAGAGCCTGCGGCCGGTGGTGATCAGCACCGGCTCGCCGATGTCGTTGAGCGGTATGCGATGTCGTGCGGTCAGCGCCTGGATGGCGGTGATTCCGGGGATCACGTCGTAGTCGATCCCGACGTGCTCGGCGACGGCGTCGAGTACCCGTAATGTGCTGTCGTACAACGCAGGATCCCCCCACGCGAGGAAGGCGCCGACCCCGTCGGGCGCCAATTCCGCGGCGATGGCGCCGGCCCACAACCGCGCCCGCGCGGCGTGCCACTCGGTGACAGCCCGTCGATAGTCGCCGTCCCGGGCACGCGGCGGGTCGGCCAACTCGACGAACCGGTAACTTGCGGCATCCTCGATGAAACGCGCGCAGATCTGCCTCCGCATCGCGACCAGCCCGGCCTTTTGCTCCCCCTTGTCCATGACGAAGAAGACCTGTGCCTCGTTGAGCGCTGAAACAGCCTGCGCTGTCAGATAACCGGGATCGCCCGCACCGATGCCGATGACGAGGATGCGCCTCATCGGTCAGCCAACGTATTTGCCGAACCAATCGAGGGTCTTGCTCCACGCGTCGGCCGCCGCGGCAGGGTTGTAGCGCGGACCGGTGTCGTTGAAGAACGCGTGATCGGCGCCGGGCTCGACGACGATCTCGTTGACGAGCCCGGCCTTGTCCAAGGCCGCCTTCGCGGCGTCCTTTGTCGACGTCACCCGGTTGTCCAGCGCGCCGTAGAACGCCAGCACGGCCGCCTTGGAACCCGAGAAGTCCGGGTTGTCGGGCAGGGGGCCATAGAACGGCACGGCTGCGGCGAGTTGCGGCTCACCGGAAGCCAGCAGTTGCCAGACCAGCCCACCACCGAAGCAGAACCCGACCACCGCGACCTTCTTGCCGGGCACCCGGCGCTGCAGTTCGTCGACACCTGACTGCATGTCGGCGACGAAGCGGGCCGGCGGCACCTTGCCGAGGGCGGCCGTGGCCTGCGCGGGGTCGGTGAACGTGGCGGTGCCGCCCTCTTCGGACAGCAGGTCGATGGCCAGACCCGAATACCCCGCGCCGGCCAACCGGCCCGCGACCGATCGCACCCAGTCGTTCAGTCCCCGGTTTTCATGGATGACCAGCACACCGCCACGGGGATTCGCGGCTTCGGCCCATGCGCCCTGCAATTGGCCGTTGGGGCCGGCCCAGACGATCGGAGCGGTGGGCAGTGCGTGGTCCATTCCGGGCGGCGGCGACGTCGATGTCGCCGAGCCGCCGGACGTCGATGTCGCCGAGCCGCCGGACGTCGAGGCGGCCGTGCTCGACGTCGTCTGTTTGGCGTTCCCGCACGCGGCGAACAGCGCGGTGGCGGCCGCGGTGCCGACGCCCAGCAGGGCCAAGCGGCGCAAAGCCTCCCGCCGTGACAGCAGGCCGTCGACGTGGTCAGTGGCGATCTCTTCGGCGATGTAGCGCTGCAGTGGAGTCACGTTGGCGAGTATGCGCCCACTTCCTGAGCACTCCTTCGGGTCGAGGCGAGTGCGGAGCGGACAAAGCGACAACGGGGGTTTCCCCACGCGTCAGCCGGGTACGCCGTGATGGAGGGGCATCGCGAACGAGGGGGAGATGATGAATCGGCTTGCCCATGCCAACGGGGGTGAGCGCAGTGCCCGCTGATTATGCACACCCGTTCGCTTTCCGCACCGAGGATCTGGACGGCACCCGTGTGCTGCACGCGCGGGGTTTCCTGGACGCCCGCAGCTACGTGCCACTACGCGACGCGATCATCGCGGCCGCGCTCAACGGGCCACGCGCGGTGATCATCGACGTCACCACACTCGTGGTGGCCGCGCCGTCGGCCTGGGCAGCGATCACCAGCGCCCGCTGGCATGTGACCCGGTGGCCGGATGTGCCGATCGCACTGGCCTGTGCGCACCCGGAAGGCAGGGCGGCCATCGGCCACAGTGTGGGCCGCCACGTGCCGGTCTACCCGTCGGTTCGACAGGCCATCGACGCACTGCCCAACCCCGGCCGAAGCTCCGACCGGCCACGCCGGCGGGTCGCGCTCCCCGCGACGCCGGCCAGCGTGGCCCGGTCACGAGAATTGATAGCCGAGTGGCTGATCGATTGGCAGCGGCCCGACCCGATCTTCACTGCGAAACTGGTTGTCACGGTGTTGGTCGAGAATGTTCTCAAACACACCGACAGCGTGCCGGTCATCCGATTGGAGATCAGCGAGGACGTCGTCACCGTGGCGGTGGAGGACCACAGCACCGCTCCTGCTGTCCGACGCGAATGGTCCAAAAGCGGCGGCGACGAGGTATCGGGGCTGGCGATCGTGGCCGCGCTCTGCAGGAGTTGGGGTAATGCGCCGACGTCGTCCGGAAAAGCGGTGTGGGCGGCCATCGGACCCGAGAACCACCTGTGAGTGCACAGCGGGCGGTGCCACCGTACGGCTCTAGTATTCGGCGGAACGGCATCACCAGCGGGCTGAGGAGGTACTGTGCGGTTCACCTATGCGGAGGCCATGACCGACCCGACGTTCTACGTGCCGCTGGCAAAGGCCGCCGAGGCCTCGGGCTACTCCAGCATGACCGTGGCCGACAGCATCGCCTACCCGTACGAGTCGGACTCGAGATATCCATACACCCCCGACGGCAGCCGCGAGTTTCTCGAAGACAAGGCCTTCATCGAGGCGTTCGTCCTGACGGCCGCGCTGGGCATGGTCACAACGACCCTGAGGTTCACCACCTTCGTGGTCAAGCTGCCGATCCGGCCGCCGGCGCTGGTGGCCAAGCAGGCCGGCTCGCTTGCGTGGCTGACCAACAACCGGCTGGCCCTGGGCGTGGGGATCAGCCCGTGGCGCGAAGACTTCGAGTTGATGGGTGTCCCCTTCGCCAGGCGGGGCAAGCGGATGGACGAATGCATCGAGATCGTCAAGGGCCTCACCAGTGGGGGCTACTTCGAATTCCACGGCGAGTTCTACGACATCCCGAAGACCAAGATGACACCCACGCCCACCCGACCGATCCCGATTCTGATCGGCGGCCACGCCGAAGCCGCCCTTCGCCGCGCGGCCCGTTGCGACGGCTGGATGCACGGCGGCGGCGACCCCGAGGAACTCGACCGACTTCTCGGCGAGCTCACACGGTTCCGTGAAGAGGAAGGCAGCACCGGCCCGTTCGAGATCCATGTGATCTCGGGCGACGGGTTCGCGGTCGACGGCGTCAAACGCCTGGAAGACAAGGGGGTCACCGATGTGATCGTCGGCTTCCGGATGCCCTACATCGTCGGACCCGACACCGAGCCGCTGGACAAGAAGATTCGCCACCTCGAATCATTCGCCGAGCACGTGATCGCGAAGGTCAACGGCTGAGCGGGCAAATCCGTCGCCGTGATCCGGGCCGTGCAGGCCGCCGGGCCCCGGGCCGTGCATGCCCGGCGGCCCCGGGCCGCCCCAATTCTGCGAGGCGCCGTCGGTCGCGGCATATATCGCCGCTCCCCCGCCCGCGGCGACGATCGCCGCGATACCCACCGCGGCAAGCGTCTGCCGGGCGCTGAAGACCCTGGAACTCATAGGCACACCCTGCCTGCCGTAGATGAGCGGCGGCTGTGCGCGCATCCGGTCCGCGATATGCGCCCGTGGTCACAGCTGACACACAGGGCCGACAAATTCGACGCCTACGTGCGGTGGCAACGATCGGCGTCGTGACCGTCATCGCCCCTGCGCCGGTGCCCGACGCGCCCAGCCGGCGGCCCGTGCGGCGCGGAACGCCCGGGATCGCGCTGCCCGCACTGCTCGCAGCCACCGCGCTCCTCTACATTTGCGGGCTGTCCGAGAGCGGATGGGCCAACAGCTTCTACTCGGCCGCGGTTCAGGCCGGTTCGAGGAGCTGGACCGCGGCTCTGTTCGGCTCCAGTGACGCGGCCAACGCGATCACCGTGGACAAGACGCCCGCTGCGTTGTGGGTGATGGACATCTCGGTCCGACTGTTCGGCCTGAGCCCGTGGAGCGTGCTGGTCCCCCAGGCGGTCGAGGGGGTGGCCGCGGTGGCGGTGCTGTACGCAGCGGTGCGCCGCGTCAGCGGCCCACACGCGGCGTTGCTCGCGGGCGCCGTGCTCGCACTGACGCCGGTCGCGACGCTGATGTTCCGGTTCAACAACCCCGACGCGCTGCTGACCCTGCTGCTCGTCGCCGCCGCTCACTGCGTCGAGCGGGCGTGCCAAAATCGAAGCAGCCGTTGGTGGTTGCCACTTGCCGGGGTCGCGATCGGCTTCGCGTTCCTGGCCAAGATGCTGCAGGCGTTTCTGGTACTGCCGGGGTTCGCGCTGGCGTATCTGCTCGCCGCGGATGCGCCGCTCCCCCAACGCATCAGACGCACCCTTGCCGCCGTGGTGGCCGTGCTGGTGTCCGGTGGCTGGTATCTTGCCCTCGTCCAGCTGTGGCCGGCCGGCAAGCGTCCATACATCGGCGGCTCCCAGCACAACAGCGTCATCGAACTGGCGCTGGGGTACAACGGTTTCGGCCGGATCACCGGCGATGAGACAGGCGGGCTCGGCAACCTGAACTTCGACGTCGGGTGGGGCCGACTGTTCGGCCGCGACATGGGAACCGACATCGCGTGGCTCCTGCCGGCGGCGTTGATCTGCATCCTGGCGGGCCTGTGGATGACCCGCCGCGCGCCGCGCACGGACCCCACCCGCGCATCGTTGATCATCTGGGGCGGCTGGCTGGTGGTGAGCGCCGCGGTGTTCAGCTACGCGAACGGAATCATCCATCCCTACTACACCGTGGCCCTGACACCCGCGATCGCGGCCGGCATCGGCATCGGCGGACCGCTGTTGTGGCGGCGGCGCAACGACATTCGGGCCGCAACCGCGCTCGCGGGTGCGGTGATGGTGACCACGGTGCTCGCCTGTGTGCTGCTGGCCCGCGACCCGGGGTGGCTGCCCTGGCTGCGTCCGTCGATCGCTGTCGCGGGAACGGGTGGCGCGGCGCTGCTGCTGGCGGCCGGCCGCTTGCCGGAACTCGCGCAGCGTGCGGCGGCCGGTCTCGCGGTGGCCGCGTGCCTCGCGGGCCCGGGCGCCTACGCGGTGGCGACGGCCTCGACGCCACACCAGGGCGCCATCCCGTCGTCGGGGCCGGCGCGCCACGGCTGGGGCGGCTGGGGCGGCTGGGGCGGCTTCGACGGATCGGCCGAGCCGGGCGATGCGCTGTCGGCGCTGCTGAAAACCGACGCGGCCGCCTACACCTGGACCGCCGCCACGGTCGGCTCGGACAACGCGGCCGGGTACCAGCTGGCCACCGGAACACCGGTGATGGCGGTGGGTGGGTTCAACGGCACCGATCCGTCGCCGACGCTGACCGAATTCCAGAACGACGTCGCCCAGGGCAAGATCCACTTCTTCATCAGCGGCAAGATGTTCGGACCCCGGGGCGGCGCGGCCAGCGGCAGCCGCGACGCCACCGAGATCGCCGAGTGGGTGGCCGCACGCTACCCGGCACAAACGGTCGGCGGTGTCACCGTCTACGACTTCACCAGCCCGGCGTCGTGAGCGTCCGCACCCGACGAGGTACTCGTGAACCTGGCGAACCGACATGACCTCTTCGCCGACCGACCAGGCGACCCGCTTGACGAATCCACTGCGAACGTCGGGAGAGAGGCACGACGGTCCGCGCTGACTATCGGTCGGTTGGCGTCGAGACTTAAACTGCTGCGGCATGTTCGGCGTGTCGTCGCAGCGGTTTGAGTGTCGGGTAAACTGACGGGCCAGCCAAGGAGAACCGGCGTGAGCAAACGCTACGCAGTGGACGATCTCGCGGAGTTCGTGGTCGCGGCCAGCCCGGCTGACCTGACCGGGGCCGCGGCGATGCTCATCCGGCGCAACATCCTCGACAGCATCGGTTGCGCGATTGCCGCGCTCGACGGTGACACGGTGCGCGCCGTGCGCGATCAGGTGCTGGCCACCGGCGGCACCGCGCGTGCCTCTCTGATCGGTGGCGGGCGGACCAGCGTCGATCAGGCCGCGTTGTTCAATTCGGTAGCCGTGCGCTACGTGGACCTGCTCGACACCTACCTGACGCCCGGCGGACTGTGCCATCCGGCGGACAATTTCGGCGGAGTGCTGGCGGTGGCCGAAAGCACGGGGGCGTCCGGCGCGGACTTCGTACTGGCCCTGGCGGTCGCCTACGAGGTCGGCTGCCGTTTCTCGGCGTCGGTTCCGGTGATGGCGCGCGGGCTGAACCACGCGCTGCAACTTGCGATGTCCGTCGCGGCAGGAGCCGCCAAGTTGTTGCACCTGACGGCCGCACAGACGGCCGACGCGATCTCGATCGCCGTCGCAGACAACGTGTCGTTGGCCGCGGTTCACTCCGAGCCGGTGTCGAACTGGAAGGGCATCTCGCCCGGCATCACCGCGCAGCGTGCGGTGTACACAACGGAGCTGGCCCGGCGGGGCGTCACCGGGCCACCGGGAATCTTCGAAGGCCCGAACGGTCTGGAGCAGCTGTTCGGGCAAACGATCGACCTGCGTCTCGACGACCCCACGCTCGACGCCGTCACGCAGACGTATCTGAAGAAGTACTGCGCGCTGATCCACGGGCAGGCCCCGATAGAGACCGTCCTGACCCTCGCGCTCGAGGAGGGGATCGAGAGCCGCGACGTGGAGTCCGTCGACCTCGAGGTCTTCCAAACCGCCTACGACATCGCCGGCGGCGGAAGTTTCGGCAACAAGGACACACCGACGACCAAAGAGCAGGCCGACTACAACCTCAGATACCTGCTGGCCGCGGCGCTCATCGACGGCCAGGTGGGACCCGAACAGCTGCGCACCGAGCGGATCCGGAGTTCCGACGTCCAGGAGCTGCTCGCCCGCATCCGTGTTCGCCCGGACGAGACGCTGACCGCCGGCTACCCACGCACCGCCCCGGTTCGGGTCACCGTGGCACTGCGCGACGGCAGGCGGCTAACTCGTGAGCAGCGAGATTTCGAGGGCGCACCCAGCCGGCCACTGACATGGGACCGGACGGTGCAGAAGTTCGGTTGGCTTGCCGAGCGATACGCCGACGAGGACCTGCGCAACGACATCATCCGCGCCGTCGAGCAATCTGGCGCCGAACCGATTTCAACGCTGACGGACCTGCTCGCCGATGTCAGCAGCGACCCGCGGCTACCCAAAACCCGTGGCCCGCTGTGAGAGTCGGCTTACTCCCCGACGACGCCAAGGGGCCCGCCATCCGGCGGTGGGCCCCGTCCGGGTCCGCTTGACGATCAGCGCACTCCGGTCGTCGCCGAAGAAATCCCGGGATGAATTCCTGCGGCGGGGTCGGCGGTGATTTGGTCGCTGATTCTGTCATAGTCGTAGAGCTCGCCGTAGCGGCCCCAGCCGATGGCGATCTCGAGTTGGCGGCGGGCGTCGTCGGCGGAAAATCCGCGGCGCAGCAGATCCAGGAAGAACCCGGCGCGCAGGCTGCCGTCGGCGCTGCCGGCCAACGCTTTGCAGATGGTGCGCACCAGCGGTGCACGGTGGCGAGCCTGGTCAGCAAAGATCTGCTTGCTGTGCTGGATGTCGGCGGTGAAGAACTGGGCTCCGATGTCGGTGAGGGTCAGTTCGCCGTCACCGACGGTGACCAGGCCGAGCATGGCGGCCGCGTCGACCAGCGGAAAGAGGTCGTCGATCGCGAAGCTCAGTACGTCGGCAAGGGCGGCGAGCCCGATCCGGCCGCCGTGGGCGTAGACCATCTCGACGAGGCCGCCGAGCCCGCCGACCGTGGCGTCGGGCAGCGGGCGGGCAAGGGGAGTGTCCACGGTGGGCTCCGGGACCACTTCAGCAGCTTCCCGACCGGTGAGCAGACCGTAGAGCTGATCGACGAGCGCCTCGAATGCCGGTGCGCGTCGGTCGCGGGGGCGGTCGATGTCGACGCGGACCTGGGCGAGGATGCGGCCCGGGTTGGCGCCGAGCACTACGACGCGGTCGGCGAGCAGGACAGCTTCCTCGATGTTGTGGGTGACGATGCAGATCGCCTTGGTGGGGAACTTGTCGGTGGACCACAGGTTCACCAGCTCGGTCCGCAGGTTTTCGGCGGTCAAAACGTCGAGCGCGGAGAACGGTTCGTCCATCAACAGCAAATCGGGGGCGAGGACCAGCGCCCTGGCGAACCCGACGCGTTGCCGCATGCCGCCGGAAAGTTCTTTGGGGTAAGCGGATTCGAAGCCGTCCAGACCGATCATGTCGATAGCCTCGAGGGAGCGCTCCCGTCGTTGTGCGGGCGGGACCCCACGGGCGGCGAGTCCGAGTTCAACATTGTCCTGAACGGTGAGCCACGGCATCAGGGCGAAGGATTGAAACACCAGCGCTGTTCCCGGGTTGGCACCGTTGAGCTCGACGCCGCGGTAGCAAACGGTGCCACTGGTCGGCGCGATCAGTCCGGCGATGATCCGCAGCAAGGTGGATTTCCCCGATCCGGATCGGCCCAGCAGGGCCACGATTTCACCGGCCCGCAGCTGCAGATCGATGGAGTCCAGGACGCGCAGCTCATCACCCGCGGCGCCAGGGAAGCTCTTGCTGACCGCGTCGACGTCGATGAGGACCTCCGCGTGCGAGCGGATCGGGGAAGGTGTCGTCATCAGTGTTGCTCCTCATGGTGGTGAGCCGGGGCGGTCAGAGGGAATAGCGGCGCTCTGCCAGTGCGTAGAGGCGCCGCCAGAACAAGCGGTTCACCGCGACGACGTAGAAGCTCATCACGAGGACGCCGATGAGGATGTGCGGTGAGTCGCCGGTACTGGTTGCTTTGGCGATGTAGGCGCCGAGCCCGGTCGCCACCAGGGTGGTTGAGCCGTAGCTGACGACCTCGGCGACGATCGAGGCGTTCCATGCCCCACCCGCGGCGGTGATTCCGCCGGTGACATAGCTCGGAAAGATCGCGGGCAGAATCAGCCGGCGCCACCACAGCACCCGGGGCAGCTGCAGATTCGCCGCCGCCTCACGCAGATCGTTGGGAACCGAGCTCGCGCCGGCGATGACGTTGAACAAGATGTACCACTGCGCGCCCAGGCTCATCAGCACGATGCCGCCCCAGTTCAGGCTGATACCGGTCGCCAGCAGTACGGCGGTCGCGATCGGGAACAAGAAGTTCGCCGGGAAGCTGGCCAGCACCTGCACGACGGGCTGAGCCAGCCGCGATACCTTGGGATTCAACCCAATCCACACACCGATCGGCACCCAGATCAACGTTGCCGCGACGACCAGCACGATCACGCGGCCGAACGTGATCAGACCCAGGCCAAGCGCGCGGGCGACCTCGCCGAAGCCGGCGGTCGCATTGATATATGCGCCGAGCCGGAACACCCCATAGCCCACAGCCACGAGGACCACGGTGGCGAAGACGACGTCACCGGCCCGGCGAGCCCCGGGTGAAGTCCGTAACGGGTATTCAGCCAGCCCGAATACCGCCATCACCCGATCCAATGGTGCCACCAGCCAACCGAATAACAAGCCCATCAGCGCCGGGACGTGCGAGCGGCGCAGCAAGTTCAACACGACGCTGCGCGGCGCTTCGGCGGCTTCGGACTCTTCCACCCGAAATCGCTCCGCCCAGGCGGTCAGCGGCCGCCAGAACAACACATTGACGCCGACAACCATGATCGCCATGACGCCGATGGCGACGAACACTTTGCCGAGATCGCTGTCAGCGGTGGCGGTTGCCACATACGAGCCGATACCAGGCAGGGCGTAGTGATGGTTGTTGACGCTGAGCGCCTCCGACGCGACCAGAAAGAACCAGCCGCCGCCGAAGCTCATCATCCCGTTCCAGACCAGCGGGATCATGCCACTTGGCACGTCGACCCGCCAGAACCGTTGCCAGCGTGAAAGTCTCAGGTTGCGTGCGGCCTCATCGAGGTCACGGGGCTGGCTGGACAGGCTCTGGTAGAACGCGAACGTCATATTCCAGGCCTGCGACGTGAAGATCGCGAAGATCGATGCGCATTCCAGCCCGAGTTGCGACCCCGGAAACAACGCGATGAAGCCGGTAATCGTCACCGACAGGAAACCGAGGATCGGCACCGACTGGAGAATGTCGAGGATTGGCAGCATCACCTTCTGCGCACGCCGCAGCCGCGCCGCGGCTGTGGCGTAGATGAAAGTGAACAGCAGCGACACCCCGAGTGCGGTGAACATCCGCAACAGCGAGCGAGCCGCGTAATACGGCAACCGCGCTGGGTCGGTCGATACTCTCGACGGCGCCGATGTCTCATTGAACGGGACGTTGATCCCCCACGACACCCGTAGGATCACCCAGATCAGCACCGCCGCAGCGAGGAACACCGCGATGTCCACGGCCCGGCTGGGCGGACGAACGAGCGCGGCGCGGCGCGAGGAATAGGGGCGCAGCAGAGTCACGGTTCACCTCGCGCGACGCATGCCGACGGCGCGAAATGCCGTCGATCGGGCGGCGAAGAAGGTGACCGGGAACGCCCCGCCCGACAACCTCCCGAGACAGCGAACAACCACTCGCTGATTGTTCAACGACTTTACGGGGGCTGCCTGCAGAGATCCACACACCTATACAACATCCTTGCGGGTGGCTACGGAGCAAGCCGTTCAGCCGATTCCCGAGTCTTTGCGCTCTCTGCCACGCGGTGTCAGCCGTACCTCCGTGACGGCGTGGTGCGCAGTCGCGGTTACTTCGATGGTCCACTGCGCGAGTTCAACGCGGTCGCCCGGCATGGTGGGGATGCGGCCAAGTGCGACCAGGACCAAGCCTGCGATCGTCGTGTAATCGCCGGCGGCGGCGTCGGTGATGTCAACATTGATGTCGGGCAGGTAGTGGATCGGAAATGTGCCGGGCAGGACCAGGCTGCCGTCGGGCATCGTCCGCACCGCCGTGACATCCCGGTCCTGTTCGTCGTAGATCTCGCCGACGATCTCTTTAGCAGATCTTCGATGGTGACGATGCCCCCAACCCCGCCGTGCTCGTCGATGACGAGGGCGAACTGTTGGCGTTCGGCCTTGAATCGCCGTAGTGCGTCCGAGACTCGGAGGCGTTCTGGTAACTGCAGGGCCGGTCGTGCCGCCTCGGCGACGGTGATGTGCTCACCGAGCAGGTCACGCAAGTGCACAACACCGACCACCTCGTCCAAGTCGTGAGAATGGACCACCGGTGCGCGGGAATGTTCCGATTCAGCGAGCGTGGTGCGGGCCTGCTCGGCTGTCGTATCGTCCAGCAGCGTGACCACCGCCCGGCGCGGAACCAAGACTTCGCGCAGAGTGCGCTCGTGCGGTCGCCGCGTGTGCCGCGGCGTTCCAGCGCCCGCAATTGTCCTTCACGAAGCGAGACCAGTGCGATTTCGCCGCCGGCAAACACTCCATTGAGCAGGATCAGCACAGCAATGAATGCGACGTCCAACCAATAGCGACCCATGGTGAACTTGTACACCCGCCGTCGAGACAACTCTGGTCCGACGCCGTCGATGCCGGCGGCGAGGATATCGGCACATGATGGGAATAATGATGACGCGCGACCGCAGGCGGCTATCGCATTTCAACGGTGACGGGCCCGCTCGCCGATGTCAGCAGCGACCCGCGGCTACCCAAAACCCGTGGCCCGCTGTGAGAGTCGGCTCACTCCCGGGCCACCTGGCCGGGTGTCTCGTCGGGACGCAGCCCACGCCAGCTCGGGTGCCGCAGCCGGCCGTCGCCGGTGATTTCGCTGTACCGCACCTCCCCGACAAGCTCCGGCTCGACGAACGTCACGTCCTTCGCGTCCTGCCTGGGAAGTGATGTGGCGAAGGGAGATTCGCCGGTCTGCAACGGCGTCAGGAGGTCCTTCAACCGGGCCAGCTCGCGCTCACTGAAGCCGGTGCCGACGCGTCCGACATATTGCAGACCGCGCCGGCCGGGGATGCCCATCAGCAGCGATCCGATGCCGCTGGTGCGGCCGCCCGTGCCCGCGCGCCAGCCGCCGATCACCACCTCCTGGGTGTTCCAGTTCTTGTCCTTTATCCAGGAAGCCGAGCGCCGGCCCGGCTGATACGTCGACCCCCAGCGTTTGGCCACCACGCCTTCCCACCGGCGCTCGCGTGAGTGCTCGAGGGCTTCCGACCCGTCGCCGGGCAGCAGGGGCGGCACGATCAGCGCGTCGCGGTCCGAGGCCAACGTCTCCAGTAACCTGCGTCGGTCGCGGTACCTGGCGCGCAACAGCGAACGGCCGTCCAGCTGCAGCAGATCGAATGCCCAGTACTCGATGCGGGTGGCGCGGACGCGGTTCTGCATCTCGCCGAAGCTCGGCACCCCGGTGTCATCGAGCGCGACCACCTCGCCGTCGAGTATCACCTGGTGATCGTCGAGGGCTCCGGCCACGACCTGGAGCCGGGGATACTCGCGTGTGACGTCGCGTCCACCGCGCGACTGCAACCTCATCTGGCCGTGATCGGCGTCGAAGAGCAGTCGGTAACCGTCCCATTTGCCTTCAAACGCCCAATCGGTGGCCTTCAGCCGCGCGACCGACCCCGGCGTGGCCAGCATCGGCGCGAGATCCTTTCGCGTCGGCGACTGCTGGCCCTTCATGCGGTGCGCGAGCCATTGGTCACCGTCGGTCCGGATCAGCGCATAGCGACCGGAGATGCGGTTGCCATGCAGAGTGACGATCACTTCCCTGTCGGTGAACTTTTCCGCCTCGTACGTGCCGGTGTCCCAGACGACGACCTTGCCGCCGCCGTACTCGCCCTTCGGGATCGTGCCCTCGAAGGTGAGGTACTCCAGCGGATGGTCTTCGGTGTGCACGGCCAGGTGGTTGACCGCGGGACTGTCGGGCAGGTTCTTCGGCACAGCCCACGAAACCAGCACGCCGCCATGCTCGAGCCGGAAGTCGTAGTGCAGGCGCCGGGCGTGATGTTCCTGGATCACGAAGCGGTCGTTGTTGCCCACCGCCGGGCTGCCCTCCGGGACCGGCTCGGGCGTCCTGGCCCGGTCGCGCATGCTGCGGTAGGTGGTCAGCCGGTCGCCGACCGGCGTGTCCGGGTCAAGTGCGGCCAGCAGATCGCCACGGGCGGCGACGCGGTCCAGCACCTCGTCGAACCGCAGTTGCCGCAGGTCCGGGTCCTCGAGTTCCGCCCAGGTGCGCGGCGCGGCGACGGTGGGCTCTCGGCGGCCGCGCAGCGAATAGGGGGCGATCGTCGTCTTCGACGCGCTGTTCTGGCTCCAGTCCACGAACACCTTGCCGTCCCGCACGCTCTTGGTCATCGTCGAGGTGACCAGCCTGGGCATGGACTGCTCGAGCTGCTGGGCCACCCGCCTGGCCAGCGTCGTCGCGCCCGATGAGCTGATCGCCTCGGCCACCGGGACGTACAGGTGTACGCCCTTGCTGCCGCTGGTGACCGGGTAGGTGGTCAGCCCGATGTCGCCGATCAGGTCCCTGACCGCACGTGCGACATCGGCGACCTGCGCCATCGTCACACCGGGACCGGGATCGAGGTCGAAGACGATGCGCGTCGCGGGACCCGGCTTTCCACCCACGAATCGCCATTGCGGCACGTGAACCTCCAGCGCCGCCTGCTGGGCGATCCATGCCAACGCGACCGGGCTGTCGATGATCGGATAGGTCGTGGTGCCGGACTTGTGCACGACGGTCGCGCGGTGCAGCCAATCCGGTGCCGATGCCGCCAGCTGCTTTTCGAAGAACGACGGCTCGTCCACACCGTTCGGCCACCGCTTACGGGTGGCGGCCCGGCCGGCGATGTGCGGAAGCATGTGTTCGGCGATGCTGGTGTAGTAACCGAAGACGTCTTCCTTGGTGGTGCCCGTCGCCGGGTAGAGCACCTTGTCGGGGTTGGTCAGCCGCACCCGCGGACCCGACCCGCTGCCGGGCGGCCACACGTGCGGTATCCGTGCCATGCGGACCGGGTTCCCTCATCCGAACGCCGATGAACGTCCTGTTCACGGTATACGGCGGTGTTTTCGCCGGGCCACGCTGTGGCCGCCGTCCCCTCCGCGACGGCCACAGCGTCGGCCATTACGCCGGCTCAGGCCGCCCGATCAGCACAGAAGGAACGGGATGCAGACAACCGGAGCAGGCGGTGGTCCCCAGAACGGAGGGAGCGGCGAAGGTGGTCCCCAGAACGGAGGGAGCGGCGAAGGCGGTCCCCAGAACGGAGGCGGCGGCGGAGGACCTCTGTTGCACCATCGTCAATCTCCTTTCGTTGATCAAACAACGTTGCCAACGACGCTATCCAGACGATATGGGCCTGACCTTGGCACAAGCTATGCGATAGCTATGTCCTGCGCCCAATACGCCGTTACGCATACGTGGGCGCCATTGGCTGCTCCGCCACGGCCACCACCGGGAACGGGATCAACGGCCGCACCGGGGCGGCGGAAGAATGATTGGCGCCAACCGCAATCGCGGCGTGGACAACGAAATTGACGTTGCCGTCGATGCTCGGCCGGCAGCGGCCCCCGGCGCGCGGCGCAACTGTCGGGGCCGCTCGCCGGCGGCTTCCAACGGCTGCTCACGGCGGGATCGGGCATTGCCGGCCCGCGCGGCTGGCAGTTTGCTGTGCAATGACATGTGGCTACTGAACCCTGGTATTTTCCGGTGTTGCTCCCCGGTGTGCGAAGCCCGATATGGACCGAGTGGGCCATACTGGCGATATGCGCTCCATCTGGAAGGGCTCACTCTCTTTTGGCCTGGTCAACGTGCCGGTCAAGGTCTACAGCGCGACCGAGGACCATGACCTGAAGTTCCACCAGGTGCACGCGAAGGACAACGGACGGATCCGGTACAAGCGGGTCTGCGAGGTGTGCGGCGAGGTCGTG
>NZ_DATFYW010000006.1:0-11556 GCF_035314905.1 Mycobacterium sp.
GTGAAGTGGCGTGCATTCATCAAGGCGCAGAAGAAGCGTGGCGCCTACCTCAAGCCCGGCGATGTGGTGCGCTCCACGATCAAATCGGCCGACCGCCGTATCGACCTCGGCGAACAACTGCTGCGCATCACCTGGACACGATCAACTGACAACCAGGACCACGGTCGCCGGGCCGTGTCCCACATCTCCGGAGGTACATCATGAAACAACAACCACTGCCCGCCTCGGCGCAGCGGAAGGCCGACATCGACGTTCCCGTCCTGATCGTCGGCGGGGGCGGTGCCGGGCTGACCGCGTCGATGCTGCTGTCGCAGCTGGGCATCGAGACGCTGCTGGTCAGCGCACTGCCTACGACGTCCATCCTGCCCAAGGCGCATGTGCTCAACCAGCGGACGATGGAAATCCTCGCCGATGTCGGCGTCGCCGAAGCGATCTACGAAAAAAGCACCCCGGCCGAGAACATGGCGGCCATGGGCTGGTACTGCGGGTTCGCCGGTCCCGACGAGGATTGCGGCCGGATGATCGGCAGGATCGAGTCCTGGGGTGCCGGCTACACCAACCTCAACTGGATGGCGGCCAGCCCGCTGCGCACGGCCAACCTGCCACAGATCCGGCTGGAACCGATCCTGAAGGCGCACGCGGAGGCGATGGCGCCGGGGACGGTGCGCTTCCATCATGAGCTCGTCGCCGTGGAGCAGGACGCCGACGGTGTCACCGCGCGTGTCCGCAACCGCGACGACGATTCCGAGTACACCGTTCGCGCACAGTATCTGCTCGGCTGCGACGGTGGCCGCACGATCCCCAAGCTGCTTGGCGTGGAATACGAGGGCCTGGGCGTGGTCGCGCAGACCGCCACCGCGCACATCAGCGCGGATCTCTCGCAGCTCGCACACGACCCCGACGTGCTCATCCGATGGATCTGGTGCCCGGCGATCGGCGAGATGGCGGTGCTGGTGCCGATGGGGCCCGACCACTGGGGTCCCGACAGCGAAGAATGGGTGTTCCACGTCACCTACCAGGGCGAGGGGCCCAAAGACCTCACCGACGAGCAGATCGAGGCCAACATGCGTCGCGCCCTGGACATCGACGTGCCGATGAAGGTCCACAAGATCACCCGCTGGGCTCTGGAGGGCGTGCTCGCGCCGAGGTTTCGGGTCGGCCGCGCGTTTCTCGTCGGCGACTCCGCGCACCGCCACCCACCCACCGGCGGCCTGGGACTGACCAGCGGCGTGCAGGACGCGCACAACCTGTGCTGGAAGCTTGCCGCGGTGCTGGGCGGCCACGCAGCCGACAGCCTGCTGGAAAGCTATGAACCCGAACGCAGGCCGGTCGACGCCCGAAACGTCCAGCGTTCCCTGGAGAATGCGATGGCGCACATGGAAATCGGGCGCGCCTTCGGGCTCAGCCACGAGGCCGGCGCGGAGGCCAACTGGGCGCAGATGCGCCGCATCTTCAGCGACAAGCCGGAAGATGCCGAGCACCGCCGCGGCGCGCTGCGTGCGATCCGCCGGCTGACGATGGAGGGCAACGAACTCAACGTCGAGTACGGATATCGCTACGCCTCCAGCGCCGTCGTCGCCGACGGCACACCGGAGCCCCCGGCCGTCGACGACGTCCGCGTCTATGAACCCGGCACCCGCCCCGGCAGCCCGCTGCCGCACGCCTGGATCGATGACGAGACGGGACACCGCCGTCCGATCAAAGACCTCGTCGGTCCGGGCCGCTTCCTGCTGATCGCCGGCGAGGAAGGCCAGGATTGGTGCGCGGCGGCAGAAAACATCGCCCGCGCCAATGGGCTGCCCCTCGACGCGGTGCGCATCGGCCACATCGACGGCGACCTCTACGATCCGCGGCTGGCCTGGGCACAGCACCGCGGCATCACCACCAAAGGCGCCGTGCTGGTGCGTCCCGACCGTGTCATCGGGTGGCGCCACGCAGACGCGGCGCCCGACCCAGGGTCGAAACTCGCCGACGCGCTTGCACACATCCTGGGCCGCGACATCCGCGAGGCGGCGCCCATGCTCAGCCCGGCCGGCACCGGTGTCGGCTCCGGTCGAACTTGAACAGGAGACCTGCCGAAAAGCCTGCAAGCCAACCGATTTCGTGTTCGCCCAGACGATGACGACTACGGCCTGCGGAGCGACAGTTCGCCTTTCATAACAACATTCGCATCCGTGGTGCATTTCCTGGTCGCCGACGCCTCCTGCTGCATCACCGGGTAGGTGTGGGGCGTCAACGGCGGCTTGGACGTGTGAGGCCAAACCCCTTGACAGGATCTACAGCCAGCCGAACTTGATTTCGGCCGCCTGCGCGACCAGGTGCCGGACTGGCGTGAGCGTCGAACCTGGGCCTGCGGGCCGGAGGGGATGCTCAACGGGGCTGAAAAGACCTGGGCCGGCGCGGGTATCGGCGAGCGGTCGCACTTGGAGCGGTTCGCCGTGTCCCGCGCGGCCCCGCACGGGCAGGGCGCAACTATTCTGCCCGCTTGATCTGGGCTATGGTCGGCGGATGGACTTTGCTCCGCCGCTTTTGGCGGTTCCCGACCACACGGAGCTGACATGCAACGGCTAACTGCGCTCGACGCGGCGTTCCTGGACCTGGAGACAGACGAGAGTCGGGCGAATGTCGCGTGGTTCTCGGTCTTCGAGGGGCCTGCTCCCGACCACGGCGAACTCGTGCGTTACATCGAAGGCAAGCTGGCGCTGGTTCCGCGCTACCGTCAGAAGTTGCGCTTCCTACCCTTGGGGATCGCCCGACCGCTGTGGATCGACGACCCCAACTTCAATCTGGACTATCACATCCGCCGGACCGCGTTGCCGGCGCCGGGCGGCGAGGAACAGCTCACCCGACTGTTTGCTCGGGTGGTCTCCCAGCAGCTCGACCGAAGCCATCCACTGTGGGAGATGTGGGTAGCGGAAGGACTTGGCGAGAATCGCTGGGCGGTGCTGTGGAAACTTCACCACGCGATGGTCGACGGAGTGACTGCCAACGAAATCAACACCGTGATCCTGTCCGACGAACCAGAGGCGCACCCATCTGCGCCCGCGTCGTGGCGCCCGGAGCCCGCGCCAGGCCGGCGGGCCCTGGCGACCGAATCGCTGAGAGGGCTGAGCCCGTTGGATCAGCTCCGAGCGCTGGAGGGCGCGCTACGGACACCGCGTGAACTATTCGGACGGGGCCTGGTGATGGCACGTACCATGCTTCCGCTCGGAAAGACTCTCGCCGAGGCGACCACATCCTCGCTCAACGGACCGATCGGCCCATACCGGCGGTTTGCGCGTACGACGATCAGCCTGCAGGCGGTGAAGTCCATCCGGTCACGGTACGGCGGGACCGTCAACGACGTGGTGCTTGCGGCGGTGGCCTCCGGCTTTCGGGAACTGCTGGCGGCCCGCGCTGAGCTCGAACCGTCCAGCGCCGTGCGAACCATGGTGCCGGTATCGGTCCGTGCCCCCGGCGAAATGGGCGGCAATCAAGTCTCGGCCGTCTTCGTCCGCCTGCCGGTGGGTGAGCAGGATCCCGTCCGGCGGCTAGAGGCTATCAGCCAGCAGATGAACGAGACAAAGCAGCGAGGCGACGCCGTGGCGGGCCAGGTTCTTGTCGGGCTGCAGGGATTCTCGCCGCCCATGTTGCTGGCGCTCGGCTCGCGGCTGGCGGCACGGCTTCCCCAGCGCACCGTCAATACCGTGACCACCAATGTTCCGGGTCCCCAGCACCCCCTTTACCTGCTGGGACGTCGCATGCTCGAAGCCGGGCCCTACGTCATGCTGGGGCCGCAGATTCGGATCGCCACGGCGATCTTCTCCTACGACGGCAATCTTTACGTCGGTGTGACCGGTGACTACGACACCGTGCCCGACATCGACGTGATGTGCGCCGGAATCGACCGCGGAATCGCCGAACTCAGCGACGCGGACACCCAACCCCCGCCCGCCGCGCGCAAGGCCAGCCCGGGCCGCAGGAAGGCCGACCGGAGCGGTTCCGGCGGCGAATGACCTCGGCCGCACTGCTGCGGCGTCCGGCACCGTGCGACCCGAACCCCATGAACCGGCTGACGAGGTCAGCGCTTGGCGCGGCCACCCCCTTCTCGAACTCCGCTGCTACGCGGGAGCTGGCCCGGTTGCTCGTCGACCCGGTGTTCCGTGGGCACGGTGTACGGCACGGTGACGGGCGCAGCGTACTTCTGCTGCCCGGTTTCTTGGCACGGCAAGGGCGCTGATCTTGACTAGGCTGTGGGCGAGGATCCCATGTCCGGTCCAGATTCGTGCACCTTCGGTGCCCTCGATAGCAGTTGATGTGGTCCCCTTCGGGGACGCTCGCGCATAGCGGAAAATCGGGTGCGGTCGCTCGCCCGAGGTCGGTCTTACTTGGCGCAGGCGAGCCCGCATAGCAGTTTGATCCGGGGAGCCGATGGTGGGGCCTGCGCATTGTGGCTACGAGCGCGAGGGTCCGACTCTCATTCCTATCCCTGTTCGGTTCCCGGCGGGCGACCGTCTGGTTGTAATTGGTTGCGCAGGAAGGATATTGAAGATGGAAGAGGTCGACGAGGTCGAGCTGGTCGTGGATCGGGTGGCGGCGCTGGATCTGGGGAAGGCAGGACTGGAGGCGTGCGTGCGGGTGCCGCCCCCGGGTAAGCCGGGGCGGCGGATGCAGGAGATCCGCGGCTACGCCACCACCACCGCGGCGTTGCTGGAGATGGCGGTCTGGTTGCGGCACTGGGGCGTTGAGCGGGTGGTGATGGAATCGACCAGCGATTACTGGAAGGGTGTGTACTTCCTGCTGGAGGCCGAGGGGTTCGACTGCTGGCTGGTCAACGCCCGCGAGGTCAAGAACGTGCCGGGGCGGGCCAAGACGGATCGGGCCGACGCGGTGTGGCTGGCGAAGGTGGCCGAACGCGGCATGTGCCGGCCGTCGCTGGTACATCCGCCCGAGATCCGTCGGTTACGTGATTTCACTCGGTATCGCCGTGCCCTGGTACAGGATCGCACCCGGGAGATGCAGCGGGTGGAGAAGCTCCTCGAGGACGCCCAGATCAAGATTTCGTCGGTGCTGACCGACATCCATGGTGTCTCTGGGCGGGCGATGATGGAGGCGCTGATCGCCGGGCAGCGCGATCCACACACGCTGGCGGAGCTGGCCAAGGGCAGCGCGCGGAAGAAGACCGACCGGCTCGAGGAGGCGTTGCGCGGGTTCTTCACCGACCACCACGCGACGATCCTGCAGATGATGCTGGACAACATCGACCGGATCAGCGCCCAGATCAGCGCCTTGGATTCTCGGATCGAGGCGTTGCTGGGCCCTTTCTCCGATCGGGTGGCCCGGCTCTGTGAGATGCCCGGCGTCGATGCCGTGGCCGCCGCGGAGCTGATCGCCGAGATCGGCGTCGACATGACCCGGTTCCCCACCGCAGCGCATCTGGTGTCGTGGGCGAAGTTCTGCCCGCAGACCCACCGGTCGGCCGGTAAGTCCCGCAGCAAGGGCCGCGGCAAGGGCAACCCGTGGCTGGCCGGCACCGTCGGGCGGATCGTGTTCGTCGCTTCCCGCACCGACACCTTCCTGGGCGCCCGCTACCGGCGTCTGGCCCGGCGTCGCGGCAAGCAGAAGGCAATCGTCGCCGTCGGCAATTCGGTGCTGACCGTCGTCTACCACCTGCTATCGGACGCCGACACCAGCTTCTGCGACCTCGGGCCCGGATACTACGAATCCCGGATCAACAAGCACCGCCGCGCCCGCGACCTTGCCACCCAACTGCAGGCGCTCACCGGCCAGCACATCGTCATCCGCGACGGCAAAGCGGTCATCGCCGACGCCGCCTGACTCCAAATTTCCACGAGCACAATATGACCCGGCGCCGCCGGGTGCCTTCGGCCTGCCCGCTCACCATCCGATTTTCGGGTCAGTAAAGAAAGTTTTCACAAGGTAGATCCCGGAGGATGTCGTCGGGTGACTCTGCGGCGGTAGGTCTGGGTCGGTTCGTGGCGGCGGACGGGAGCGCCAGCGGACGGGAGCCGCCACTGCGCTGGCTGTTAATCCGAAGTTCCCCCTGC
This sequence comes from Mycobacterium sp., assembly GCF_035314905.1. Lineage (GTDB taxonomy): Bacteria > Actinomycetota > Actinomycetes > Mycobacteriales > Mycobacteriaceae > Mycobacterium. The sequence continues at coordinate 6,048 of NZ_DATFYW010000006.1, forward strand.
TCTGGTGACGTGTTGGGCCTGTGAGCTGGGGTTTTGGTGTTCTTGCTGGTTGGGTGTACTGACTACGCCAGGCCGAAGCGGTGTGAGATGCCAAGCAGTTGGAAGGCCCGCTGCTGTAGTGGGGTGGGGGTGGTGATCATGGTGAATGCTGGCATGTCGTGGGTGGGCTGGATGTGGTTGGCGCAGATGGTGGCCAGGTCGGCGAGCAGGCCGGTGAAGCTGTGCACGGGGTGGTTGTCTTCGGTGCGTTTGCGGGAGGCCTTGGCCAGCGCGGTGTCTGAGCGTTGGGCGGCGGCGACGGGGTCGGCGCGTTTGGCGGCCGCGGCGGGTTTGTCGTTGTCGTGAAACAGGATCGGGGCGAGGGCCTGTTTCATGTGCCAGCTGATGTAGTAGGACAGCATGCGCAAGAACATGTGGGCGCGCACCCGGTCGGCCAGCCGGTGGCGGATGGGCCGCACGTCAAGCTCGGTGTTAAGCGTGCGGAAGAACCGCTCGACGTCTTCGAGTCCCTTGTAGCGCAGCACCACATCAGTGTCGGCGAGGGTGGGTTCGGGCAGGCTGGTGCGCAGCACGTAGATGCCGTCGAGGGCGGCCTCGGCGGCGATGCGTTCGGTGTTGGCCGGAACCTCACCCCTGACCGTGGCCTCGGGCAAAAAGCGCGCGGTGCTGGCCCGCCACGTGCGCAACCGCCGCCTCTATGACGCCATCGACCAATGGGCTTTCTGCGCCCTCGCCACCAGCCGCGGCGCCCGAGCCTTCTACGACCAGCACCGCGCCGCCGACGACACCCACCACCAAGCCCTACGCGCGCTGGGCAACCGCCTCGTGGGCATCCTGCACGGCTGCCTACGCCACCACAGCACCTACAACGAACACACCGGTTGGGCCCACCGCATGGCCGCGGCTTGACAACCTACGACCCTGGGATGTCTAGGCCGCCCAATCGCTCACCACCCTGCTCATCAGCCAATCGACCTAGCAGCCCCTACCGCCGCGGCTATCGTCCGCTGACGCTCCCGTCCGCCGCCACGAAATCTGGAGACTCGTCGTGATGGGCCTTACGAGTTCACCAGAGTTCACCAACAGCATGTGGTCAGGAGTCTTTACTGATATCGAGGGGAAGCCCAATTCACTGATGGACCGTTAGCTGACGGCGGCCCGGCCGGCTTCGAGGCGGGCGACCGGTAGCCGGAACGGGGAGCAGGACACGTAGTCCAGCCCCGTCTTGTGGAAGAAGTGGATGGATTCGGGGTCACCACCGTGCTCACCGCAGGCCCCGAGCTTCATACCGGGCTTGGTCTTACGACCCTCCTCGGCCGCGATCTCCACGAGCCGCCCCACGCCATCGCCGTCGATGGTCTCGAATGGGGAAACGGTGAAGACACCCTTGTCCAGGTATGCGGCGAACACCGTGGACTCGACGTCGTCGCGGGAGAACCCCCACGTTGTCTGGGTCAGGTCGTTGGTGCCGAAGGAGAAGAAGTCCGCGGCGTCCGCGATCCGGTGCGCGGTCAGCGCGGCACGCGGCAGCTCGATCATCGTACCGATGGGGATCGTAAGCGTGACCCCCTTTTCGGCGGCAACGTCGGCGAGGATCTGCTCGGTTTCATCCCGGACCAGGTGCAGCTCCATCACCGAACCCACGAAAGGCACCATGATCTCGACCCTCGGGTCCTTGCCCGCGGCGATCTGGTCGCTGGCAGCCTCGCCGACGGCGCGGACCTGCAACGCGAACAGGCCGGGGGTCAGCAGACCAAGGCGCACCCCGCGCAACCCCAACATCGGGTTCGATTCGTGCAGCTTCTCCACCGCGGCCAGCAGCTTGCGGTCAGCATCCACCTGCTCACCGGTCTCACCCCTGGCCTCGGCGAGGGCGACCTTGACCGCGAGTTCGGTGCGATCCGGCAAGAACTCGTGCAGCGGCGGGTCCAGCAGCCGGATATTCACCGGCAGCCCGTCCATCGCGTCGAGCAGCTCTGTGAAGTCCTTGCGCTGCAGAGGCAACAACGCAGCCAGCGCGTCGTCGCGTTCCTCGGTGTTACTGGCCAGGATGACCCGCTCGATCAACACCCGGCGATCGCCGAGGAACATGTGCTCCGTGCGGCACAGGCCGATGCCCTGCGCACCAAGGGATCTCGCCCGGACCGCGTCCTCGGCGGTGTCCGCGTTCGCACGGATCGCCAGGCGCCGGCGAACATCGGCATGGGTCAGCAACCGGTCGACCGCCTTGACCAGCGCGGTGGTCTCGTTGTCCGCCCCCTCCAGGGCTACCGCGAGACCGGACTCGATGTAGGTCTCCACCGGAGACGGCACGACCGGCGTCGCACCGAGGAAGATCTCGCCGGTCGACCCGTCGATGCTGATCTCATCGCCCTCCTTGATCAGCACCGTGCCGACCCGCGCGGTCCGAGTCGAGGCGTCGACATCGAGCGCCTCAGCACCACAAACGCAGGTCTTGCCCATGCCGCGGGCAACAACGGCCGCGTGCGAGGTCTTCCCACCGCGCGCCGTCAGGATCCCGTCCGCGGCGATTATGCCCTCGAGGTCATCGGGGTTGGTTTCCTTGCGGACCAGGACGACCTGCTCGCTGCGTTTGGCCCACGCCTGGGCGGTAGGCGAATCGAACACCGCGCGGCCCACTGCAGCGCCCGGTGAGGCGGCCATCCCCTTCGTCAGCAACTCGCGGGGAGCCGACCGGTCGAACTGCGGGAACATCAGCAACGCCAGTTGCGAACCGGAGACCCGGGACAGCGCCTCGTCCATCGTGATCAGGTTCTCGTCGACCAACTGCCCAGCGATCCGGAACGCCGCCGCAGCGGTGCGCTTCCCGACCCGGGTCTGCAGCATCCACAACTTGCCGCGCTCAATGGTGAACTCGATATCGCACAGGTCCCGGTAGTGCGTCTCCAGCTGGCGCATTACCTTCATCAGCTGCTTGTGCGACGACGGGTCCAAAGCCTTCAGATCGTCCAACGACAGGGTGTTGCGGATCCCGGCAACGACATCCTCGCCCTGCGCGTTGGACAGGTAGTCCCCGTACGCGCCGGTCCGCCCGGACGCCGGGTCACGGGTGAACGCAACGCCGGTGCCACTGGACTCGCCCAGATTGCCGAACACCATCGTGCAGACGTTCACCGCGGTACCCAGGTGCTGCGGGATCCGCTCCCGCCGCCGGTACAAACGCGCCCGGTCGGTGTTCCAGGAGTCGAAGACGGCGTTGATCGCCATGTCCAGCTGCTCCCGCGGGTGCTGCGGGAACTCCTGACCGGAGTGCTCCCGCACCGCGTCCTTGAACGTGGTGACCAACGACTGCAGATCATCAACATCGAGGTCGACGTCGCTGGACACACCCTTCGTCGACTTCGCCTTGTCAAGCACATCGGAGAACACCTCGCCGGGTATCTCCAACACCGTCTTGCCGAACATCTGCAACAGCCGCCGGTAGGAATCCCAGGCGAAGCGCTCGTCCCCGGATTCCTCGGCAAGCCCCTTCACGCTGGCGTCGTTAAGCCCGATGTTCAGCACCGTCTCCATCATCCCGGGCATCGAAAACGCCGCACCGGAACGAACACTCACCAGCAGCGGATCATGGCGATCACCGAGCCGGCGACCGAGGTTGTCCTCCAACTGCCGCAATGCCATCGTGACCTGCACTCGCAGCTCACCGGGCGCGCTGCCCTGCGACAGGTACTCCCGGCAAGCCTCCGTCGTGATGGTGAACCCGGGCGGCACCGGCAACCCCAGCTTGGTCATCTCGGCCAGGTTCGCGCCCTTACCACCCAGCAGGTCCTTCTGATCCTTATCGCCCTCGGTGAAGTCGAACACGTACTTAGTCATCAGGTTTCTCCTTGGGGCGGGCGTATGAAACGGTCAGCTGGTGCGCATCAGTACGACGTGCAACCTTCGTGGACCGTGCACTCCCTCGACGCGGTCGAGTTCGATATCGCTCGTTGCGCTCGGGCCGCTGATCCAGGTGAGTGGTCGGCCGTCGTTGACCGATGTCTGCAGCCGCTGTACGGCCTCGGGCACATCGGCGAGCAGCTGGTCGTCGCGGATCACGCAGACGTGCAGGTCGGGGACGAGGGTCAGGGCGCGCCGCCCCTGATCGGGGCCGTGGTCCAGCACGATCGTGCCGGTGCTGGCAATGCCCACTGCTGCGGCGGCTGATGTTCCGGGCTCACTGGCGGAAGTCATGGCACAATACTGCGGGCAGGTAGCCAACTGCGTGCGGTAACGGCGACAGCCAGCGACATTTCATTGGTGTTGCCCGTGGTAGGCGCCCCCGCATGGTAGAACACCTAGTCTTATGACGGCGCTCCGCTGATCTGTTCGGCCGGTTAGACCCTTTGTCCAGTCGCGCTCCTGCCTTAATGTAGCGAGGCCGGGGGATGAGGCCAGGGGAGGATGTCCCGAGTTTCGTGGAACTTTGGTGGCGGCCCGGTGAGCATCAGGCTGCGCTCACCTGATCACATGCCCCATAGTGCCGACAGATTCGGCGGACTCGCGCTCGAGCGCGGCGCGAAGCGTCGGTAGGTGCAGGTAACCGTTGACCCGGCGGAATTGCTTGCCGGCCTCGACCATCCCGGCCGCGCACCAGCGCAGCGCCATCTGCCCGTCCCGCCAGCGCGTGACGTTGCCGGCATGTTCGCGGCAGACCGAGATCATCGACTCGATGCAGTTCGTCGAGCGCAGCGTGCGCGCAAGCGTGGGCGGAACGTTCAGGCGCAGCACCGTGAGCGTCTCGTCGAGGCCCTCGCGCAGGCTCGCCGCCGCGCCTGGGTGGGTACGGTCGAGTTCGTTGGCCAGGGCGAGCAGGGCTGCTTCGGCCTCCAGCGCCGAGCCGGCGTGGTAGGCATCGGTCATCCTGCGGCCCACACTGCTACGAAGTCGTTGCGGCAGATGATCTTTCACGTTATGACCTTGTGAATTTGACAGCGTTGGATGACCGGGCGGTCGAGCACATCGAGCACCGCCTTGCGCAGCGCCTTGGAACCGTCGACGCCCACCAGCATGGGGCGGGTGACGTCCAGGCCCCGCTCACGCAGGTCAACCAGCAGCCCGCAGACCAGCGTGGCGTTCTCGGTCGAGCCCTCCACCAGCGCCAACGGATGTTTGTTGCCCTCGATGTCGATGCCCAGCGCCACGACGCAGCACGACTCGGCGAAGTGCACCCCGTCGATCATCAACGCGACCAGGTCCAGCCCGGACAGATCTTGCGAAAGCAGCTCGGCCAGTGCTTCACCGCCGGCGATCTCGGGGCGGTCCAAAAACACCAGCAGCGAATGATGACCCCAGGTCTTCTTCCAGGTCGCGGCCGCGTCCTGCTTGTTATCGGAATGGTCGATGGTGATGGTGGCATCGACATCCAGGTGCAGCCACTGACCTGCACCAGGGGCTGCACCGGCGGCCCACGCCGCAGCCCGAGCGTGCGCGCGGGCAGCCCGGATACCGGGCAGATGGTCGGCGTCGACCCGCGCATCGACCAGCCGCCACATCGTGGTCGTCGACG
>NZ_DATFYW010000007.1:0-2748 GCF_035314905.1 Mycobacterium sp.
CTGGTACTCCGAACCGTGGTGGAAGCCGGCGTTGATCGGCGGGGCCTGGGGCCTGGGCTCGGTGCTGCTGTTCGACTCGTTGTTCTCCGGCATGCACGGGGTCGGCTACGACGCCGCGGGCTTCGAGAACGGCTACGGCCAGGGCTTCGACAGCGGCTATGACAGCGGGTACGACGCCGGCTTCGACGCGGGGCAGGGCCCCGACGCGGGCGGCTGGGGCGGCGACGGCGGCGGCGACTTCGGCGGCGGCGGGGACTTCGGCAGCTTCTGAAGCCGCAGTCAGGTCTGGCAGGTCTGGCAGGTCGGGCACCAGAACACCCGCGACCGACTGACGGACACCCGGGCCCCGGCGCTACCGACGAAAACCGCTGCTATCGTTCTGATTACACGCTGACCTCTCGTTCAAGCCGTCCCCGGCGCCCAGCAGACGCGGCTCCGGCCCCGCCCAGCTATGGAGTAATCGCGAACATTGCGATCAGGCTGATTCTCATGGCTGCCCCATGGCGAGCTCATCGCTAGGGTTCAGTCGTGGGTGAGCACGACGGCGGAGTCACGGAGAGCCGCGTCCACCATGCCCTCACGGTCGAGCACGACTACCTGACAGCGTTGTCCGACGAACGGACTTTTCTTGCTTGGGAGCGCACTGCAGTCGGTCTGCTTTCCGCAGCCGTTGCGGTTGAATTCGTGCCTGCTCTCAGGATCCCCGGCCCGCCGCACGTTCTCGCGATTGCGCTCGCCGTCGTGGGCATGCTTACCTCCGGCATCGGGCTGCTTCGATGGATGCAAATCGATCGGGCAGCCCGCGCGGCGCGTCGCCCCGTCGCCCAACCGCGATCCGCTGAAGTGACCACGGCGGCTGCGCCCCACCCTGGACCGATACGAGGTCGGCGCACCCAGCTGACACCGCGGGACCGGATGCCCGGGACGACGGCAGGACCAGGACGGTTCCCGTGTTCACTGTGATTCGCTTGCTGAACGAGGAGTCCGGCTTGGTCCCTCCGGCCTCACCACAGCTACGCCACAGCACTTCACCGTCGCCTCCCCATGGGTTGCCGAAACCAGCTGGGAGTTCCCCACCCGGAAGCGCGAAAAGGGTTGGGACGCAACGCGCTCGGCTCCTATATCCGCCAGACTTGAGCCGATCCAACGCTTGAGAGACGTAAACCCTCACGTACTGGTCAACTCGGCTGGCCGTAAACGGCGACCACGACGGTGCGGTCGAGGCTGTTTTCCGACCACACCCCCATGTCGGTGTTGGCGCAGTCGGACATGATCGCGAAGTCGGCCGGGTTGTAGTACCACTGGTTGAGGATCTCGATGCCGCTGATCGCCACGGCGGGGTTGATCGCCACGGTTTCGGCCACTCTGCCGCGGAACCCGGCGGCTTGCGCGCGGGATTGCGGCGTGGACCCGTCGGAGCCGATGTCGCCGTCGAGGTCGCGGTTATTCAGCACGTCGTCGGTGTGCCATTGGGCTGCCAGCTGCAGCTGGGGGCTGACCTTCACGTTGTTCGTGCAGCCGGCCTCATGCTGAATCGTGTAAAGGTTGGCGACCACGCTGTTGTTGAGTCGGCTGGTCGATGTCGTCGAGGGCGGCGAAGTCGCCGTAATGCTTGCTGGCGCCCCGCACGATGATCGCGTCGGTCATGTCCGGACCCCACTGAGCCCCCGACCCACAACAAATGAGATCGTATGCGCGACCACAACGCACAAAAGGGCAAGCGGCGCACGGCGACCCGGACCAGGCTCTTGGACGGTGAACATCAACGACACTCTCATGTGGGGGGCTGGCGGAACGTCCGCCGAAGGGCCGATCAATCAGTCAGCGCGGCGGCTGACAAGCTCTACCGGACCCAAACCGCAGACGGGCGTGGCGGCATCAACAACAGTGCGCAGCCGCACCGGCACGATCGCCGATGCCAAGGAACGCCGGCACCCAACGGTCCCGATCGCCTGACACTGCACGCATGACGCAAAGGCTAACAGCATCCGCGCGAACCAGCCCGCCGCCGCTGCCCCGCCGACCGCAAAACACGGCGGTTCTCGCCGTGAGGAGCACCAGCGCGCGATCGTGCGACGACGTCAAACCCGCCGACGACAAACCCGCGGGTGCCACGGATACCAGACCAGCGATACCCCGAGTATGTCAGCGGTGATTAGAATCCCGGTGATCTAAACCGGCCCGAAGCGCGCCCAGGCGTTGGCGCCCACGGACATCGAGGTCGAGCGCGTGCCGGACGGGGCGCCAGATCGGCCGGCACACCGCCGCGCGGATCAAATCACCAGCTGACGCGGCGACAACGGATCCGGTGGCGTGTAGACGTTCAAGTACCGGTCTCCGCGGCCATCAACCGCTGCGGTACCCGTACCGAGCGTGGATGAATGAAATCAACAGCAGCACCGCGACAACTCAGCCGAGGCCACCCACGGCCCGTGGCTGACAGGCCGGAGGACGGGGGCAGGGCCCCGACGCGGGCGGCTGGGGCAACGACGGCGGCAGCTGGGACTTCGGCGGCGGAGACTTCGGCAGCTTCTGAAGCCGCGGTCAGGTCTGGCAGGTCGGGCACCAGAACACGTTGCGGCCTTCGAGCACGGCGGTCAGCACCGTGGTGCCGCACACACGGCAGGGCTCGCCGGCGCGGCGGTAGACGTAGGTGCGCGGGCGGCCGGGAGCATAGGACGGCGCGCCGTGGTCGTGCTCGGGCCGGACCGCCAGGATCTTGCCGCGGCGCAAGCCGATCCGCATCAG
>NZ_DATFYW010000008.1:0-8958 GCF_035314905.1 Mycobacterium sp.
GTGGCCTGTGTCTCGATCGCCACCGGGGTGTGATCGATCTGCCATCGCGCCAGCCAGCTGTCCCCGTCCAGCCCGGCTGGCCTGCGCAGCAGCGCGATGTTCGCCAGACCCGTTGTGCGCTCACCTGATTCGGTCTCCGGCGGGACCAGCGGCACGGACTCCGTCACCAGATACGCCGCGGCGCTCTGGCACTGCTTTCCGAGCAGCGCCAACCCCTCGCGGACCTGCTCGCCGTATGACTGCTGGGTCCACAGGCTCGCCACCGCCACCACGGGTGGGTCCATCGTCGTGAGCGTCATCAACGAACCCCGCACCGCGTCGTCGCGCACATTGATCGCCAGGCCCGGTACGCCGAGCGCGAGGATCTTGTCCGCCACCGGCCCGCGCAGCGCCTTGCACCAGGCCTCATCGCGTTCGGCGTCGCGAAGCAGCACGATCACCTTCTCCACGCGACCAACGTAGCGGTGAATCACCGCCACTGGAGTCCAGTCAAGCAATTGCGGCAGCAAATTTTCGTTCGCGAAGGTGAAAAGACCGGGCGGATCGGCGCGCGCCGTGGGGACGAGCGCGCCCCGCGGTCGGCCCGCGCCGGGACACCGAGTTTGCTGGCCTGAAAATGTGATTTACGCCGCACTTTTCCGGCCAAAGGTAAGAAATTGTTATCTCCCCGCCGTGGACCGATGGCCTGCGTGTTGTTGCCAAAAGACTCTTTCCGCACGTAGACCTAGGTATGATTCTTGCTGTCGAGGCATGACCATTTTGCAACGACACGGTTTCTGAGAAGGGTCTGAGAGTTGAACCAGGCGCCGCGACGAGCCCCCGCCGAACTTGTCTGACGCACGGCTTTTCGTCGCTACACTCGACGGCGGGTCTGGGCCGGCAGGCGCACCCAGACGATCATCGAGCAGCCGGTGGCTGTCCTACCGGCGGAGGTATCAATGAACTTGGCAAATGACGTGATGAGCGCCCGTGCTCTCACGTCGACACAAGGCGACCTGCTGCTCGACGCCGGCGCGGACTTCCGGTTCGCCGAGCTGGGCAACCTCGCCGTGAGCCGCGGCCCGATCGGCGATGTCGCTGTCCACCCCGACGGGCACACGCTCGTGGCGACCAACTACGGCGACAACAGTGTCGCGGTGATCGACGCGGACACGTTGGCCCTCCGGGCGCTCGGCATCCTCGACGGCGAGGCGGTGGCCACCGCTGCGGCGGGCGGGCGCGTGTACGTCGCTACCACCTCGCCGAGTTACGACGCGGTTTCGGTGATCGACGTCGACACCGAGACGATCGTTGCGACCTACCCCCTCGACCTCAGCATCACCGCCCTCGCGGTCTCGGGGGACGGTCGGCGGATATTCGTCGGCCGGTCCGGACGAGCCGGCAGCGACCTCGCGACTGTCGACACGGCCACCGGCGCCGTCAGCGCGATCGGCCTCGCCGTGGCGCCGGGCGTCGTCCTGGACGCGCTGCGGGTCGGCCCGGATGGGGCGCGGCTCTACGCCGCGCTGTCGGATGCGTACGGCAGCGATCTGTGCGTCGTCGACGTGGCCGCGTCCCGAGTACTTTCAACGGTCCGGATCGGGTCGCCGATTCGGGATCTTGCGGTGAGCCCCGACGGCGGCACCGCCTACGTTCTCGTCTGCCACCCGCGGCACGGGGCTTGGTTGGACGTCGTCGACACCAGAACCGGCCGCGTCGTGACGACCGTCGAGATCGGCGGGTTCCCCACGCAGATGACCCTCAGCCCCGACGGCACCCGTGCCTATGTCGTCGATCGCCGCGACGTGCTGGTGATCTGCACCGTGGCGGAAGAGATCGTCGGGACCATCACCGCCGGCGCGTTGCCGTCGTGCGTCGCGGCCGGTCCGGACGGCGGCCGGCTCTACATCGCCGATTACGCGGGCGGGGTGACCATGGTCGGCATCGCGCCGGCGAAGACAATGCCCCTCTTCCAGGCGATGGCGATGCAGTGGCCGACCATGCCCGAGGTTCGCGAACTCGAGCCCGCGGCGGTTTGAGGGCTGCGATCCGCTCCCGGATGGAGTCCGGCCGCTGGATCTCTCCGGGGAGCCGCCGTAACGTCGTGCGTAGCGCGGAGTGATGTCCGCGAACCGGGAGGTCGGCCGTGCAGGACGTGGTCTTCGTCGCGGCGCTGGCTGTGCTCGCTGCGGTTGCGGCGGCATTCGCGGTGGGATGTGACCGGTTGATGGGCCCCGACGAGGCTGCGATGTCCGAGGCGGGCCGCAAGGCCGGCACGGAAGAGTGAAGTCCAGTTGAGATGACTTTCGACGATGTGACCGGAATCATCGTGGCGGTCCTGGTGGGCGCCTACCTGGTCTACGGGCTGGTTCAGCGCGGGGACGTGTAAATGTCCGCGGCAAGTTGGGCCCAGATCGCGGCGGTGTTCGCGCTGCTGGTCCTCAGCACCCCGGTGCTGGGCGGTTACCTGGCCAAGGTGTACCGCAACGACACAGCACCCGGCGACCGGGTGTTTCTTCCGGTGGAGCGGGCGGTGTACCGGCTGTTGCGCATCGACCCGCAAGGCGAGCAGCGTTGGCGCGCCTACGTCGGCTCGGCGGTGGCGTTGACCGTGGTCGGGGTGCTGCTGAACTACCTGCTGTTCCGCGTGCAACATGTGCTGCCGGGCAACCCGGACCACCTACCGGGTGTGAGCCCGCCGCTATCGTTCAACACCGCGGTGAGCTTCGTGACGAACACCAACTGGCAGAACTACACCGGCGAGTCGACGATGAGCCAGTTCAGTCAGATGTTCGCGCTGGTGGTGCACCAGTTCCTGTCCGCGGCCATGGGGATGGCACTGGCCGCCGCGTTCATCCGCGGCGTGATCCGCACTCGCACAACGACGTTGGGAAACTTCTGGGTCGACACGGTGCGGTCTGTCGTGCGGGTGTTGGTGCCGCTGAGCTTTGTGTTCGCGATCGTGCTGCTCGCGGCCGGGGTGATCGACAACTTCCACCCGATGCAGGTCGTGCCGACAATCTCCTCGATGAGCACGGGCGCCTCGGCTCAGCAGAGCATCCCGGGGGGTCCGGTGGCGAGCATGGAGCCGATCGAGATGATCGGCGACAACGGCGGCGGCTATTTCGGCGCCAATATGGCACACCCGTTCCAGAATCCCAACCCGGTCGTCAACGTGCTGACGATCTGGCTGGCCGCGGCGATTCCGTTCGCGTTCCCGTGGGCGTATGGCCGGCTTGTCGGATCCATGCGCCAGGCGACGGTGCTGATCGTGGCCATGGCCACCTTGTACGCGGCGTCGGTGGTGGCGGTGGCCGCTCTGGAATCCCATGGCAACTCCCATCTCGCGCAGCTCGGGGTCGCCCAGGACGCGGCGGGGACCAATCCGGGCGGCAACCTGGAAGGCAAGGATCTGCGGCTCGGGGCGACCGGGTCGGCGTTGAGCGCCGTCACCATGACCGCCACCTCGACGGGCGGGGTGAACTCCGCCATGGAGAGCTACACGCCGCTGGGTGGGGGCTTGTCGTTGTCGGACATAATGCTCGGCGAGGTGATTCCCGGCGGCACCGGCACCGGCCTGTACGGGATGTTGATCTTCGTGCTGATCAGCGCGTTCATCGCCGGGCTGATGGTCGGGCGTACCCCGATGTATCTGGGAAAACGCCTACTGGCCGGGGATATGACCCTGGCGGCTATGTACATTCTGGTGCTGCCGGTCACCGTGTTGACCTTCGCCGGGATTTCGCTGCTGCTGCCGTCGGCCGCCCACCAGATCTCCACGACGGGGCCGCACGCGGTGACCGAGGCCGTCTATGCCTACACCTCGGCCGCCCACAACAACGGGTCGGCGTTCGCCGGGCTGGGCGGTAACACCCTCTGGTACAACTCCACGTTGGGGGTGGCCATGTGGGTCGGGCGGTTCTTCGAGATCGTGCCCGCGCTGGCGTTGGCAGGCTCACTGGCCCGCAAACGCACCTACACGGTCACCGCCGGAACCCTGCGCACGGACACACCGCTGTTCACCGCGCTGCTGGCCGCGATCGTCATCATCCTGGTCGGGCTGACCTATTTCCCGGTTCTGGCGCTGGGCCCGCTGGCCGAGCACTTCTCCGGGCACTTCGGGGTGTGACCGATGACGACGCAGACGGCTGTCCCTCCCGGGCGGCATATGGGCCGCGAAACCCGGCGCCTGCGCGAGTTGTCGATATTCGATCCACGGATCGTGAGCAAAGCCCTGGTGGATACGCTGCTCAAGCTGGACCCGCGGGTGATGGTGCACAAGCCGGTGATGTTCGTGGTCTACATCGGCAGCATCTGGACAACACTGTTGTTCATCCGCGATGCGCCCAGGTCGACGGGATCGGACAACGTGTTCACCGGCTTGGTGGTGCTGTTCTTGTGGTTCACGGTGCTGTTCGGCAACTTCGCCGACGCGATGGCCGAAGGCCGCGGCAAGGCACACGCCGATACCTTGCGCCGAGCCCGGCGGGAATCCGTCGCCCAGGTGCTGCAGCCCGACGGCACCGTCGTGGAAACACCCGCGCAGCAGCTGAAAGTCGGCGACAGGTGCGTGGTTGTCGCGGGACAAGCCATTCCCGGCGACGGGGAGGTCATCGAAGGGATGGCGATGGTCGACGAATCGGCCATCACCGGCGAGTCGGCTCCCGTGGTGCGGGAATCGGGGGGTGACCGTTCGGCGGTCACCGGCGGCACCGTCGTGCTGTCGGACCGCATCGTCGTAGCGATCACCTCCCCGCCCGGCGAAACTTTTCTGGACCGCATGATCGCGTTGGTGGAAGGCGCGAATCGGCAACGGACCCAAAACGAGCTGGCCCTGACCGTGGTGCTGATCAGCCTCACGTTCATCTTCCTGGTCGCGGTGAGCACCTTCCAGCTGGTCGCGGTCTTCTCGGGGGTCAAGCAGCCGATCGTGTTGCTGGTCGCCTTGCTGACGCTGCTGTCGCCGACCACCATCGGGGCGTTGATCTCGGCGATCGGCATCGCCGGCATGGACCGCATGATCCGCCACAACGTGCTTGCCATGTCGGGGCGGGCGGTGGAAGCCGCCGGGGATGTGACCACGCTGCTGCTGGACAAGACCGGCACGATCACGTTCGGCAACCGGATTGCCACGGAGTTCATTCCGGTCGGCGGCACCGACGAGCACACGCTTGCCGAGGCCGCGCACCTGGCGTCGCTGGCCGACGAAACCCCCGAGGGACGCTCCATTGTGGAGTTCGCCGAACACCGATACGGCTGTCAGCCACGCGACCTTTCGGGCGCCACCATGGTCGAGTTCAGCGCCAAGACCAAGATGTCGGGCATCGATTGGCAGGACCGCACCATGCGCAAGGGCGCCGTGGCGGCGGTCAGTGACTGGGTGCGGGCCAACGGCGGCACGGTGCCCCCGGATATGGACGGCATCGTCGAGCGCATCACCGGCAGGGGTGGCACCCCGCTGGCGGTTGCCGACGGGGCCAAAGTGTTGGGCGTCATTCACCTCAAAGACACCGTCAAGCCCGGCATTTCGCAGCGCCTGGCCGCCATGCGCCCGTTCGGAATCCGCACCGTCATGGTGACCGGGGACAACCCGGCCACCGCAGCGGCCATCGCCGCCGAAGCAGGTGTCGACGAGTTCATGGCCGAGGCCACCCCGGAAGACAAAATGGACCGGATCCGCGCCGAACAGGCCGGCGGCGACCTGGTGGCGATGACCGGTGACGGCACCAACGATGCCCCGGCGCTGGCGCTGGCCGATGTCGGGGTGGCCATGAACACCGGCACGCAGGCCGCCAAGGAGGCGGGCAACCTGGTCGACCTGGACAGCGACCCGACCAAGCTGATGGAGATCGTCGGGGTCGGCAAGCAGCTGCTGATCACCCGTGGCTCGCTGACGACGTTCTCGGTCTGCAACGACGTGGCGAAATACTTCGTGGCGATCCCGGCGATGGTGCACGGTGTCTTTCCGGAGTTGGCCGCGATCGACATCCTCAACCTGCACAACCCGCACACCGCGATCCTGTCCGCGGTGATCTTCAACGCGATCATCATCGTGCTGATGATCCCGCTGGCATTGCGCGGTGTTCGGGTCAGGTCCATGGGGGCCACCGCGATGCTGCGCCGCAACGTGCTGATCTACGGCGTCGGCGGGCTGATCACCCCGTTCGTGCTGATCAAGCTCATCGACATCGGCATCGTCGCACCGTTGGGGGTGCACTGATGCTGCGTCGCCAACTCGTGCCCGCCGTCATGCTGACCGTGTTGGCCAGTCTCGTGCTGGGTGTCGTCTATCCGCTTATCACCTTCGGGATCGGCCAACTCGCCTTCCGCCATCAGGCGAACGGCTCGCTGATCAGCCGCGACAACCAGGTCGTCGGGTCCAGCCTGCTGGGTCAGCCGTTCAGCGACCCCGCCGGAAACCCGCTGCCCCAGTACTTCCAACCCCGACCCTCGGCGGCCGGAAACGGCTACGACGCCACCGCCAGCGGTGGAAGCAACCTCGGCCCCAGCGATCCGAGGCTGCTGGCCGCCGTCAGCCAACGAACCGCCGCCTACCGAGCGTTAAACCAGCTACCCCCCAACGCCGCGGTGCCCATCGACGCGGTGACCGCCTCCGGTTCGGGTCTGGACCCCGACATCTCGGTGGCCAACGCCGACCTGCAGGCGCCGCGGGTGGCCGCGACCCGCCATCTGCCGTTGAATACGGTCGCGGCGCTGGTGCGCGATCACACCACCGGACGCGCGCTGGGTTTTCTGGGTGAGACCCGGGTCAATGTGGTCGAACTCAACCTGGCGCTTGATCAACTGCATCGCTGAACAGCTCGGCGGTGTGCTGCTCAGCGGGGTGGGGCGGCCGCGGGCAGGCTGACAATCACGGCTGGGGCGCCGTTCGGGCCCGTTTCCGTCCGCAGCGAGGCGTCGATCGCCTCCAGCAGGTCGCGGGCCACTTCGACGGTGAAGCCGGCATCACCGCGACTGGCGGCAGGGCCGTTCTGAGACGGGTCGGCCTGGAACCGGATCTCAACCCGGCCGTCGCACACCGTCGCAGCGATCGTCGGCGTGCCATGTGGCGAGCTGAGCCGGATCGCGTAGGCGGCCAGCGCGGCGACCACCCTGGTGAGCACCGCGGCGTCGGACACGACATTGGGCAGATCTTCGGGTATCGCCACGTTCACCGCGTGGTGACCGGGACCCAGTTCGTCGAGCGCGGCGGCCACCACCTCGGCGACATCCACCTGACGCATCAGCACATCCAGCGCCCCGGCCCGGGCCCTGGCCACGTCGTCGAGTTGGTCCGCCAGCACGCCGATCCGGTCGACCGCCCGCTCCAGCGTATTGATCGCCTCGGTATTAGGCGCTCCGGCCGGCGCCGCGCGCAGCGCCGCTATGGCCCGCTTGGCGGGGTCGACGCTATCCGAGAGGGCACGACCGGCCGCGGCGGTCAGTGCGGTGCGGCTGCGCTCGCTCTCGGCTTCCTGTTCGGCGCCAGCGGCCCGCTGGCTGAGCCTGCGCTGGCGCAGGTTCTGAGCGATCTGGGCCGCGCACGCGGTGAAGATCTCCATGTCGGCCGCCGACAACTGCGGGCCGCGGCCGGCCAGCATCGATGAGGAGCCCAGATCGGCCTGCACCGTCGCCTGCTCGGGCCGCTCCGGGGGCCGGCCCCCGCTGCTGGCGGTGACCAGCCAGCCACCGTTGGCCGCCGGCCGCGCGGTCGGGCGTTCCAGCACGCTCAGCCCCTCCAGCCCGAAGGTTTCGCGCATCAACTCCAGCAGCTGGGGAAGCTCGCCCTCCCCCCGCAGTTGCGCCTCGGCCATCGAGGTCAGCGCCGCGGCCTCGGCGCTCGAGCGCGCGGCAAGCCTGCGGCGGCGTGCACTGACTTCCACGGTCCAGCTCACCAGCACCGCCACCGCCAGATACACCACCAGCGCCACAACGTCGTTGACGAGCGCGACCCGGAACGAATACAGCGGGCGCGCCAGGAAATAGTCCGCCGCCGCCACCGATATGATCGCGGCCGTCAGTGCCGGATACCAGCCTCCCACTACGGCGATCAACACGATCACCAGCAGATACACCAGCACGTCAACGGACAGGCTCAGCCGGGACCGCGACAGCGCCAACACAACGGTCACGGCCGGCAACAACACCACCATCAACGCCAGCGCCTGCAGGCGCCGGCCTCGACTGACACCGCGCAGCTGCGGGAGCCGCACCGCAAACCGCGTCGGCGTCTCGTCGGTCACCACGTGCACGTCGAGGTCGGGGCCGCTCAGCCGAGACAGCCGACGGGCCACCACTTCCCGCCCGGTCGACAGCCGCCACCAGGCGCTCGGACGGGTTTCGCCGATAATCACTTGCGTGGCGTTTTCGTGCTGCGCGAACTGTGCCAGCGCGCTGCTGACGTCGGCGCCAACCATCTGATGCCAACTGCCGCCCAACCCCTCGACCAAGGCGCGCAGGCTGGCCAACGTGGCCGGGTCCGCCCCCGGTCGCCCGTCGCTGCGCGAAACGTACACGGCCATCAAGTCGCTGCCGGGTGTGCGGGCGGCCAACCGTGCGGCCCGTCGGATCAGCGGACCGCTCTCCGGGCCGCCCGAGACACCCACCACGATGCGCTCCCGCGCCTCCCATGGCGCCGTGATGCCATGCTCGCTTCGGTACCGCTGCAACCCCTCGTCAACCCGGTCGGCCACCCACAGCAGCGCCAGTTCCCGCAGCGCGGTGAGGTTGCCGGGCCGAAAATAGTGCGACAGCGCCGCGTCGATGCGATCGGGTGGATAGATGTCTCCGGCAACCATGCGCCGCCGCAACGCCTCCGGCGACAGGTCCACGAGTTCCAGCTCGTCGGCCTCCCGCACCGCCACATCGGGAACCGTTTCGCGCTGCTGGACACCGGTCATCTCGGTCAGCACATCGCCCAGCGACTCCAGATGCTGAATGTTGAGCGTCGTGATCACATCGATGCCCGCGTCGAGCAGT
>NZ_DATFYW010000009.1:0-5106 GCF_035314905.1 Mycobacterium sp.
CGCTGATCGTGTTCATCGGGGCGCTGTTCCACAATAGGTCGATTTTGGTGCTGTCGATCGTGCTCGCGGTCGGCATGAACGTCTGGGCCTATTTCAAGAGCGACACCCTGGCGCTGCGGGCCATGCACGCGCAGCCGGTCACCGAGGCGCAGCAGCCCGCGATGTACCGGATCGTGGGCGAGCTGGCGACCACGGCGCATCAGCCGATGCCGCGGCTCTACGTCAGCGATACCGCGTCCCCGAACGCTTTTGCCACTGGACGCAGTCCCCGGCATGCCGCGGTGTGCTGCACCGCCGGAATCCTGCAGATCCTTGACGAGCGCGAGTTGCGCGCGGTGCTCGGCCATGAGCTTTCGCACGTCTACAACCGCGACATCCTGATTTCCTGCGTTGCCGGGGCGATGGCGGCGGTGATCTCCGGCATGGCGAACATGGCTTTCCTCGCGGGTCGGGCCGGCGGCAGCGGGGGTGGACGCGCGAATCCCCTGGCGCTGCTGCTGGTCTCGCTTCTCGGTCCAATCGCGGCGACGGTGGTGCGGCTTGCAGTATCTCGGGCGAGGGAGTACCAGGCCGACGAGTCCGGAGCCGAGCTGTCCGGCGACCCGATGGCGTTGGCGTCGGCGCTGCGCAAGATCGCCGGTGGTGTCGAGGTGGCTCCGCTGCCGCCGGTTCCACAGCTGGCCAGTCAGTCACATCTGATGATCGCCAACCCGTTCCGGGCGGGCAACATGATGGGGAAGTTGTTCTCGACGCACCCGCCGATGGCTGAGCGAATCGCCCGGCTGGAGGCGATGGCGCGCCCCTAGCAGCCATGCGGTGTCTCGCGCGCGGGACGCTCTCCGCCTAGATCCGGCCGCCGGGGAACATGGTCTTGACGGCCTCGGTGATTGTGTTGCGCGCGGTGCTGTCGTCGGTCGGTTGCCGGGATTCGATCACCATGACGTACCGGTACTGGGCCCCGATCAAGCCGGTGGACAGGTGCATCCAGTCGTCGCCGATGCAGCACATCCAACCCTGCTTGACCGCGACCGGCTCGGCGTAGAGGCCATCCGGGATGCCGAACCGCTGCGGGTAGCCGTCGTCGCCCTGCGCCGTGGACCGCACCAGGTCGTTGATGATGACGGCGGCCTGATCCGGTGACAGCCCGCCCTTCGCGTCCAGCAGCATGCTGTAGTACTGCACCAGATCGGCCGCGGTGGTCATGGTGTTCCACCACAGCCCGTTGGTGCCCGGCCCGGTTGACCGCAGCCCGTAGCGCGACGCGACCCGCGCGACGATCGCATCTCCGCCGCCACGTTCCCAAAACCGTTCTCCCGCAGCATCATCCGAGGACTGCAACATCACGTCGAGGCCTTGGCGGTCCTCGGGCGACAGCGGAGTCTGCCCGGTGGACGATTGGTACAACAGGTCGTCGGCGATGAACAGTTTCGCGACCGACGCCGTCGCGATCGCTGTGTTGTTGCCGTTGGACACCGTCCGGTGGGTGACCCGATCGAGCACCAGCACCGAGATGTCGGCGCCGTCGCCGGTCGCGTTGGCGGTGGCCTGTCTCGCGCGGGAGTCCACCCCGTCGAGCGCGGCCTCGGTGACGTTGGGCTGCGCGTCGGGCAGGACGCCGGCCAGCGCCACCGGCGCGGCCAACTGTGGGCCGGACTGAGCGGCGCCGGTGTCGCCGTGCACCTTTGCGGCGCACGCGGCGATCAGCACCACACACATCACCCCGGCGGTGGCCGTGAACGGTGCCGGGGGCACGCGACGCATGACTCTCCGCGACGCCAGAATCCGACGGCTAAGGCCGCGCGGCAATTTCGGACGCGCCCTAGTTCCTGTGGTGTGCCTGGTCCCAGCGCGTGAACCCGGCCTGGATGGCCGACTCCTCGTCCTTGAACCAGATGAAATCGGCGGTCGTCTCCTTGTACCACCGGCTCTCCGGGGTGTGATAGAGCATCGAATTCTCGTTGCCCTTCACCGTGTATCCGGCCGGGCCGCTGCCGCCGACGCCCGCCCGCGCCGAACCGGCACCGTACGGCTCATCCGGGGATGTCCGGCCGGGGACCGATTTGGCGGCCGCACCGGCTGCCGCCGCACCGCCGGCCGTCATGCCGGCTGCGGCGACATCACGGCCCCCCGGGTGGCCTTTGTCCCAGCGAGTGAACCCGGCGCGCACGGCCGATTCCGCGTCCTTGAACCAGACCTCGGCGATCGTCTGCTCGTACCAGGGGCTCTCCGGGGTGTGATACAGCATCGAATCCTCGTTGCCCTTCACGTTGTACCCCGCCGGGCCGCTGCCGTCGGCGCCTGCCCGCGCCGACCCGGCGCCGTACGGCTCCTCGCCGGTCGGCCCCTTTCCTGCCGATGATCTCTCAGTCAACCTGGCCGCCGCGCCGCCGGCCGCCGCGGCACCCGCGGCGGCGACACCAGGGGCTCCCGGATGGTGGCCTTTATGCCAGGGGGAGAACCCGGCTCGGATGGCGGATTCCTCGTCCTTGAACCAGACCTCGGCCTTCGTCTGCTTGTAGGACGGGCTCTCCGGGGTGTGATAGAGCATCGAGTCCTCGCTGCCCTTCACCGGGTACCCGGCCGGGCCTCTGTCGCCGCCGGTGCCCCGGGCCGACCCGGCGCCATACGGCTCATCGGCGGATGGTTTGCGGCCGGCGGAAGATGCGGCCGCCGCACCACCCGCCGCTGCCGCACCGCCGGCGACCGCCGCGTCCCTACCCAGACTGCCGCCCCGGGCATCCGAGCGACGGACGTCACGGCCTCCGACGAAACCGGCCCGGCTTTGGCTGACCGGCACCTCACCCTTGACCCGCCGGATCGCAAACAGGAACGTCCACACCAGCCCCAGCACAAACGCCAGGGCCATCAGCCACCAATTTATGTCATGCATCACCGTGCTCCGATCTCACGCGCACCGGGGAGGGCCGCGATGGCCTCCGCCTTGTTTTTGGGTCTGATTGAGACAACAGTGATCAGCCAGGCGATCAGCGAGCCCACCGCGAAGGCGAGCAGATACCACAACCATTGGATGACGAAGTCCATGACAATTCTCCTTAACTGACCGTGATCTCGACCCGACGGTTCTGGGCTCGCCCATCGGCGGTGTCGTTGCTTGCGACCGGATTGGTGGACCCGAGCCCCTTGGAGGTGACGTGGTCGGCGGCCACCCCCTGCGACACCAGGTAATCGGCGACAGTCTTGGCCCGGTTGGCGCTCAACGGAACGTTGATGGCGTCATTGCCGGTGTTGTCGGTGTACCCGGTGACCACGACGCTCGCGTTCGGGCAGGACTTCAGCTTGTCGGCGACCTGAGTCAACTCCTGCTGGTAGGCCGGGGTGAGGTTGAAGAAATTGGTCTCGAAAGTGATCGGTGTCCGCATCAGACCCGTGATGTCGGCCTGCAGACCATTGCAGTTACCGCTGGGGGCCGGCGCGCCCGAGGGGGCATTGACCTGGATCTCGTTGACGATGGCAGTGTTCGGCCACGCGCTCCTGGCCGCCGCTTCAACCGCGGCCTTGTCGGAGTCGCTGGCCGCGGTCCCGGTCAGTGTGATCTTGTCGGCGCCCACGTTGAGACCGAAACCGGGAATCGAGGCGCCCGCTTTCAGCACCGCGCTCACCGCCGAGATGTCAGGAGCGGGGGCACCGCCGCTCAGGGTGAGCTTGTCGACCACGTTGACGTCCGGTCCGAACGACGCCTTCACCGCGGACAGCAACGACGCCCGGGTCGCATCATCCGGGACGGTGCCGGACACGGTGACGTCGTTGCCGTTCCGGGTGAATGACAGGCCCTGAGCCGCGGCGTTGGGCGCGGTCACCGAAACGCTGGGAGCCGCGGAGACAGTCGTCGACGGCGACGCGTTGACGCTCGCGGCGCTGGTCTCCTTCTTGGACTTGTCAAGCATGCCGTGGCCGATTGCCCCCAGCACAAGCGGGACTACCAGCAGCCCCAACAACCAGGCCAGACCCGGCGGCCGGCGATAGAGCTTGGACACGGGGCGCCACTCGGTGGTGCGATTTTCTTCAGAACCCGCCATTGGGGTCTCCTTCGAACGACGGAAGAAATTTCGATCGTCATCGAACAGGTCGACGGTAGAACTGTGCGAGGTCGCTCGCAGCCAGTTGGCATGAATTCCGGCGCGAAATCATCATTTGTTCACAATTAAGGGCAACCCCGGCATCACAGGTGGATCCGCGAGGCTCTCCAGCGTCCCGACAGCAAACAACCCATCCGCTTCGCCCGTCGCGCACCGGGCCCACCCTGCCTGTATCGATGTGGCCGCGATGTTGAGCGTTCACGCGGTATCGCGGGCAAACGGAGGCGTGGCTGAAGGGCATTTTCTCCGCCGCAGCGGCGCTAATTTCTGATCGTTTTCCAATTGGTTAAATTAACTAACGGGGCGAACCGCCGATGCTTATGGGTATACCTGCCGCGGCCGTCAGCGAATCCGCCGGGCTCGGCCCCGAACAGCGATGAGGTCCTGCGCAATACCATGGCCGCCACCGAATTTCTCGCCCGTTCGACCACACTGACCAGCGTCGGCTGGGTTGGCCAAAGAGGGCATCCTGAAGTACGACGTCAACCGGGTTGGCTTTGTTGGCAACGTAGGTGACGAGCGACTCTGTTTGCCGACTGGCACCGGACTGCGATGGACAGCCGTCCGCGCGCCAGTGAACCGTCCGGTGGGTCCGGAGACTTACTGGTGTGAGAGCTCAGCCGGTGGGCCGGGCTTCAGCGAACGAGGCGACGTCGCCCGCGCCGCGTCGTACGGCGGGCCACCACACTTTGCGCGCCAACGATCTCGGATCCTCGTCACGCCACGACCGGTAGGGTCCCAAAAATGCTGAGCCGACAGGTCACCGTGGTCGGTTCTGGGCACGTACGGGGCGCACCGGACATGCTGACGGCCAACGTCTCGATCGAGTTCACCGCGCCCGACGTCACCGCCGCGATGAACCAGACCGGCCAGCGGCAGCAGGCCGTGATCAACGCACTGGTCAGCGCCGGCGTCGACCGCAAAGACATCAGCACCACCCAGGTCAGCCTGCAACCGCAATACGGGCCGGACTCCTCGGCCATCGTCGGCTACCGGGCCGGCAACTCCA
>NZ_DATFYW010000010.1:0-16937 GCF_035314905.1 Mycobacterium sp.
GGGCTCTGCTGGCGGCCGCGGCCCTGGCGCTGCTGATCTACCTGCCGGTCAAAGCCAGGTCGGCGAGGCGACGTCCGTCGACCACGCCGGGCCCCTCGGCCGGCGGTTTCGCCACCTTCTGGGACTGGCTTCAGCGGCTCCTGCCATGGCTGCTCGCGGCCCTGCTTCTGGCCGGCGTCGCCTGCTTCGTCACCTACCCGGGGCAGTTCCGGCAACACGCACATACCTGGGCGGCCGCGGCGATGTTCTCGGGCATCATTGTCGTCGTCGCGATCAACGCTTTATACGCGTGGCAGAGAACCGACCGCGGCCGCACGGGCAGATTCTGGGTGACCGCCGCCTACAGCGCCATCGCCGGATTGATGTTCATCTTCTTGTTGGCGGCCATCGTCGTGCACGCCGAGTACGGCCCCGGCTGGCAGCAGTGGGGAGTGATCGCGCTCGAAAGCGCCTTGATTGTGCTGTTTTCGGCGTTCTGGGCGGTGCAGACCGTGGACATGTGGAACCTCTCGGACTATCGGTGCGTGCTCCCGCCCAGGCCGAAGATCGCGATCCGATAGCGAGAAAGCCCGCAGCCGGCGGTTGCGACCGGCTGCGGGCCCGCATTGACCTGCTAGGAGGATTCGGCCGATGACTCGATGGTCGTGGGCTCGATCGACCTCTGGTCGCCGGCGCTGGTGACCTCGATGCGGCGCGGCTTGGCCCTCTCGGCAAGCGGAATCGTGATCGACAGCACGCCGTTCTCGTAGGTCGCCGAGATCTTCGAGCTGTCGATGCCCTCGCCCAGCGATAGCTGGCGGCGGTACGTGCCGAAGAATCGCTCGTTGGCCAGCCACTGCACCGTTTCTCCCGGCTTGGCCGTGCGGTGCGCGGTCAGCGTCAATGTGCCGTTGTCGACGTTGACCTCGACCGAACCGGGGTCGACGCCGGGCAGATCGGCGGTGAGGACGTAATGATCGTCGACTTTGTACAGGTCCATCGGCATGAACCGGGGACTGCGATTGGATCCGCTTTGGCTCGAGAGCAGTGTCCGGGTCAGAGCATCGATGTCGCTGAACGGATCAAAACGAAGCACAGCAATTCACCTCCCACGTCGCGCTCGGTGCCCGCCACCCTGGCGGGCAGCCAACCACTGTGCATGCCCGATATTAGCACTCTTACATCGAGAGTGCTAACGCTTGACCGCAGGATTTTCGCCGCTTCCGGCCCCCGCGGCAACCACCGGCCAGGTTTCTCCGATAATCTGCGGCCGTGCGAGGGATCACCGGGGCCCCGGCGCCATGACGACCCCGCTGACGTGGACGACCGTCCTCCAATCATGGCGGTGGGACACCGCGTCGGCGCCTCTGATCCTGGTCATCGCCGTCGGGTACGTCTGGGCGTACCGACGGGCGGGCGCGCGGGGCGCGGCGGTCAGTCCATCGCGGGCATGGTGCTTCGCGCTTGCCGTCGCGCTCTGGGTCGTGGCGACGATGAGCATGGTCGGCGTGTACGCCTACGTCTTGTTCTGGGTTCGGGCGCTGCAGGTTCTGCTGTTGTTGATGGTGGTTCCGTTCTTCGTCGCCAACAGCCGGCCCGTCAGCGTGCTGCGCGGGGCGCTGGGCCCGGTCGGCCGGCAGCGGCTCGACCGGGCATTGGGCTCGCGGTGGGCCCGCGTGCTGGCCCATCCCCTCACGACATCGGTTGCGATGTTGGCGACGCCGTGGCTGCTGTACCTGACCCCGTGGTACGTCGCGGCGCTTCGCAGTCCCGTGCTCGACGGCCTCACCCGGCTGCTGTTGGTCCTCGTCGGGTTCGGCTACTTCTATTCCCGTCTGCAGACCGACCCGGTGCCACACCGGTACTCACAGATGATCTCGCTGGTCATCAGCATCGCCGAGACGATCGGCGACGGCTTGCTGGGCATCGTCTTGTGGCTCGGCCCGTTGATCGCCACCGACTACTACCAGGCACTGCACCGCGACTGGGGCCCGAGTCCGCGTGTCGATCAGTCCATCGGCGCGGGCATTCTCTGGCTCCTCGGCGACGCGCTGGGGCTTCCGTTCCTGATCGTGTTGATGCGCGCGTTCTCCGCCGACGAGGAGGCTCACGCAACCGAGGTCGACGCGGCGCTGGATCGCCTCGAGCAAACGCAACTCGAGCAAACGCAACCCGAGCAAACGCAACCCGGACGCGCGGAGTCCACGTTGTGGTGGGAGAACGACCCGCAACTGCGGGAGCGGTTCCGGCGTGGCTAGCGGGTTGTCGTCCTCAGCGAAACGTCGCCGCGGCGAAGGGGGTGCATGGCCGACCTGAGCACCGTCACCGCCGACGATCTCGCCGGGCTGCCGGTATTCGCCGGCGTGCCGCCGGCCCACCTCGACGACCTGGCGGCCAGCCTCGAACCGGTGCGTATCCCGCCCGGCGAGCTGATGATGCGGCAGGGGGAGCCGGCGCAGTCGTTCATGATCATCGCGTCCGGCGAGGTCGAGGTCCGGCACACCGGCACCGACGGGCTGACCGCCGTCGCCGGCCTGTCGGCGGGACTGATCGTGGGTGAGATCGCGTTGCTGCGAAACGCCCCGCGGACCGCGACGGTCATCGCGATCGACGAGGTCTACTGCTACCTCGGATATGAGGAAGCGTTTGAGCGGCTGCTGGACATCCCCGACATCGCGGAGATGTTGGTGCGCACGGCTCGACAGCGCCTGGCGGCGTTCATCACCCCCGTCCCGGTCCACGCCGGCGACGGCACCGGGCTGATGCTGCGCCCGGTGCTGCCGGGGGACACCGAGCGCGTGGCGCACGGGCACGTGCAGTTTTCCCCGGAAACGTTGTATCGCCGGTTCCTCTCGGTGCGGACGCCGACCGAGGCGCTGCTGCGTTACCTGTTCGAGGTCGACTATGTCGACCACTTCGTATGGGTCGTCACCGACGGCGTCGACGGGGCGGTGGTGGCCGACGGCAGATTCGTCCGCGACCCCGACGACCCGACCGTGGCCGAGATCGCGTTCACGGTCGGCGACGCCTACCAGGGCCGCGGCATCGGGATGCTCCTGCTGGCGGCGCTCGCGGTGGCAGCGCGGATCGACGGCATCAAGCGATTCCAGGCGCGCGTGCTGACCGACAACCTGCCGGCCCGCGCGATGTTGGACCGGTTCGCCGCGGTCTGGGAGCGTGACGAACCCGGCGTCGTGACCACGGTCGTCGAGGTGCCCAAGCCCGGGGATCTGCCCGTCGGGCCCATGGTCGTCAAGCAGATCGGCGACGTGGCGCGTCAGGTCATCGAAGCGTTCGACTGAACCCGCGCGGCACTCAGCCGCGTCGCGTAGACCTCGGCCAGGAACTGTCCGACGGCCACCGCGGCGTGCGCGGCACGTGCCGACCCGAAGATGTCGAAAGCGTGTTGTGCCAGTGGCAGTTCGGCGTAGACGACCGGCTGGGTGCTGACGTCGCGCAGCCGGTCGACGAACAGCCGCGACTGTTCGACGGGAACGAGCGAGTCGTTGCTGCCGTGGAGCACGAAGAACGGGGGTGCATCCGCGCGGACGTGGGTGACCGGCGAGGCCGAGATGTACGACGACAGCGCCGTCGTCTGCGGTTGTTTGACCACCATCCGCTCGAGCAGCGGCAGCATCATCGGGTGCATCGCGTCGTCGACGCGGGTGAAGTCGTAGACCCCGTAGAACGGCACGGCGGCCTGCACCCGTGTGTCGGCCTTCTCGAACCCGGGTTGGAAGTGCGGGTCGTTCGGCGTCACCGCGGCCAGCGCGGACAGGTGGCCCCCGGCCGACCCGCCGGTGATCGCGATGAAATCGGGGTCGCCGCCGTACCCGCCGATGTGGGCCTTGAGCCACGAGATGGCGCGCTTGACGTCGACGATGTGATCGGGCCAGGTGTTGCGCGGGCTGTGCCGGTAGTTGATCGCGACGCAGATCCACCCCAGCTCGGCGAGATGACTCATCAGGGGGTGCGCCTGGCCGCGCTTGTTACCGGTCGTCCACGCGCCCCCGGGCACCTGAAGCAGGACCGGTGCGTTCCCGGCCTGGTCGACGTCGGGACGGCGCCAGATGTCCAGCCGGTTGGCCCCGCCGAATTCGCCGTAGCTGATGTTGGCGTCGTGCGCGTAGTCGCGGTAGATCCGCAGCATCCGGACGGCGCCCGGCGCCTTGGCCGTGGCGCTGCCCGGCTCGCGCCACAGGCCCGCGGAGTCCCTGCGGCGCTGCGTTCCGAGCCCCTCGTCCAGGGCGGCGGTGAGCGTTCGGTCGGCGTGGTGCGCAACGCGATTGAGGTTCAGCAGCCCGATGGCCGAGGTCGCCGCGGTCATCCACGCGATCGCGCGCACCCGCGGTGTGAGACGACGAGATGTCAACCCGAGGCCGCCGAGCTGGCTCGCCAGGGTCTGCAACGGGAATTCGGTGACGATCAGGCCGAATGCCCACGACACCAACGACCGGTATCCGTTGCGCGCCAGCGAGTGGTAGCCGTTGAGGGTCGTGACGGCGCTCAGCGCCGCTGCCGCCAGCGCCGCGAGTTGCCGTGCGATGTGTACCAGCCGAGCTATCCGCATTCGGCCACCTTAGAGCGTTGCGCGATTCCTACGGTGTGATCGTCGTCTGGTCGTCGATGGTCATCGTCGCGGCCGCCACGGTGTCCAGCTGGTCTTCCAGGCCGTCGGCGTTGAGCTGCAGCACGTACACACCGTCGCTGCCGGGAATGACCACTGTCTTCTGCGCGACCAACTTCGTCTGGCCGTCCTGGACCCAGGTGCCGCCGAGTTGGTAGGCGGGGAAGTTGCCCAGGGTGCTGGCCGAGCCGTCGCTCATCGGCTTGAAGCCGGGCAGGTTGTTCAGTTCACCGGGGGCGAGTTGGAGGATCTTCTGCTGGTCCACGTTGCCGGTCAGCTTGGACACCAGTGCGACGATGCTCGGCGTGTAGTCCTGCGCCTCGGGACCGTTGAAGACGATGGCGCTGTACGCCCAGTCCGGGGTGTCCTGGCCGGCGTCGACCCACCCGTCGGCGGTCGGCAGGTTGATCGTCGGCGCGCCGGGATCGCCACGGTGCACCGGCGTCTCGGTGATGCCGTTGTCCTGGATGTAGGTCGCGATCGTCGGGTTGGGCCCGGGAGCGTTCTCGATGCGTGGCGCGACCTTTGCCTGCGCCTTGGTGGTGGTCGTGGTCGTTGTCGTCGTCGACGCCTGGTTGCTCTTGGCGCCGGAGCCGCAGCCGGCCAGGCCGAAGCTCAGTGCCAGCGCGGCGACCGCCACACCGCTGACTGCTGACGCCAACTTCATTGCATGGTCTCCTGTCGGTGGGCCCGCCTCGCCTGGGGAATCGTCGCGGATCGTAGCGGGTTTTGCTCGGCAACAGACTGGGCTTTGACAGTTTGTTCCCAGGAATGTTGGCGCTTGGCCACCTTCCGCCGACGGTTCCCGTAGTGTCGGACTTCATGCGAGCGAAGACGTTGGTTGCCACCCTGCTGCCCGTCGCGGCGACCGCGGCGGTGGGCGGTTTGGCTACTCGGCCGGCGGAATCCAGTTGGTACCTCCGGCTGCGCAAGCCCCGCTATCAGCCACCGCGGCAAGCGTTTCCGATCGCCTGGACACTGTTGTACGGTGACATCGCCGTGTCGTCTGCGGCGACGATCGACCGGTTGAACGACGCTGGCCGGCACGACGACGCCCGGGCGTACATTGGCGCGCTCGGCGTCAACCTGGTGCTGAACGCCGGCTGGTCCTGGCTGTTCTTCAACCGCCACCTGCTCGCGACGTCGGCTGTTGCGGCAGCGGCCCTCGCGGTCAGCGGCGCGGACCTCACCCGCCGCGCGGCCTCGGCGGACGGACGAGCCGCGTCGGCGTTGGGTCTCTACCCGGTCTGGTGCGCCTTCGCAGCTGTGTTGTCGACGCACATCTGGCGTCTCAATCGCACCGGCCGATGAGCGTGTCCCCGGCCACCTCCAACCTTGTTACCCACGGTGATCAGGGGCGGCCCGCTGGAGCCGGGTGGGTTTGGACGCTTGCTTGAGTTCTGCGGTGCCGCCCCGCTCGGCGCCGCCGGACCTGCGACGCGTCGGCCGTGACGGTGGCACGCCGGCGCGGCCGCGGGCTGGTCGCGGTGATGCTCGCCGCGGCGCTGGTGGTGGCGGCCTTCGTGGTGCCGTACCTGCACCTGGGCATGCTCACGCCGCTGTTCCACGGCAGGCCGCTGCGGGTGCCCCCGTTCTTCGGCACCGCGCCGATCCTCGGGTGGTGGCTGCCGCACGTGGGCTGGGGCACCATCGCCGCGGTGCTCATCGGTGCGGCCGGCGTCTGCTGGGGACCCACCCTTGCAGCGCGGTTGCCTTGGCGCGCACTGACGTTCGTCACCTGGTTGACCTCGTGCTGTTGGGCGTTCTCGCTGGCGATGGTCGACGGGTGGCAGCGTGGCTTCGCCGGGCGGCTGATGGATCGATACGAATACCTGCGACAGGTGCCGTCGATCACGAACATCCCCGAGGCGGTGCGGACCTTCTCCGGTCGGATCTTGGACTTCCAGCCGGACTCGTGGATCACCCAGGTGGCCGGCCATCCACCGGGGGCGCTGCTGACCTTCGTCTGGCTGGACCGGATCGGTCTGCGGGGCGGCGCGTGGGCCGGCGCGTTTTGCGTGTTGACCGGCTCGAGTGCCGCGGCTGCGGTGATCGTCACGGTGCGCTCACTCGTCAACGAGGCGACCGCGCGGCATTCGGCGCCCTTTGTATCGCTTGCGCCCACGGTCATCTGGATCGCCGTCTCCGCCGACGGCTACTTCACCGGTGTCGCCGCGTGGGCGATCGCGCTGCTGGCCCTGTCAGCCACCCGCACGACACGATTTCCGGGACTTGCCGCGCTGTCCGCGGGTCTGCTGCTGGGCTGGGCGGTCTTCCTGAATTACGGCCTGGTGTTGATGGCGTTGCCTGCCGTGGCGGTTTTTCTCGCCGCGCGGCAGCGATGCGCGGCGCTGACCACGCTGGCATTCGCCGTGCCGGCGGCGCTCGCCGTCGCCGCGGTGTTCGCCTGGGCGGGTTTTTGGTGGTTTGACGGCTATACCCTTGTGCAGCAACGCTATTGGCAGGGCATCGCGCATGACCGGCCCTTCCGGTATTGGGCTTGGGCAAATTTCGCGTCGGTGACGTGCGCGATCGGGCTGGGCAGCGTCGCCGGGGTCAGTCAGGCATTCGATGTCGCGGCGATCCGCCGACGCTGCGGGCTTGTCCTGCTGGTGCTCGCCGCGTTGATCGCGATGGTGTGCGCCGACCTCAGCATGCTCAGTAAGGCAGAGGTCGAGCGGATCTGGTTGCCGTTCAGTGTCTGGCTCACCGCCGCGCCCGCATTGCTGCCCTCCTCGTCGCACCGCTGGTGGCTGGCGGTCAACATCGTCGGCGCCATCGCACTCAATCACCTCATCCTGACCAATTGGTAGCGCGATCGCGGCTGGCGGCGGAGCATCTGAACCGTGGCGCCCCGATGAGTACCGTGTTGATCCCGATACCCGACCGCGACTTCGATCCCACTGAGGTCGCGGTCAGCTGGCAGGTGCTCACCGACCGTGGTCACCGCGTGGTGTTCGCCACCGAAAGCGGTTCTGCGGCAGACGCCGACGACATCATGCTGACCGGACGCGGACTGGATCTCTGGTCGGAGATCCCGCTGATCGACCGCCTCGCCGTTGTCGGACGGGCGCTGCGGGCCGACAAGGATGCGCGCCGCGCCTATGCCGCGATGCGGCGGTCACCCGAATACCGTCAACCGCTGACCTGGAATCGGGCCGGCACCGAACACGTCGACGCGCTGCTGTTGCCCGGCGGGCACCGGGCCCGCGGCATGCGTGGCTACCTCGACAGCGAGGTCCTGCACCGGCTCGTCGTGGCGGCGTTCGCCCGCGGGCTGCCGGTGGCCGCGATCTGTCACGGCGTGCTGCTGGCCGCCCGCAGTGTCGACCCGGCGACCGGCCGCTCCGTGCTGTACGGCAGGAAGACCACCGCGCTGACGTGGTCGTTCGAACGGCGGGCATGGCGGCTCACCCGGATCACCCGGTTCTGGGACCCCGACTACTACCGCACCTACACCGAGGCGCCCGGGCAGCCGGACGGCTACCTGTCGGTGCAGGCCGAAGTGACCCGCGCGCTTGCCGATCCGGCCGACTTCTGCGATGTGGTGGCCGGCTCGCCGCATTGGCGGATGAAGACATCGGGCCTGGTGCGCGACACCGCAACCGATTCTCGCCCCGCATTCGTCGTCGATGACGGGGGCTACGTGTCGGCGCGCTGGCCGGGCGACGCCCACACCTTCGCCGCGGCGCTGGCGCAGAAGCTGGCCTGAAGCCCGGACCTACAGCAGCTTGTCGAGGGTGATCGGTAGGTCGGTGACGCGCGTTCCGGTCGCATTGAACACCGCATTCCCGATCGCCGCCGGCACCGCGACGATGACGACCTCACCGAGGCCCTTCGCGCCGATGGGGTCCGCGATCGTGTCCTCGCCGGCGAGGAACTGCGCGTCCAGCGCCGGAATGTCGGCGTTGACGGGCACCAGGTAGTCCGACATGTTCGCGTTGACGATTCGCCCGTCCCGGTGATCGGTGTGCGTGCCCTCCAGCAGGGCCATGCCGATGCCGCCGACCATCCCGCCGATCGCCTGGCTTCCGGCCAGCCTCGGGTTGATCACCCGCCCGGCGTCGTAGCATCCCAGCATGCGCCGAACGCGAACCGTGCCGAGCGTTTCATCGACGGCCACCTCGGCGAACACCGCGCCATAGGCGTTCATCGAGAACCGCGAGTCGGCGTCGCCGGGCGACCATGTCTGCTGCGTGTCGAGGTGCGGCCAGCCGCGGCGAGCCAGCAGCGCGTCGTAACGCTCCCCGCGGGACGGGTCGGCGGTGGCGAACATTCGGCCGTCGGACACCGAAACCGCCTGCGGCGGCAGGCCGTTGAGCGGCGAGCCGGGATCGACCACCGCGGTGCGGATGAACCTGTCCCGCAACATGGTCGCAGCCGTGAACACCGCCGAGCCGACACTTGCCATGGTCCGCGAGCCCGACTGCGCGGGGGCCTTCGGCAGCCGGCTGTCGCCCAGGGTGAACCTGACCCGGGCGAGGGTCAGCCCGAGCGCGTCCGCGGCAACCTGGGCCATGGATGTGTAGGTGCCCGGCCCCATGTCGCTGGTGGCGCTTTGCACGTCCGCCGTGCCGTCGGCGTTGACGCGGGCCAGCGCGTCGGACGCGCTGCGAACGGTGTGGTAGCCCGCCGCGGCCACGCCGATGCCGATCAGGTCATGGCCGTCGCGCACCGAGCGGGGACTCGGGTTGCGTTGTGACCAGCCGAAGCTGGCGGCACCTTGGCGCAGGCAGTCGGTGAGCCGCCGGGTGGAGAACGGGCTGCCGGTGGTTTGGTCGTGATCGGGCTCGTTGCGCAGGCGCAACTCGATCGGATCCAGCCCGAGCAGATGGGCCATGTCATCCATCGCCGACTCCAGCGCGAATGCGCCCGTCGTGGCGCCCGGACCGCGCATGAAGGTCGGCAGGTTGACGTCAAGCGGTACGACCCGGTAGGTCGAGCGCATGTTGGGGCAGGTGTACATGAACTTGGGCAGCGTCGTGAGGTTGTCCTCGTAGAGCTGATACCGCGCGGTCTCGGTGCGGCCCTCGTGGACCATCGCCGTGATGCGGCCGGAGCGATCCGCGCCGATGGCGAGGCGCTGGCGGCTCGTCGGGCGGTAGCCGATCCCGCTGTACATCTGCTTGCGCGTCAGCACCAGCTTCACCGGGCGCCCCATCACCCTGGCGGCGAACGCGGCGAGCATTTGATGCGGCCAGGTGCGACCGGCGCTGCCGAACGCCCCGCCGACGAAAGGCGAGATGACCCGGACGGTTTCGACTGGCACGTTGAAGGCCGCCGCCAGCGATTGCTGCGCGGAGTTGACGCCCTGCACCTTGTCCCAGACCGTCAGCTGATCGCCCGTCCAGCTGGCGATCGTGGCGGGCAACTCCATGGGATTGTGGTTGTTGCGGGCGATCGTGTAGTTCCGGTCTGTCACGACTGTCGATGTGCCCAGTGCGACGTCGGGGTCACCGCGGGAGTAGTCACGGGTGCCCTGCCCGGGCCGCGCCGCGGCCTGCGGTGCGTCGATGTCCGTCAGCGCCGGGTGCCCGGAATACCGCACGGTTGCCAGGGTGGCCCCGTGCGTCGCGGCCTCCGGCGTGTCGGCCACCACCACCGCGACGGGCTGCCCGAAAAACGCCACCTGCCGCGGGTTGAACGGCAGTGTGACGCCGGTGAAATCGGTCAGCACGCGCAGCACACCCGGGTGTTTGAGCGCCGCGGTGGAATCGATGCGCGCCACACTGCCGAGCGGGATGGTGCTGCACACCAGGGCCGCGTAGGCGAGGTTCGGGACGGGATTGTCGGCGGCGTACCGGGCGGCTCCGGTCACCTTGCGCCGGCCGTCGACCCTGACGACCGGCGCTCCGACGAGCGGTGCGGGATCACGAAGTGGATACGTCACGGCAGGGCCGCCACGGTCGCGAGTTGCCGTTCCACGGTGCGTTTGACGAGCTCGACCTTGAACGCGTTGTCCGACAGTGGGTGTGCGCCGTCTGCGGCCAGGTCCGACGCGGCCTTCCAGAGTGCGTCATCGGGCGCGCGGCCCTGCAGCGCCTGCTCGACGGCCGGGAGCCGCCACGGCACGGTGGCCACTCCGCCGACCGCGACGCGCGCGGTGCGGATCGTGCCCCCGCGGATATCCAGCGCCACCGCCGCCGAGGCCAGCGCAAACTCGAACGAAGCCCGATCGCGCACCTTCAGATAGCCCGACCGGCGCATCTCCGGTCCCGTCGCGATCTCGACCGCGACGATCAGCTCGCCGCCGCCGAGGTTGTGTTCCTGTTCTGGTGTGTTTCCGGGCCGGCGGAAGAGCTGACCGATGGGAATCCTGCGCTCCCCGTGACTGGTTCGTGCGACGACGACGGCGTCCAGCGCGGTCAGTGCGACCGCGAGGTCGGAGGGGTGCGTCGCCACGCACTGCTGACTGGCACCCAGGATCGCGTGTCCCCGGTTGAGGCCTCCGATGGCCGAGCATCCCGAGCCGGGAGCCCTGCGGTTGCAGCCCGCGGACACGTCGCGGAAGTACAGGCACCGCGGCCGTTGCAGCAGGTTGCCGCCGATCGATGCCATGTTGCGCACCTGCGCCGACGCGCTCAGCTCCAATGCCTGTGCGATGACCGGAAATTCGCGCCGCACGTCGGGGTGTGCGGCCACGTCTGACATTCGTGCCAGTGAGCCGAGCCGCAGAGTCGATGACCGCAGTTCGATGAAGCGATACGGCAGCGCGTTGATGTCGACGAGCGCCGTGGGCCGCATGACGGTCTCTCGCATCAGATCGACCAGGGTCGTGCCGCCCGCGACGAACACCGCACCCGGCCGTGCCGCCGCGAACGCCGAGCGCTCGTCGGTGGCCTTGGTGAATCTGAACGGAATCATCGCCGGTCAGGCCTCGTTGGCCGTCTTGGCGATGGCCGCGGCGATGTTGGTGTAGGCGCCGCACCGACAGATGTTGCCGCTCATCCATTCTCGGATCTCCGCTGCCGAGCGGGCGTGTCCCTCCCTGATGCAGCCGACGCCCGAGACGATCTGCCCGGCCGTGCAGTAGCCGCACTGGAAGGCGTCCTCGTCGACGAACGCCTGCTGGAGTGGGTGAAGCCGACCGTCCTCGGCGAGGCCTTCGATGGTGACGATGTCGGCGCCGTCGTGCATCACCGCCAGCGTCAGGCACGAGACCACCCGTGTTCCGTTGAGCAGGATCGTGCATGCGCCGCAGGCGCCCTGGTCGCAGCCCTTCTTGCTGCCCGTCAGCCCGGCGCGTTCTCGCAGCAGGTCCAGGAGCGAGGTGCGGTTGTCGACGGCGATCTGGCGGGCCTGGCCGTTGATCCGCAGGTGGACGACGGCCGATTCCTCGGCGCCCGCGTCACTTCCAGCTCTTTCACAGGAGGTCAGCAACCCGGGTGCGGCGACCGCGCCGCCGACTGCCAGCGATCCCCCTACGAACGCCCTGCGGTTTACCCGCAGTCGCGGAAAAGATTCCGCAGCCCCGCCTCCGCGGTCGGCTTCATTCATCGCGTTTCCCCTTCGCGCCGACACAATTCACTCTATCGAGCCGGCTGGGTTCGCCGCGTCTGCGCACGTGAGGGGTTACGTTCGTGGCATGCGGGTGGTGCTTCTCCACGGCTTGACGAATTCGAAACGCGCTTTTGACCGACTGCTGCCCCTGCTGGACGACTTCGACGTGACCGCGTTGGATCTGCCCGGACACGGGGCCAAGGCAACGCAGCCGTTCATGGCGACGATTGCGGGGATGGCCGCGGCGATGACTCCCGAAATTCCGGGCCCGTGCTTGGTCCTCGGGCATTCCCTCGGCGGCGTGGTCGCGACCGCGATCGCGGGGCGCCGCCCCGACCTGGTCACGCATCTGGTCGTTGTCGACTCCCCGCCGGTCGCCGCCAGCCGGGTCGCGGCCAAGGGCCGTGAATGTGTCCTCAGGCGGCCGGTGCTCGGCCCGTTGCTGTGGCGCACGATGTCGCGGCGCACCGTTCGCAACGGGCTGCGCACCGCGTTCGCGCCGGGTTTCGACTTCCCGCAGTTCTTCGTCGACGACTTTCGCCTGCTGCGCTGGCGGACGTTCGCCGGCGCGATGAACTCGATCGACGGGTTCATCGCCGAGAAGTCGTTGTATGACCGGGTGGACGGGATAGCCGCGCCGACGACGATCGTCTTCGGCGAGAAAGAGCAGCGCATCGATCCCGCCGCATTCGAGGGGTACTCGTCGACCGGGGCCGACGTGGTCGCCATCGCCGAGGCTGGGCTCACCCCGACCTGGGAAACACCCGAGCGGGTCGCCGACGCGCTGCGGCGGTGCGCCTCGCTCAGCGGACCGCGTTAGGACGCGCAGTACAGCGATATCTGAACGGTCCGGCTGACGATGATCGGAACCAGCGTCGAGGGGGTGTTCTCGTTCTTTCCCCCGGTGCGAACCGTGCGGGTGATCGTGTTGGGGTTGCGGACACTTGTCACGACGCAGTTCTCGATCGGGCCGGTACCGACCCGGTCGATGTTGACCTGGTAGCCCTGGGCCTCCCAGTTCGCGATGACCTGCTGCGCGGACTGGTCAGCCGCCGCGAACCCGGCGGGTGCGCCAACCGCTCCGCAGGTCGCCAGCGCCGCCGCGGCGAGGATGAGTGCCGTGCGCATGACCTCGCCTCCCACCTCCCGATTAAACGCCCACTTCTACCCGGATACATCGCTTTTTGCCACGCTGGCGTTCCACGGGAGTTCTCGGCGCCGCCTGTGGTAT
Source organism: Mycobacterium sp. (assembly GCF_035314905.1). Lineage (GTDB taxonomy): Bacteria > Actinomycetota > Actinomycetes > Mycobacteriales > Mycobacteriaceae > Mycobacterium. The sequence goes on from NZ_DATFYW010000010.1 coordinate 13,338, forward strand.
CAACGGGCGTGCGCCTGCTGTGGTTCAGCGCGTTGGCCGCGCTGTGCGTCACCGCTTGCACGGGTTCGCCGCCCGGCCCACATGCATCCGCCGCACCCACGCCCAAACCCGCCGGCGCCGCTTCCCCGGTCAGCCCCGCCAACATCCGGCGGCTGCGGGCGGCCTTCCCGCGCGGCTACGAGGTCGCCGACGCCGACGGGTCGTCGTCACCGACGGGTTCTGGGGCCTCGGCGCGGACTCCTCTGCCGACCCCGCCCAATGCGCGTCGTTGGCCGATCCGCTCGGTGGGCGGGGCGCCTCGCCGCAAGGCCTCTCCGGATCGGGCGCGGGCGGCATCGTCTACGTCGTGGTGGCTGGTGCCCCCGCCCCTCCCGTGGTTCTCGATGCCGCGGTCGTCGACGACCGCGCCCGGTGGTCGATGGCGGCGGCTCGCACGACGGCAACGGTCGCGTTGACGCCCGCTCCGCCGATCGAGGGTGCCGCCACGATGGCGATGCATACCGCCCTTCGGACCGTGGTGGAGGGCGGCACCCAAACCGAGGTACAGGCGCAGACCGCTACCGCCTATCTCGGCGACTGCCTCGTGTTCGTCACCGTCGTGACCGACCCCGGCTCGCCCCAGCCGCAACTGCCGCCGGATTTCGCTTCGACCTTTCTCGTCCGGACCGCCGCGACGTTGCGGGACCCGTCGCCCGGGGGTTAGGTAGATTGCGCGGGTGTCGTTCGCGAAATTGATTCTCGCCGGCCTGTGTGCCGCCCTGATCGGCGGCTGCGGCTCCGGCCCAGCCACCCGCAAGATCGACATCGGCAACGTTAAGTCGGTGAAGTCGTCCTTCGGGCCGGACTTCAAAGTCGTCACCGCCGGCCCGACGGGTATCGATCCGAAGCTGCTGGCGCCCCAAAGCCTGCCCCCCGGCGTGACTTTCGATCCGGCCGACTGCGCGAAGTACGCATCTGGGCAGACGCTGCCGCCCGGCCTGAAGGGCAACATGGCCGCCGTGGCAGCCGAGGGTGACGGCAACCGGTTCATCGCGATCGCGCTCGAGACGTCGGAGCGTGTGCCGTTCGACTCCACGATCACCGACAAATGCAGGCACGTCACGTTCACCGGCGGTGCCGTCCACGGTTCGGTGGATGTGGTCGATTCCCCGCACGTCGACGGCGCCCAGACGCTGGGTCGTCATCGCGTTCTGGAGGCCACGATCAACGGGACGTCGCGCACCGGCGAGATTTACAGCTACGTGGCGTATCTGGGCAACTACCTCGTCCTCGCCACCGCCAACCCGCTCGTCGTGCCGAATCAGCCGGTGGGGCCGGTGGACGTGGAGCGCGCCCAGAAGCTGTTCACCGACGCCGTTGCGGCCGTTCGCCGTTGAGGCACCCTTCAGCGCACGTTGACCGGGCGGAACTGGATGCTGATGCGCGGCCCGCAGGGCTTGGTGGTCTTGGGGACCGCGTGTTCCCAGGTCCGTTGACACGAGCCGCCCATCACCAGCAGATCGCCGTGGGCCTGGGCAAGACGCAGCGACGGGCCCCCGCCTCGCGGTCGCGTCGCGAACACCCGGGCGGCGCCGAGGCTGACGATGGCCACCATGGTGTCTTCCTTGCGGCCGCGGCCGATCTTGTCGCCGTGCCAGGCGACGCTGTCGTTGCCGTCGCGGTACAGGCACAGGCCTGCGGTGGTGAACGGCTCGCCGAGTTCGTCGGCGTAGATGTCGTTGAGCCGGTCGCGCAATTCGGCAATCCGCGGATGCGGGGCAGGTTCGGTGCTCAGGTCGTGGAAGCTGAGCAGCCTGGGGACGTCGACAACGCGGTCGTACATCGGGCGGCGTTCGGCGCGCCACGGCGTGGTCTCGGTCAGTTCCCCAACAGCGCGTCGCCGTCGGTCAGCGCGGTGGCACTACTGGTACACTGTTAGGATGCAAATAGCCATCTACCTGCGGCAAAGCCGTGACGACAAGGACAACAGGCTAGCCATCAGCCGCCAGCTGGACGCCTGCCTGGCGCTATGCAAGGAGCGAGCAGCAGCGGCCAAGCCCGCAGCGGAGAAGCACATGTGGGAGAACCCCGAGGTGTACTGCGACAACAACACCAGTGCGAGCAGCCGCAGCGTCGTCCGTAAGGACTACCGGCGGATGATCGCCAACATTGAGGCGGGTCGCCTCGGTGGCATCGCGACCTACCAGCTTGACCGGCTGTACCGGCAGCCCAGGGAGTTGGAAGACCTCATTGACCTGGCCGACGAGCGCCAGCTCAAGCTCGCCACTGCCACCGGTGAGGTTGATCTGGCCACCGACGCCGGGAGGCTGCACGCGCGCATCATGGGCAACGTCGCCAAGTTTGAGGGCGAACGCAAGGGCAACCGACAGAAGCTGGCCAACGCCCAGGCGGCCAGAGATGGAAAGTGGCAGGTGCAGAGCCGGCCGTTCGGCTACGAGCTGGACGGCACTCTCCGGCAGCCGGAGGCCACGCTCCTGGGCGCCGCGTACCGCAACGTCCTGGACAACAAGAGTCTGTGGTCCATCGTCGCGTTGTTCAACAAGTACGGGATGGCCACCCCGCGAGGGAAGCGGTGGAGCACACGCAACCTGCGGCGGACCCTGCTGAACCCGAGGTATGCGGCGCTGCGCGTCCACCAGGGCAGGGTCGTGAATGAGAACGGCAAGTGGACAGCAGTGGTGGACAAGGACACCTACGAAGGCGTGGCCGCCATCCTGTCGGACCCCGAGCGGGTGGTGTGCACCACGTGGGAGCGGACGTACATGGGAGTTGGTACATATCGGTGTGGCCGGTGCGGAGGCACCATGAAGACCCACTACCAGAAGGACAAGAAGAGTCGGTCCGTACGCCGCACCTACGTCTGCAAGGCCGCTGGTCACCTCGGGCGCCAGGCCGACGCGCTGGACGACCACGTTGCCAACGTCATCCTCGAACGCCTGTCGAACGCTGAGCTGATCATCAAGCCGCCCACTGTGGACATCCCTGCGCTACAGGACCGTCGGGCCGCGTTGCAGGCCCGCAAGGACAAGCTGTTGTCGATGTTCAAGCGCGAGATCATCGACGGCCAGGACTACGAGGATGGTGCCGCTGACCTCAAGGCCAAGATCGGAGTCATCGACGGCAGGCTCGCTGAGGCCAAGCGGACATCACCTGCCGCTGCGATGGTGGCCAGCGGCGAGGACCTGCGCGCGCAGTGGGAGCAGATGTCGGCGTCGATCCGCAGTCAGGTGATAGACGAGCTTGCGGTGGTTACGATCCTGCCCAGCCCTTGTGGTCGGAAGTGCTTCGATCCGGCATACGTGGACATCGCCTGGAAGTAGGGGGAGCGACGCGGTGGGCGTGGCCGAATTTCCGTGTGCCCGTGGATATGCCAGCGGGATGTGCTTTGGGATAGATCCTGCTCGGTGTGTTTCACGGTACGGATGGCAGCAAGGATGGCAGCTGAGCCGGTAGATCGGGGCCTGTTGCCTCGTGTCAAGATGCCCGCGAGGTTTGATTCGTTGCCTCATCTGAGGATGCCCGCGTGGCGGGGGCTTTCTTGGCCGGTCCCGCCTTGCTGGTGGTGATCGTGAGTAGCTCGGCGGTCAGGGCCTGGATATG
>NZ_DATFYW010000011.1:0-41264 GCF_035314905.1 Mycobacterium sp.
GTGCCCAGCCGGTGCTGCAGCCGGGCGATCTCGGTGCGCATCTGCACGCGCAGCTTGGCGTCGAGGTTGGACAGCGGCTCGTCCATCAGGAAGGCCTTGGGATTGCGCACGATTGCGCGACCCATCGCCACCCGCTGCCGCTGGCCGCCGGAGAGCTGAGCCGGTTTGCGGTCCAAAAGCTCGGTCAGATCGAGGATTTTCGCGGTCTCCTCGACCTTCTCTGCGATCTCGGCCTTCTTCGTCTTGGCCAACGTCAGCGGGAATGCGATGTTCTGGCGCACCGTCATGTGCGGGTAGAGCGCGTAGGACTGGAACACCATCGCGATATCGCGGTCCTTGGGCGACTTCTCGTTCACCCGCTCACCGCCGATGCGCAGCTCCCCGGAGGTTATTTCCTCCAAGCCGGCGATCATGTTCAACGTCGTGGACTTACCGCAGCCGGATGGGCCGACCAAGATGATGAATTCTCCGTCGGCGATCCTGACCGACAGGTCCTTCACGGCCGTCGCGCCGTCGGGGTAACTCTTGGTCACCCTGTCCAACACAATCTCGGCCATCGCCTATCCCTTCACTGCACCGGACGTCAGACCAGCGACGATCCGTCGTTGGAAGATTAGAACAAAAACGATGATCGGCACCGTAATGACCATTGCCCCGGCGGCGATGGATCCGGTCGGCTCCTCGAACTGCGAACTGCCCGGGAAGTTGGCGATCGCCACCGGTGCGGTGATCGAGCGGGTCGTTGCGGTCAACGAGATCGCCAGCAGCAGGTCGTTCCACGCGAAAATGAACACCAGGATCGAGGCCGTGACGATGCCGGGCGCGGCCAGCGGCGCGATCACTTTGCGGAAGGCCTGGAATGGCGTTGCGCCGTCCATCTTGGCCGCTTTCTCCAGGTCCCACGGGATCTCGCGGAAGAACGCCGAAAGCGTGTAAATGGCCAGCGGCAGGGCGAACGTGATGTACGGGATGATCAGGCCCGGCCACGTATTGAAGAGGCCCAGCGCACGCGAGAGGTCGAACAGCGGCGAGACCAGCGAGATAGCCGGGAACATCGCGATCAGCAGCGCGACGCCGATCAGCAGTCGCTTGCCCGGAAACTCCAGTCGGGCAATCGCATAGGCGGCCATGCCGCCGATCACGACGGCGATCACCGTGGTGATGACGCCGATCCCGATCGAGTTGCGCAGCGCGGGGCCGAACAGGTCGCCCCGGAAGATGCCGCGGTAGTTGTCGAACGTGACCGACGACGGAATCAGCTTGCCGTCCCTGACGTTCGACGTCGGTTTCAGGGACAGGCTCAGGATCCACAGCACAGGGAACAGCGCGTAGACGAGCACCAGGATGTCGACGACCACCCACCAGGCCCTGCGACCGACGCCCACCGGTTCGGCCATCTCACCGGTTCCCGTCACTCGCGCCGGGGGCCGATGCCCCGAAGCCCTTGATGAAGATGAACGCGATCACCGCCACACACACGAAGATGAGGACGCTGATCGCCGATCCGAGACCGAGGTTGAACCCCTTGAACAGGTTGTCGTAGCCGAGGATCGAGACCGAACCGGTCTTGTTGGCGCCCCCGGTGAGGATGTAGATGTTGTCGAAGATGCGGAACGCGTCGAGCGTGCGGAACAACAGTGCCACCAGGATCGCGGGTTTGATCAGCGGCAGCGTGACCTTGACCAGTCGCTTCCACGCGCCCGCACCGTCAACCTGGGCGGCGCGCATCAGTTCCTCGGGAACCAGTGCCAGGCCGGCCAGCAGCAGCAACGCCATGAACGGAGTGGTCTTCCACACCTCGGCGAGGATGATGATGCCCAGCGACGGGATCCGGTGGGTGAGCGGCGCCGAGCCTTCCGGCAGCAGGTTGGCCAGGTACCCGGTGCCCGGTGTCCACGCGTAGTACCAGCTGTACGACGCGGCGACGGTGACGATGCCGTACGGGATCAGCACCGCCGTGCGCACCATCCCTTTGCCGAAGATCGTCCGATGCATCACCAGGGCCAGCGCCAGGCCCAGCACCAGCTCGACGGCCACCGAGATCACCGTGATCGCGAGCGTGACCGTCAAAGCCGTCCACCAGTACCCGTCGGTCAGGACGGTCTGGTAATTGGCCAGGCCAACGAACGACGTGTCGCCCGGTGTCGCCAGGCTGACCTTCTGCAGGCTCAGCCACACCGCGTAGCCGATGGGATAGCCGGCCACCGCCAGCATCAGCAGCACGGCCGGGGTGATCAGCAGGTAAGCCAGCCGGCGCTGCGACCTCTCGTCGGCGGTGCGGCGGGGTTTTGCCGCGGGTGTCCGCGTGGCGGGAGCCTCGGCGACGGTCACTGTCACGGGATCAGCCCCTTCCCGTCGATGGCCTTTTGCACCTGCCCGGCCAGCCTGTCGGCCGTCTTCTCCGGGTCGATCGCGGTAATCGGCGACAGCGTCGTCGAGATCCGCATCGACACCGACTGGTAGACGGGCGTTGCCGGCCGCACCGCGGCGTCGGTGAGCTGACGCCGGATGATGTCGTACATCGGGTACTTCAACTGGAACTGCGGGTCGTCATACAGGGACCTTCGGACCGAGGGCAGGCCACCTGCGGTCGAGTAGTAGAGCTCGTTGTCGCGGTTGCGCAGGCAGCGGATCACCTCGAATGCCTCGGCCTTGTGCAGGGTGGTCTTCGCGACCGCCAGGTTGAGGCCGCCGATCGTCACCCGGGCGGGCTGCCCCGGCAGGACTTCGGGATACGGCGCGAACCCGAACACGGCCCTGCTGGCCTCGTAGGCGCCGGCGAACTGCGTGTCGTTGGGTGAGAAGGTGCCGACGTCGTCGATCGCGCTGGTGAGGTCCTGCCTGCGGTCAAGCGGCAGGAAGCTGACCCCACCCTTGACCGCGTTCTCCAGGATCGAGGGAAATACGAACGGCCAGTTCACCTCGAGCGCGGCCTTGCCCTGTTCCAGCGCCAGCCTCGCGGTGGCCTCGTCGGTCTGCGTGACCGATGGGTCGGCGCCGGGTGCGGTGGCCACGTCGTGGATGATTTGCAGCGCCCTGACGGTGGCGGCCCGGTGCTCCGGCGTGTCGGTGAGCGTGACCTTGCTGCCGTCGTCGGAGAGCACCTGCCCCCCGGCGCTGACCAGCAGCGTGTTGAACCACACCACCAGGCCCTCGTACTGCTTGCCCTGCACGGCAATCCAGCCCGGCTTGCCCTCCGCGTGCAGCCGCGTCGCCGCTGCGATCATGCCGTCCCAGCCCGCTGGCGGGTCGGGCACCAAATCCGGTCGATACCAGAGCAATTGAGTATTGGTGGTGACCGGCGCCGCGTACAGCCTGCCGTTCCACGTCGCGGTCGCCAGCGGCCCGGGCAAGGTGTCGGCGGTCGCGTCGGTTTCAGCCTGCCCCGACGGGTCGTCCGACAGCGGGAGCGCCCAGCCGGCCGCACCGAACTCGGCCGTCCAGACCACGTCGATCGCCATCAGGTCCAGCGTGTGGTCGTTTCCGGTCAGCCGGCGGGCAAGCTGCAGCCGCTGGTCGTCGGCGCCTTTGGGCAGGCTGTTCTGGATGATGGAGTACCGGCCGCCGGCCTGGGCGGTGCAGCGCTTGGCCAGCACCGTGAACGTCGCGGACTCGCTGGCCGGCGTGTAGAGGGTGATGACCGTTCCGCCGCTGCGCGAAGTGCACGCCGAGGCAACCGACACCGTGGTCAGGGCCGCCAACGCCACCGCGCCGAGCCGCCGGACGCGCGAGCCCTCAGCCACGACCGCCTCCCGTGTGCACTCACGACGGGAACCTCCCGCGGGCAAACGGTAGAGCGACACGCCCGGGATTTGCAACATTATCCGGCGCCTGCGTCGCAATCGTGACCTGCGGCGGCACGGGCCGACGGCGCCAGGGCAACGCGCGCGGAGCCGCTATAACGTCAAGCGCGCCAGCAGATCCCGCGCCTTCTCGGCGTTCTGTGGGTCGCAGAGCACGTCGTAGCGTCCGGCGACCAGTTGCATCGTCGAGCTGAAATCTCTTGTGCCGCGCGCCATCGCATACGGAACCGCGGAGCTGATCAGGCCGAACACGATGCCCGCGACCAGACCGGTGAGCAGCGCTGCCCACGGATTCGGGGCGAAGAAGCCCAGCACCAGGCCGATGAAGATGCCCAGCCACGCGCCGGTGAGGATGCCGCCGCCGACCACCTTCGGCCAGGTGAGACGGCCCGTCACCCGTTCGACCTGCATCAGATCGACGCCGACGATGGTCACCTGCTCGACCGGGAACTGCTGGTCGGAGAGGTAGTCCACGGCCCGCTGCGCCTCGGCGTAGGTCGGGTAGGAGCCGATCGGCCACCCTTTCGGAGGGGTGGGCAGCGACGGGCCCCGACCACTACGCGTCGGCGAGCCCGGTGCGCCGCCCGGAGTCCGTCCTGACGGAAATGGGCTGGTCATCAATCCTCACTCTCCTTACGTCGCGGGTCGACGTACGGGCCGCTTTCCTGCATCAACGCGCCGGTCGGGGCGATCGTGCCCCGTCCACGGACAGCCGCTATCCACGCTACGGTCAACGCGCCCATAGGCTAGGTTGATCAGCATGACAAATCCGGGCGACCAGGGCGACAAGCCGCAGTCCGAGGCCAGCGGGGCGGCGTCCCCGGGTGGCTACGAGGCCCCGCCGATCGAGCACTCGCACGGGCAGCCGAGCCACCAGCCGCAGCCCGGCCCGACGCCGCCGGCATCGGATTACCTGCCACCCGGCGGCTACCCGCCGCCGCCTGGGTACCCATCCGCGGGCGCCCCGCCGAGCGCCTACGGGCCGGCGGGCTACCAAGAACCGTCGGGCTACGGTGCGCCGTCCTACCCGTCGCAGCCGCAGTACGGCACGGCGCCGGGCGGCGGCTACCCGCCACCGCCGCCGTCCTACTCAACCGGCTACGGCGCATACCCGGGCGGATACGCGACATCGCAGCAGGGGACCAACTCGCTGGCAATCTGGTCGCTCGTCACGTCGATAGTCAGCATCTTCCTCGGATGGTTCTGCATCGGCTGGCTGACGGGCATCGCAGGCGTGGTGCTCGGCGTCCTGGCGCTCAACCAGATAAAGCAGACCGGTCAGCCCGGCCGTGGCCTGGCCGTGGCCGGGATTGCCGTCGGTGCGGCAGCCCTGGTGATCAGTTTGATCGGATCGATCTACTGGTTCGGCAGTTGGTCGCACTGACCCTGCGATGACCCACCAGCCCGAAGAGCCGTTCGGCGGAACCGAATACCCCTTCCCGGAGCAGTCCCGGCCACCGGTGGATCCCTACGCTCCGGTCGACTACCCGGCGGTCTACCCCGGGGCGCCGGCCGGTTATCCGCCGCCCTACCAGGGCTATCCCGTCGACCCGTACGACCCGTACCGCGCTTCCAGGCCGCCGGGCACGAACGGAAAGGCGATCGCCTCGCTGGTCGCGTCACTGGTCGGCTGGTTCTGCTGCGGGTTGCCGTCGATCGCCGGAGCCATCCTCGGCGTCGTCGCGATGCGAGAAACCAAACGCACCGGGCAGGAAGGCTACGGAATAGCGTTGGCGGGCACCATCATCGGCGGCCTCACTGCGGCCGGTTGGCTGGTGTTCATGCTCGTATGGCTGCTCGGGTTCCTGCTCACGCTGCACTCGCGGACATATTCCTGAGCGTCAGCGCGGCGGCTCGGAGTTCTGCCCGGTGCGCCGCAGTCCCGCGGCGCGGCCCTTCGCGGCGATCACCAGCGCCATCTTGCGGCTCGCCTCGTCGATCATCTCGTCGCCCAGCATCACCGCCCCGCGCGCCCCACCGGCCTTGGACGTGTGCCACTCGTAGCTCTCGAGGATCAGCTCGGCGTGGTCGTACTCCTGTTGGCGCGGGGTGAAGATTTCGTTGCCCGCGGCGATCTGATCCGGGTGCAGCACCCACTTGCCGTCGTAGCCCAGCGCCGCCGAGCGGGCCGCCACCCGGCGGAACGCTTCGACGTCGCGCACCTTCAGGTATGGCCCGTCGATCGCCGCGATCCCGTGCGTGCGGGCGGCGATCAGGATCGTCATCAGCGCGTGGTGGTAGGCGTCGCCGACGTCGTACCCCTCCGGCTGTTCGCCGACCACCAATGTGCGCATGTTCAGGCTGGCCATCAGGTCGGCCGGACCAAGCACGAGGGCCTGCAGCCGCGGCCCGGCGGCGATCGCGTCGACGTTGGTCAGCCCCCGGGCATTCTCGATCTGCGCCTCGATGCCGATCCGGCCCGCCGGCAACCGATGGACGGCTTCCAGCTGGCTCAACAGCAAATCGAGCGCATGGATGTGCGACACATCGGTCACCTTCGGCAGCACGATGATGTCCAGCCGGCCGCCGGCCGTGGACACCACCTCGATGACGTCGGCATAGGTCCACGGCGTGGTCCAGTCGTTGACCCGGACACCACGCAGCTGCCCGGCCCATCCCGGCTCGGACAGCGCGATCGCCACCCGGGTGCGGGCCTGCGCCTTCGCATCGGGCGCGACGGCATCTTCGAGGTCGAGAAACACCTCGTCGGCGGGCAGCCCTTTGGCTTTGTCGATCATCTTCTGGCTGCTGCCCGGCACCGAAAGACAGGTTCGGCGGGGTCGATAGGCGTTCTCCACGGCTACACTCCTACCCTTTCCCGCATGGTGGCGGTCAACAGGGTCTATGCGGCGCGGCCGGCGGGCCTGCGCGTGCCGGGCCCGGACGTCGGCGTCGTCGTCCAGCGGGTTCCTGATACATCGCGGTGACCAATGTGCAACCAATCTGTTGCCGACTAGGTATGGTGACGTAGTTCACGGTCGGCCGACGTAGGACGGTGTGAGTGCGAATAGGGGGAGGGGTCCGTGCCGCCTATGCGTGGGCGCGTTGCCGGGCTACCCGAATCGCCCGAACACCCAAGTCGGGTTTGATCGTCCTGGCGCCACTGGTGCTCGGCGCTGCGGTCGCCGCCTCCCCCGACTCGGCCGCGGGAGGACCGGCCGCCCAACGGACCGGCGTCGTGCCGCTGGCCGCCGTGGCGCCCGGTACTCGCGACCAGTCCGGACCGTCCGTTGTTTCCGTCGCCCGTGCCCCGGCCAGCTTCCACGTCGCGGAGGCCAGCATCATCGCGCCGCCACCGCCGCTCGCCGTGGTCAATTCGGTGGGTTCCCTGCGGATTCCGGCGATCGCGTTGTCGGCGTACCGCAACGCCGAGCGGATGATGGCGCTGGCCGACCCCGCATGCGGCGTGAGCTGGAACCTGTTGGCGGGGATCGGCCGGATCGAGTCGATGCACGCCAACGGCGGTGCCACCGACGCACACGGCACGGCGGTGTACCCCATCTACGGGCCTGCGCTGGACGGTTCGCTGCCCGGCAACGAGATGATCGTGCAGAGCATGGCACCCAGCGGCAGGGTCAGCTACGTCCGCGCGATGGGCCCGATGCAGTTCCTGCCCGGCACGTGGGCGCGCTACGCCTCCGACGGTGACGGAGACGGAAGGGCCGACCCGCAAAACATCTACGACGCGTCACTGGCGGCGGCACGGTACCTGTGCAGCGGCGGGCTGAACCTGCGCGACCCATCGCAGGTGCTCGCGGCGGTCCTGCGCTACAACAACTCGATGCCGTACGCACAGAACGTGCTCGGCTGGGCGGCGGCCTACGCGACCGGCGTCGTTCCGGTCGACCTGCCGCCGATAACCGGCCCGGTCCCGCCGGTCGGGGATGCACACCTGGAGGGCAACCCCGAAGGCCTCGGTCCCGGCCTGCCGATCAACGTGCTGGGGTTGTCGCCGACGGATCCGATGTCGCAGCTACCGCTCATCACGTTCGGCCCGACCGATGCGGCCAGCCAACTGAACAACCCGAGCCCGGTCGCCGACCCGGCGACACTGGCCGCGCAGAACCCGGCGCAGCCGCCGATGTGCGTGCTGGTGTGCTTCGGGCAGAATCCGCTGCCACCGCCGGCGCAATTCGTCCCGCAGGGCACGGGCCCGCTGCCCGGCCCGGCCCCGGCACCATCGTCGCCGCCGGCTGCCCAGGTGCCCGCGCCCGATGCGCCGCCGAATCCGTTCGCCCCGCCGGTCAACCCCTTTGCACCGCCACCGCAGGCTCCGCCGCCGGCACCGGCGCTGCCAGCGACGCACGGACCGCTCCCGGGACCGGCCAACTGACCAACTGACGCTGCGGCCGGGGGCTGTTCGGACGGGCCGTAGACTCGACCGTGATGTCCGAGAACGAACCTGGTGCCGCCGTGCGCGCGGCGCTGGCCAAGGTGATCGATCCCGAGCTGCGCCGGCCGATCACCGAGCTCGGCATGGTCAAGAACGTCACGATCGAGCCCGACCAGGGCGTGCACGTCGAGATCTACCTGACCACCTCCGCATGCCCGAAGAAGACCGAGATCGCCGACCGCGTCACCCGAGCCGTCACCGACGTACCCGGCACCGGCCAGGTGAGGGTCAGCCTCGACGTGATGAGCGACGAGCAGCGCACCGAGTTGCGCAAGATGCTGCGCGGCGACGCCCACGAGCCGGTCATCCCGTTCGCGCAGCCGGGCTCACTGACGCGGGTGTACGCGGTGGCGTCCGGCAAGGGCGGCGTCGGCAAGTCCAGCGTCACCGTGAACCTGGCGGCCGCGATGGCGGCGCGCGGGCTGTCGGTCGGACTGCTCGACGCCGACATCTACGGCCATTCGATTCCCCGCATGATGGGCACGACCGAGCGGCCCACACAGGTCGAGTCGATGATCCTGCCGCCGATCGCCCACGAGGTGAAGGTGATCTCGATCGCCCAGTTCACTTCGGGCAACACCCCGGTGGTGTGGCGCGGCCCGATGCTTCACCGTGCGCTTCAGCAGTTCCTCGCCGACGTGTACTGGGGCGATCTCGACGTGCTGCTGCTCGATCTCCCACCGGGCACCGGCGACGTCGCGATCTCGGTGGCCCAGCTGATCCCGAACGCGGAGATCCTGGTGGTCACCACCCCGCAGCTGGCCGCCGCCGAGGTCGCCGAGCGTGCGGGTGCGATCGCGCTGCAGACCCGTCAGCGGCTGGTCGGCGTCGTCGAAAACATGTCCGGGCTGTTGATGCCGGATGGTTCCACGATGCGGGTGTTCGGCGAGGGCGGCGGACGCCAGGTCGCCGAGCGGCTGTCGCGCGCGGTCGGCGCCGACGTGCCACTGCTGGGTCAGGTTCCGCTGGATCCCGCGCTGGTCAGCGCCGGCGATTCCGGAGTGCCGCTGGTGCTCAGCGCGCCGGATTCGGCTGCGGGCAAGGAGTTGCGCAGCATCGCCGACACGCTGTCGGCACGTCGCCGCGGTCTGGCGGGCATGTCGCTGGGCATCGACACCGCCCGGCGCTGAGTTCTCGCGACAGGTCTAGGTCGCGTCGGCGTCGAAAGGCGTCGCGCCGGAGTCGAAAGGCGTTGTCCCGCTTGCCGGTTGCGGCGGCGGCGGCTGCTGGCCCTGCGCGGGCGCCACCTGCTCCGGCGCCGGCGTGGTCGACGGGGTGTCGGGCGGCAGGTCGACCGGCCGGTCGAATGCGCGGAACACCGAGTCGTCGCCGTCGAGCAGATGTTTGGCCAGCGCCTGGCGCGGCGTCAGGCCCCGCAGCTTCTGCAATTCGCTGAGAGGCTCGCGCAAGTCGTCGAATTCGGGCCCCAGCTCCTCGCGCAGGTTGCTGGTGGCGCCGCTGATGTACTCGCGAGCCTGGCGCAGCGCGTCGGAGGTCCACCGGATGGCGCCCGGCAGCCGCTCGGGGCCCAGAACGACCAGCCCGATGACCAACAGCACCAGCATCTCGCCCCAACCGATGTTGAACATCTACGTATCCGGGGTCGGGGTGACGGTGAGAGTGACGTGGCGGCCGTCGCGCACCACTTCGATCGGTGCGGGTTGCCCGATGGTCAGTTGGCGCGTCGCGACGACGAACTCGTCGGCATCGGCAACGCTTCGATTCCCGACCTTCACGACGACGTCGTTCTCGAGGACGCCCCCCTTCTCCGCCGGGCCGCCGGCCTTGACGTTGGCGATCTGCGCTCCGGAGGCCACCGAGTTGCTCACCGAGCGCGCCGTGACACCCAGCGTCGGGTGCGCGAGCTTGCCGTCCTTGATCAGTGCGTCGACTGTCCTTTTGACCTCATTGACCGGGATCGCGAAGCCAAGCCCGCTTGCGCTGTCGGACAACGATTTCCCGGCGGTATTGATGCCGATCACATGGGAGTCCATGTCGATGAGCGGGCCACCCGAGTTGCCGTGGTTGATCGACGCGTCGGTCTGGATGGCGTCGATAACCGTGTCCGTGTCCGACCCTTCGCCCGACAGCGGCACCGGGCGGTGCAGCGCGCTGATGATGCCGTGCGTGACAGTGCTGCGCAGGCCCAGCGGTGCGCCGGCGGCGATCACCTCGTCGCCGACGCGCACCTTGTCGGAGTCACCGAACTGCGCAACCGTCAGGTTGTCGACATTGTCGACCTTCAGCACGGCCAGGTCGGTCTTCGGGTCCCGGCCGACGAGGTTGGCAGGCACCTTCTTGCCGTCGTTGAAGACGACGGTGGTCTTGTACTGGCTCGGGTTGTTGGCCGCGTCCGAGATCACGTGATTGTTGGTGACGAGGTAGCCGCGGCCGTCCACGATCACGCCGGAGCCCTGTGAGCCCTCCTGGTCGCTGGTCGATTCGACCGTCACCACCGAGTCGGCGACCGATGCCGCGACCTTGGCGAAGCGGCCCTCGGGCGGCTGGCTGCCGTTGGTCGACAAGGTGACCTTCGACGTGGTGAACGCCTCGACGACCTCGGCCGTCTTGCGTCCCACCCAGCCGCCGGCAAAGCCGATCAGCAGCGCGATGATCGCCAGGATCGCCAGGGCGACGTACGAAACCCTGCCGCCGAAGAGCACGTCGCGCACCCCGAGCTTGCCCGTGTCCGCCCCGACCGCGGCAGGCGGCGGCGGTACGACGGCCGGGCCGCCGAGCGCGGCCGCCGCGCCCGGGTCGCGCCACGGGTCGTCGGCGCCGTTGTCGCCCTCGCCGTCCCGCTCGCCGTCGAGTGCTCCGGCATCGGCGGGATGGCGCTGCAGTGAATCAACGATTTGGTGCGGGCGGCCGAAGGCTTCGGCGAGCACGGGATCCGGCGGCGCGTCCTGCGGCGTGAACTCAGCCTGGTCGCGGTGCTTCTCCGAGCCGAGGAACGACCCGTCGAAACCCTCGGGACGGCCGAACGCCTGACGCGACGCCGGATCGACGGGCGGGCGGGAAATCGGCCGCGGCGCCAGACGCTGCGTCCCCTCGGAATTGTCCTGGTTGAAGCTCAAGTCATCCTCTTCCGGGCGTTCGGAAGACACGGGCTATGGTCCTCGCCGCATCCCCGATGAACGTAACCACCCTACCGGCGCTTACGGCGGGACCGGGTGATGCGGTCAGCTAACTCGTCCAGGTCGGTCTGCGAAGTGTCGCCGCCGGTGTCGACGGCGGAATGGGGAATCTGCGCCAGCATGCCCAGCAGCGCGCTGGGCACGTGGATGGGGCACGAGTCACGCAGCGCCGCACGAGCCTGGCTCTGGGCCTCGACCTCCGCGGCGCACTCCGGGCACAGCGACAGGTGGTGAGCGGCTCGCAGGTGCGCATTCATGCGCAACTCACCGTCGACGAACGCGGCAATCGCCTCGGTGGACAGATGTTCGGTGGAGCCGAACTGGCGGGGACCGACAGGGGCATCGCTTTGCGACGCGAACTGGGAGGGCAGCCAGGAGAATGCGCGGCGGAACACGTGGCCCCGATCCACCATGACCCTGCGCCTCCTTCGGTGCTGTCATTGCATGCGCCACCTCGAATGTAGCGCGCGAGGCTGTGGCCGACACCCCGGGAAACGCCGCCGGCTGTGGCGGCGGGCCGGGTCAGGCCGACTTGGCCGTCAATTCCTCGGAGTCGCCGTGGGCGGCGAGATAGTCACGCAAGGCCTGTCTGCCACGGTGAATGCGGCTGCGCACGGTGCCCAGCTTGACGCCGAGCGTGGCGCCGATCTCCTCGTAGGACAGACCCTCGATGTCGCACAGGACCACCGCGGCGCGAAACTCCGGAGGCAACGAATCCAGCGCTGCCTGCAGGCCGGGCCCGAGCCGTGAGTCGTGGTAGATCTGCTCGGGGTTCGGCTCGTCGGCGGGCACCCGGTCGTAGTCCTCCGGCAGCGCCTCCATACGGATCCGGCCGCGCCGTCGCACCATGTCGAGAAACAGGTTCGTCGTGATGCGGTGCAGCCAGCCCTCGAAGGTGCCGGGCTGATAGTTCTGCACCGAGCGGAACACCCGGATGAAGGTCTCCTGGGTCAGGTCCTCCGCGTCGTGCTGGTTGCCGGAAAGCCGGTAGGCCAGGCGGTAGACGCGATCGGCGTGCTGACGGACGAGTTCATCCCACGACGGCATCGCACTCTTGTCGCCCGTCGCGTCGAATACCGCGGTGCCCTGCAGGTCGTCGCTTTCTTCCAGCCAATCGGCGCCGGCGTACTGCTCGAGGCGCGACATGCTGGTGGGCGCGGTCGTAAGGATGCTGGGCGTGGGGTCCTCCCGGTGATCGATCAATGGCGAGCCGCCATCGCGGCCAACGTGAAATTCGTCAGGGTTATTCCCGGACCGCCAGGACGCTCCGTATGCCATTGGCCTACCGTTGCCCATCGCGGTGTGGCAGCCATATGAGCAAACTGAACTTTCCCTGAGAAACCGGGCCGCCGGCCGCCCGTACACGGCCGATGGGTCGGTGAAACGCTATTTTAGCCCGGGCGTGTCGCGGCCTCTCCCCCGGCCCCGGTTCGGGCGCGCCTGCCCGGCCCCGCTGGGCTTTGGCTTTACGCTGCGGGAATGACCACCTCCTGCGAACCGCTGTCCGCCGAGACGATGGTCGCGCATGCCGAGGGCTCGATCTCCGAAGACCAGATCGTCGCTGCAGCCCGCGAGCGCGCCGTCGATGCCGGCGCCGGTGCCGTCAGCCCGGCGGCCGGCGCGCTGCTGAGCCTGCTGGCCCGCCTGTCGGGCGGCAAGGCCGTCGCCGAGGTCGGCACCGGCGCGGGCGTGAGTGGGCTGTGGCTGCTGGCCGGCATGCGGGAGGACGGCGTGCTGACCACGATCGACGTGGAACCCGAGCACCAGCTGCTCGCCAAGCAGGCGTTCGCCGAGGCCGGCATCACGCCGTCACGCACCCGGCTGATCAGCGGACGGGCCCAGGAGGTGCTGCCCCGGCTCGCCGACGAGTCCTACGACCTGGTCTTCCTCGACGCCGACCCGATGGACCAGCCGGAATTCGTGATCGAAGGCATCCGGCTGCTGCGCCCCGGTGGCGCGATCGTGGTGCACCGGGCCGCACTGGGCGGCCGGGCCGGGGATCCCGCCGCGCGCGACGCCGAGGTCGCCGCAGTCCGAGAAGCCGCCCGGCTCATCGCCGAGGACGAGCGGCTGACCCCGGTGCTGGTCCCACTCGGCGACGGCATCCTGGCCGCCGCGCGGGACTGACGCGCTCGATCTTGACGGCTTCCTAACGTCATCGATCCTTGCCGGGGCGCATTCCTGTTGCTGCCGGTGGTGATGGCCCTCAGCGCGTTCGACCATCGTCTCGGGTGGTCGCCGGTGCCTGCCGTGGTGTCGCTGATCGGCGATGCGCTGGTCGTGATCGGGCTCGCCGTCGCACAGTTGGTCATCATCGAAAACAGTTACGCGGCCGCGAACGTCACGGTCGAGGCAGGCCAGAAAGTCGTCTCCACGGGGCTGTACGGGATCGTGCGACACCCGATGTACGTCGGGACGCTGATCATGATGGCAGGCGTCCCACTCGCCCTCGGTTCCTGGTGGGGCCTTGTCTTCCTCATCCCCGGCCTGATCGCGCTCATCTTCCGCATCCTCGACGAGGAAAAGATGCTCACGCAGGAGTTGGACGGATATCGCGAATACACACAGAAAGTCCACTATCGGTTGGTGTCATACGTGTGGTAGCAGCGCTCTAAGGTGAGTCGCGTGGCCCCGCAATCGGCGCCGGCGCTCGACCGGCCGTGGCATCGTCCCGGCCGGTTGCGCTACGCGCTCACCAGGCTGCGCGGATTCGCGAGGCCACCCGTCACCGTCACCGAACCACCCAGTGGGATCGTCGTCGACCGCGACGCCGAGGTGCGCACCAGGGATGGAACGGTGTTGCGGGTCAACGTGTTCCGCCCCCCAGGTGGGGAAGCCCATCCGGTCCTGCTGAGCGCTCATCCCTACGGCAAGGACAACCTGCCCGCCCGGCGCGGCAATCGCTGGAGGTACTCGGTGCAGTACCACGCGCTCCGCCAGCCCGAGCCGGTGACGTTCTCGGCGTTCACCGGCTGGGAGGGGCCGGACCCGGCATGGTGGGTGCCGCAGGGCTTCGCCGTCGTGAACGCGGACCTGCGCGGCTGCGGCCGCTCCGAGGGCGTCGGAAAGCTGTTGTCGCAGCAGGAAAGCGAGGACATCTCCGACATCGTGCAATGGTCGGGCGCCCAGGCGTGGAGCGACGGCCGGGTCGCCATGCTCGGGGTGTCCTACCTCGCCATCAGCCAGTACGAGGGGGCGGCGCAGCAGCCGCCGGCACTGCGGGCCATCTGCCCCTGGGAGGGTTTCACCGACGCATACCAGGACCTCGCGTATCCCGGCGGTGTCCGGGAGAAGGGGTTCGTGCGGCTCTGGTCGACGATGCTGCGCCGCACCGCCCGGCTGGCCTACGACATCCGGCGCGCGCAGGACGTCCACCCGCTGCGCGACGAGTTCTGGCGCTCGCTGACACCTGACCTGTCGGCGATCCGGGTGCCGATGCTGGTGTGCGGAAGCTTCTCTGATCACAACCTGCACAGCCGCGGCTCGATGCGGGCGTTCACCCGATCGGGTTCGACCCACTCCCGGCTCTACACGCACCGGGGCGGCAAGTGGGCGACGTTCTACTCCGAGCCGGCACGCGCCGAACAGCTGTCGTTCATCCGTGCGGCGCTCGACGGTGCCCTCGACCAAACCCGCAGTGTCCGACTGGAAGTCCGCGAAGATCGGGACACCGTCGCAGCGGTTCGCGAGGAAACCGAATGGCCGCTGGCCCGCACCCGCTGGCAGCGGTTGCATCTCGCCGGAGCGGGCGTGTTGTCCACAGTGGCACCGCAAACCCCGGGCTCGGTCTCGTTCAAAACCCGTTCCCGGGCGGCGGCGTTCACCTGGACGGTGCGCGAGGACGTCGAGCTGACCGGCCCGATGGCCGCACGGCTATGGCTGGAACTGTATGGCTGCGGGGATGCGAATTTGTTCGTGGGCGTGGAAAAGTGGCGCACCGGAAGGTTTGTCCCCTTCGAAGGGTCCTACGGCTACGGCCGCGACCGGGTCGCCACCGGCTGGCAGCGGGTCTCCCTGCGAGCTCTGGATCCCGAGCTGTCACAACCTTGGGACCCGGTGCCGACATGCACCGATCCGCAGCCGCTGCGCGCCGGCGAGATCGTCGCGGTCGAGGTCCCGCTCGGGCCGTCGGCGACGGTTTTCCGCGCCGGTGAGCAGCTGCGGCTGGTGGTCGCCGGGCGCTGGCTGGCGCCGCGAAACCCGTTGTCCGGCCAATTCCCGGCCGCGTACGCGAGCTCGGGGCGCGGTCGGGTGACCCTGCACTGGGGTCCGAATCGCGACGCGCACCTGCTGGTGCCGGTGATAGCTGCGGCGCCGCCGACCTAAACCCAGATTCCCTTGCCGACCGCGATGACGCCCCCGGCGCTCACCGCGAAGCGCTCCCGGTCCTTTTCCAGGTCCACGCCCACCATTTCACCTGGGCCGACCACCACGTTCTTGTCGAGGATCGCATGGCGCACCACCGCGCCGCGCCCCACCCGCACGCCGGGCATCAGGACGCTGCCCTCGACGATCGCGCCGTCGTCGACGACGACGTTGTTCGACAGCACCGAGTTGCGCACCGACGCGGCGGACACGATGCTGCCCGCTCCGACAACGGATTCCTGAGCCGAGCCCCCGTTGACGAACTTCGCCGGCGCCAGATTCTCGGTGCCGCCGCGAATCGGCCAGCGCTTGTTGTACAGGTTGAAGATCGGGTGCACCGAGACCAAATCCATGTGCGCGTCATAGAACGCGTCGAGCGTGCCGACATCACGCCAGTAGCCGCGGTCGCGGTCGGTGGCGCCGGGCACCTCGTTTTCGTTGAAGTCGTAGACAGAGGCGCGGCCGTCGGTAACCAACCGCGGGATGATGTCGCCGCCCATGTCGTGGTCGGAGTTGTCGTCATCGGCATCGGCGCGGATCGCGTCGATGAGCACCTTGGTAGTGAAGATGTAGTTTCCCATCGACACGAACGTCTGCTCGGGTTCGTCGGGGGTGCCCGGCGGGTCCGCGGGCTTCTCGATGAAACCGCGGATCCGGCCCGAGTCGTCGGAGTCGATGCAGCCGAACGCGCTCGCCTCCGCGCGCGGCACGCGGATGCCGGCGACGGTCGCGCCGGCGCCGCTTTCAATGTGGAAGTTCAGCATCTGCTCCGGATCCATCCGGTACACGTGGTCGGCGCCGAAGACCACGATGTAGTCCGGATCCTCGTCATAGATCAGGTTCATCGACTGGTAGATCGCGTCGGCACTTCCGGTGTACCAGCGCGGGCCGAGCCGCTGCTGCGCGGGCACCGGCGTGATGTATTCGCCGGCCAGACCGGAAAGCCGCCAGTTCTGCGAGATGTGCCGGTCCAGAGAATGTGACTTGTACTGGGTCAGAACGCAGATCCGCAGGTAACGGGCGTTGACGAGATTGGAGAGCACGAAGTCGATGAGTCGGTATGCACCACCAAAGGGAACTGCCGGCTTTGCCCGGTCCGCAGTCAAGGGATAAAGCCGCTTCCCCTCCCCGCCGGCCAGGACAATTCCCAGCACATGTGGCGCTTCCCTCATGGTCTAAACCTATCCGTCACCGTGATGTGGGGCTAGCATTCCCGTGATTCCGGCCGCCACAAACACGTCCACCGCCGACAGTGTGCATCGGCTCGTCCGCCGCACTACGGTCGGGAAGTATGCGGGTGGCGATGATGACGCGGGAGTACCCACCTGAGGTTTACGGAGGTGCGGGCGTCCATGTGACCGAGCTCGTCGCGCAGCTGCGTCACCTGTGCGACGTCGACTTGCACTGCATGGGTGCTCCCCGCCACGGCGCGGTTGTGCACCAGCCCGACCCGCAGCTCAAGGGCGCCAACCCCGCACTCGCGACACTGTCGGCCGATCTCGTGATGGCCAACGCCGCGTCGGAGGCCACCGTGGTGCATTCGCACACGTGGTACACCGGCCTGGCCGGGCACCTGGCCGCGTTGCTCTACGACATCCCCCACGTGCTGACCGCCCATTCGCTCGAGCCGCTGCGGCCGTGGAAGGCCGAGCAGCTGGGCGGCGGCTACCGGATCTCGTCGTGGGTGGAGCGCACCGCGATCGAGGCCGCCGACGCGGTGATCGCGGTCAGCTCGGGCATGCGCGACGACGTGCTGAAGACCTATCCCGCGCTGGATCCCAACCGGGTGCATGTCGTGCGCAACGGCATCGACACCGACGTGTGGCACCCCGTGGAGCCGAAACCCGGGGAGTCGGTGCTGGCCGAACTGGGTGTGGACACCGCACGTCCGATCGTCGCGTTCGTCGGGCGCATCACCCGCCAGAAGGGCGTCGCGCATCTGGTCGCCGCGGGCCATCGGTTCGCACCCGACGCGCAGCTCGTGCTGTGCGCGGGCGCGCCCGACACCCCCGAGATCGCGGCCGAGGTGACCGCCGCGGTGCAGCAGCTGTCGCGCGCAAGAAGTGGGGTGTTCTGGGTCCGGGAGATGCTGCCAATCGGCAAGATTCGCGAAATACTCTCCGCGGCAACGGTTTTTGTATGCCCGTCAGTCTACGAGCCGTTGGGGATCGTGAATCTCGAGGCGATGGCTTGCGCGACGGCGGTGGTCGCATCCGACGTCGGGGGCATTCCCGAGGTGGTCGCCGACGGGGAAACAGGGCTGCTGGCGCATTACGATCCGGCCGATCCGGCCGGATTCGAGGCCGGGCTCGCCGCGGCGGTCAACACCCTGATCGCCGACCCGGACAAAGCCGCGCGGTTCGGCCGCGCCGGCAGACAGCGCTGCATCGAGGAGTTTTCGTGGTCGCACATCGCCCAGCAGACGCTGGAGATCTACCGGAAGGTGTCCTCGTAGGGACTCAACTGGTGACGCTCTTCAGTTCGTCGCCGAGGGCCGATGCCTCCTCTGGAGTCAATTCGACGACGAGGCGGCCACCGCCCTCCAGCGGTACTCGCATCACGATGCCTCGCCCCTCCTTGGTTGCTTCCAGAGGACCGTCTCCGGTCCGGGGCTTCATCGCCGCCATCGAGTGCTCCCTCCAGGTCTAGACCGGGCCGCCGTGGTGGAGGCCGCAGATGCCGAAGGTGCCCACCCGCCGCCACCCCCGACAGAGAACTGCAACTTCACGCCCCTATTGTTCCCTATCCGCGAGCATCGGTGTGCCAAGACCCTGTTATGCCCCGCTGATCACCGGCACCCAACAGGACCGAAGATGGTCGTCGACCATGCCCGTGGCCTGCATCAGCGCGTAGGCGGTGGTGGGCCCGACGAACCGAAACCCGCGCCGCTTCAACTCCTTGGCCATCGCGACCGATTCGGGACTGGTCGGGGGCACCTGTGACGGATCGGCGGGCCGCGGCCTCCCGGGCGGGGGCGCGAACGACCAGAGCAGGTCGCTCAAGTCGACGTCGAGCGTGGCTGCCGCGCGGGCGTTGGCGATCACCGCGCCGATCTTCGAGTGGTTGCGCACGATCCCGGTGTCGGACATCAGCCGTGCGACTTCGGCATCCGTGTAGCCGGCGACCTTTTCGACATCGAAGTGGTCGAACGCACGACGGAAGTTGTCGCGCTTGCGCAGGATGATCAACCACGACAAGCCACTTTGAAAGGCTTCCAACGACATTCGCTCGAAGAGCGCGTTGCGGCCGTGCACCGGCCTCCCCCACTCGAGGTCGTGGTAGTCGCGATAGAGGTCCCCAACCGCCCACCCGCAACGGATACGGCCGTCGTCGTCTTCGGCGCTCACGCCTCGTCCCGGCCGACGGTCCCGGACGCCTCAGAGGCGGACTCGGTGGTCGACTGCAGCGCCCGCACCGCCGAGAGCTGCCCGCGCAGCAGCTCGATCTCCTGGCCCAGCCGGTCGAGCACCCAGTCCACCTCGCTTGTCTTGTAGCCGCGCAGCGTCTGGGTGAACTTCACCGCGTCGATGTCGGCGCGGGCGACACCCGAGGCCGGCAGAACGGTGGCGGTAGTCGCCCGCGGCAGCGGCGGAAGCGGCTCGCCGCGACCGAACACGGCGCTCGCAACCACGAACAGGACCGCGGCGACCAAAATGAGCACCAGCAGATACAGCAGCACCATCGTCACGCCACCGATACTGCCTGACGCACCCGACAGTGCGCGCGGCCGACCGGTGGACGACTAACGCTGCCGCAGGGTGTTCATCGGAGGCCGGTCGGTCAGCGAGACGGGCGACAACCGCGGGGTGTAGCCGTCACCGTCGGCGAAGAACTGGGTGAGCCCGATCCCGGAGTCACCGATGCCGCAGCGCGACAGCAGCGTGGCGATGACCTGACGGCTCATTCCACCCAGCTCGGTCAGCGGCCGGTTGCGGTGGGCACGTACACCGAGGTTGACCTGCGCGATCGCGTCCAGGCCGAGCCGGTCATACGTGTCGACGAGCAGGCCGATCTCCACGCCGTAGCCCGGCGCGAACGGCACCGACATCAGCAGCTCACGAGTCGCGGCGTATTCGCCGCCCAGGGGCTGGAGGATGCAGCTCAGCCCGGGCCGCAGCGCCGCCAGCAGCGGCCGCGCGACCAGCTGGGTGACCCGACCGCCGCCGTTGGCGTCCTCGCTGCCGCTGACCTTCAGCGGCCGACGGTAAAAGCCCTTGACAAGGTGGACGCCGTCGACCGTCAGCAGCGGGCCGACCAGCCGTGGCACGAACATCGGGTCGGGGTCGATCAGGTCGGAGTCGATGAACACGACGATGTCGCCGCTGGTGGCGGCGAGCGACCGCCACAACACCTCACCCTTGCCGGGATGCGGGGGCAACTCGGGCAGCGCCTGCTCCCGGCTGACAACGCGGGCCCCGGCGGCGATGGCGCGGATCTCCGTCTCGTCGGTGGAGCCGGAGTCAAGCACGATCAGTTCGTCGACCAGCCCGCCGAGCATCGGCGAGATGCTGTCGATCACCGACGCGACCGTTTCCTGCTCGTTCAGCGCCGGCAGCACCACCGAGATCGTGCGGCCCGCTTTGGCGGCCTGCAGTTCGGCAACGGTCCAGGACGGTCTGCTCAAGCTATGGCCGGCCATCCATTTGTCGCCGGCCAGGTCCTCGGCGGTCAGCTCTGGTGCAGCGGTCATGCCAGCCCCCTCACCGTGCGCGTCGGCGCACGTACACCCTCAATCGCCGCGACCATGTCCAGGACGCGCCGGGTGTGTCCGACCTCGTGGACCCGGAACATCCGCACACCGGCCGCCGCCGCCAGGGCCGTCGCAGCGAGAGTGCCTTCCAGGCGCTCGGCCAAACCCACACCCAAAGTCTCCCCGACGAAGTCCTTGTTGCTCAGCGCCATCAGCACAGGCCATCCGGTGTTAACAAGATCTTTTACGTGGTGCAACAAAGCGAGCCCGTGGAAGGTGTTCTTGCCGAAATCGTGGGTGGGATCGATCAGGATCGCGTCCTTCGACACCCCGGCCGCAGCCGCGCGCTCCGCCGCCGCGGTCACCTCCGCGATGACGTCGTCGACCACCCCGCGGGTGCTGGTTCCGTAGCTGACCCGAAACGGGCGGCTGCGCGGCGACGCGCCACCGGTGTGCGAGCAGACCAGTCCCGTGCCGAACTCCGCGGCGACCTCCGGCAGCCCAGGTTCGGCACCGGCCCAGGTGTCGTTGATGAGGTCCGCACCTGCTTCGCACGCACGCCGGGCCACCGCGACCCGCCACGTGTCGACGCTGACCAGCTGATCGGGGTAGGCATCGCGGATCCACTCGATGAACGGCACGACACGGGTGATCTCCTCGCCGGTTTCGACGGTCCGGCCCGGACCGGCCTTCACGCCGCCGACGTCGATGATGTCGGCACCCTCGGCGATCGCACCGTGGACGGCGGCCTTGGCCGAATCGTCGCCGAACGTGGCGCCGCGGTCGTAGAACGAGTCCGGCGTGCGGTTGACGATCGCCATGATCAGCGCGCGGTCGTCGGCCACCGGCCGTCCGCAAAGTGTCGACTGCACCCCACCAGGGTGCCAGGCCGGTAGGTCAGCCCTTTGGACGCTTCCCGTCCGCGACTTGCGCGGGGTACTCGTCGTAGTACTCGACGTACCCCTCTTCGCGGCCCGTGAGCACGTAGATCGGGTCTTCGATGTCCGATCCGTAGCCCTGCTTGCGCAGGCCGACCTTCTTGCTCTTGAACGTGGACGTGTGCTCCAGCTCCTTGACGACGCGCACGAACAGCGGCACCGCGTAGCCGGGCAGATGCTCGTACACGGTCCCGGCGAGCGACTTGCCGTCGAATTCGGCGCCCTCCTTGAGCACCACAGCCGCCATCCCGGCCCGGCCGCCGGCGCCTTCGACCTCGACGCCGTACACCGTGCATTCGTCGATGTCGGGGTCCCTGGAGACGGCCGCCTCGACCTGCGTGGTGGCGACGTTCTCACCCTTCCAGCGGAAGGTGTCACCGAGCCGGTCGGTGAACGCCGCGTGGCCGAACCCCTGCGGCTGCATCAGGTCGCCGGTGTTGAACCACACGTCGCCCCTGCGGAACGCGTCCCGCACCAGCTTCTTCGCGGTGGCCTGTTCATCGGTGTAGCCGTCAAACGGCTGGAAGTTGCTGACCTTGGACAGCAGCAGGCCCGGCTTGCCGTCGCCCACCTTGCGCACGCGGCCGTGCTTGTCGCGCACCGGGTCGCCGGTCTCGGGGTCGTACTCGACGAATGCCACGGGCGTCGGGCAGATCCCCGCGGTCTTGGGCATGTTGAGCACGTTGACGAACGCGGTGTTTCCTTCGCTGGCCGCATAGAACTCGCAGACCCGCGTGATGGCGAACCGTGCAGTGAACTCGTCCCAGATCGAGGGCCGCAACCCGTTGCCCGCGATCACCCGCACGTGGTGCCCGCGGTCGGTCGGCTTCTCGGGCTGATTCAGCAGGTACGCGCAGATCTCGCCGATATAGATGAACGCGGTGGCCTGGTGCTCGATGACCTCGTCCCAGAAGCGCGACGCCGAGAAGGACTTGCCCAGCGCCAGCGTCGCCCCGGTGCCGAGCACCGACGACACCGCCACGGTCAGCGCGTTGTTGTGGTAGAGCGGCAGGCAGCAGTACAACGTGTCGCTGCTTTTCAGCCGCATGCCCAGCGCGCCGAAGCCCGCGAGCGCGCGCAGCCAGCGGTAGTGGGTCATCACGCTGGCTTTCGGCATGCCGGTGGTGCCCGAGGTGAAGATGTAGAACGCCTTGTCCTTCGCCAGCACCGACGACGTCACGGCCGGGTTATCGGTCGGCGCGTCGGCAGCCAGCCGGTCGAGTTCGTCGACACCGATCGAGTCGGCGACCTTCGCACCGGACGCCTCGACCTCGGCGAGCAGGTCTTCCTCCCCGATCAGCACGTTGGCGTTCAGCAGTCCGATGCTGTGCTCGAGCACGTTGCCGCGCTGGTGGTAGTTCAACATTCCGGCGATCGCGCCGAGCTTGACCACGGCGAGCATCAGCAGGACCGCCCGCGGCGAGTTCTTGAGCATGACGCCCACGACGTCCCCGCGACCGACGCCACGGGCGGCCAGCACCGCGGCGTACCGGTTGGCGGTCTCGTTAGCCTCCCGGTAGCTGACGGTTTCGTCCTGAAACTTGATGAACGGCTGGTCGGCATAGCGTGCGGCGCGGTCCTGAAAGACCTTGCCGATCGAGGTCTTCGCGGACGGCAGCGCGAGGAATCCCGTCAGCACCCCGCGCAGGATCGCGGGGGTGTCCATCAACAGGCCCGGCAGCCGCGTCGCGACGTCGGTCAGCCCGACGCCGGCCCGCTTCGCCTCGGCGCGATCGTCGGTTGCCTCATGCTCGTCGGTGGTGGTCGTGGCCTGGTTCCCGTCGGTCTTCTCAGCCATGCGATCGGTCTTCCCCCTCGTATCGTGGCGCAAACTGGCGCACAGCCTAGCCCCGATTGTGACCGGAGCTACTCGCCGGGGGCACAAGCGTCAATCGCATCGACCAGGCGGCGCGTGACGACGAGGCGTGCCAGCGCCAGCGGGTGCACGTAGCCACTGTCGACCAGGCCCACGAGCCACTCCAGCAAACCGTCGTAGTGGCCGTGCGGGTCGAGCATCACCACCGGCTTGTCATGCATGCCGAGGTAGCCGGCCGTCCAGGCTTCGAACAGCTCCTCGAGCGTTCCGATGCCGCCGGGCAGCGCCAGAAACGCGTCGGAGCGCTCCTCCATCACCTGTTTGCGCTCGCGCATCGTGTCGGTGACGATCAGCTCGCCCGCATCGACATCGGCCATCTCCCGGTGAACCAGTGCCTTGGGGATCACGCCGACGGTGTGCCCGTTGTGCGCGCGGGCGCCGGTGGCCAGTGCGCCCATCGCCGACACGTTGCCGCCGCCGGAGACCAGCGTCCAGCCGCGGTCGGCGATCGACTCGCCCACTCTGGCCGCCAGCACGAGCAGCTCCGGATGAACCGGGCCGGACGCGCAATACACGCACACCGCCCACTCCTGTCGGGTACCGGACACAGTCGCCAACGTAGCGCCCTATGATCCGGCGAGTGCCCACCGCGCCCGACGAACGGTCACTGCAACGGCTCATCGCCGCGCTGGGTGACCACGAGCGCGCCGGTGCCGTGCTGCTCGGACCGGTGGGGGTCGGCAAGGCGGTGCTGGCAGACACCGCCGCCGACCGCTTCGCCGCCGAGAACCCGTCGACTCAGATCCGGCGGGTGGCGGGGACGGCGTCGGCGCGGGTCCTGCCGTTCGGCGCATTCGCCCACCTGATCGACGTCGCCGACGCCGGCAAGACAACGGACCTGTTGCGCGCCGCCCGCGCATCGTTGCAGCGCCCCGGCGATGGTGAGCTGCTGCTCGTCGTCGACGACGCCCATCACCTGGACAAGCTTTCCGCCACGCTGGTGTATCAGCTCGCCGTAAACCGGGCGGCACGGTTGATCGTCACGGTCGACACGGAACAGCCGGTGCCCGAAGCCATTTCGGCGTTGTGGACCGACGATGTGCTGACCAGGATCGACGTCACGCAACTCGACGGGGACCCGCAGACGCCGGTCACCGACTACGTCGCGGCGCTGCCGGAGCAGGCACTGGGGGTCCTGCGGTACCTGGCCGTTCAGGATCCGCTGACGCTGAGCGACCTCGTCGCGCTCACCGGCGAGGAGGCGGTCGCGGCCGCCGCCGCCGCGGGTGCCGTCCGGATGGAGCAGGCCGGCGGCGACCCCGTCGTCCACCCCGGCCATCCGCTCTACACCGACACCGTGCGGACGGACCTGGCCGCAGCGGACACGCGCCGGCTGCGCACCGCGGTGGCCGACCTGCTGTCAGCGCGGCCGCCCGGTGATGTGATCGCACGGCTGCGCCTGGCGGCCCTGGCGCTCGACAGCAACACGCCCCAGCCGGTCGCCGAGGTCACGGCGGCGGCGCTGGAGGCGCTGCGGCTCGGCGACATGGACCTGGGCGAGCGGCTCGCCGGCGCGGCGCTGGACCGTTCCGGCGGGTTGCCCGCGCGGCTGGCGCTGGCGACCGCGCTCGCCTGGCAGGGCCGGGGCCGCGAGGCCGACGAGGTGCTCGCGCCCGTCGACCCCGCGCAGTTGTCCGAAACCGAAGTGATGACCTGGGCGCTGCCGCGGGCCGCCAACCAGTTCTGGATGCTCGGGGAGCCGACGCAGGCGGCGGCGTTTCTGCAGGCCACCCGCAACCGGGTCGCCGCGCCGAACGCTCGCGCCACGCTCGACGCGCTGGCCGCGACGTTCGCGATGAACGCCGGCACCCCGCATCGCGCGCTGCGGCTGGCCGACGAGGTGCTGGCCTCGCCGTTCGCCGACGAGCAGGCCGTGGGTTGGGCGGCATCGGCCGCCGCGCTGAGCTCGGCGCGGATCGGCCGGCTCGACGACGTCGACGCGCTGGCGGCGCGGGCGGTGGCCGCCGAGCATCCCGGGCTGCTGCGGTTCACCAGCGGGTTCGGCCGCACGACCGCGCTGGTGATGGCCGGCCGGCTCGACGAGGCGCGCTCGGTGGCGCAGAAATACACCGACTTCGCCGAGCTGCAGCAGCCGGGCCGAGCGATCGGCGAGGTGCTGGTCGCGCACGTGGCGATCGCGCAGGGTGACTTCGACACCGCGGTGACGCTGCTGCACGGGGCAGCTGACGCGCTCGCGCCGACGGGATACTCGTGGGGGCCGCTTTCTCTGATGCTGCTGGCCACGGCGCTGGGCCAGCAGCGCGACCGGATCGGCGCGGCCAAGGTGCTCAGCAATGCCGAGTCGCGGCATGGGTTGAAGTCGGCGTTGTTCACGCCGGAGCTCTCGCTGGCCAGGGCATGGACCAGGGCCGCGCGTGACGACACCCAGGGTGCGATCGACGCGGCCCGCGAGGCCGTGCAGGCCGCCGAACGCGGCGGACAGTCGGCGGTGGCTATTCGCGCGCTGCATGACGCGGTCCGGCTGGGCGACACCCGGGCCGTGCACCGGTTGGAGCGACTCGCCGGTGAGGTGGATTGCGTGGCCGGCCGCTTGGCGCTGGCTCACGCCCGCGCCCTCACGGACGATGACAGCGGGGCGCTCGCCGAGGTGGCCGCGAAGCTGCACGCCGCCGGGCTGCACCCCGCAGCCGCCGACGCCGCCGCTCAGGCCGGGCGCGTGAGGTAACCCCGCAGCATGTCGACGGCCGCGGTGATCTGACCGACCGGCACCCGCTCGTCGGCGCGGTGCGCCAGACCCGGGTCGCCGGGGCCGTAGTTGACCGCCGGGACGCCGCGCGCGGCGAACCGCGACACGTCCGTCCAGCCGTACTTGGCCCGCACCCGTCCGCCGGCGGCCTGCACGAGCGCGGCGGCCGCGGGCCGGGTCAGGCCGGGCAGCGCTCCCTCGGCGGAGTCGGTCAACTCGACGCCGACGTCGAGGCCGTCGAACACCTCACGGACATGCTTGACCGCCTGCTCGACGCTGAGGTCGGGCGCGAATCGGAAGTTCACGGTCACCGATGCGGCGTCGGGGATGACGTTGCCTGCGATGCCGCCGTCGATGCCGACCGCCGACAAGCCCTCCCGGTAGGTGCAGCCGTCGATGTCGACCATGCGCGCCCGGTAGGCCGAAAGCCTGTCAAGCACAGCGCCGAGTTTGTGAATTGCGTTGTCGCCCAACCAAGATCGTGCCGAGTGCGCGCGGGTGCCCGTGGTGCTGACGATCACACGGATGGTGCCCTGGCAGCCGGCCTCGATGTAGCCGCCCGACGGCTCGCCCAGTATCGCCACGTCGGCCTGCAGCCAATCGGGCAGCTCGCGCTCGATGCGGCCCAAGCCGTTTGCGGCGGCCTCGATCTCCTCACAGTCGTAGAACAGGAGCGTCAGGTCGTGGGCGGGTTCGGCGACGGTGGCGGCCAGGTGCATGAACACCGCGAGGCCGGACTTCATGTCCACAGCGCCGCAGCCGCGCAGTTCGTCGCCGTCGCGGCGGCTGGGCAGGTTGTTGGCGACCGGCACCGTGTCGAGGTGCCCGGCCAGCAGCACCCGCGACGGCCGGGCGAAGTCGGTGCGGGCCAGCACGGCGTTGCCGTTGCGGACGATCTGGAAGCCGTCGGTCTGACAGCGCAGCGCGGCCTCGACCTCTTGGGCGATGATGTGCTCGCGGCCAGACTCACTCCGGATGTCGACCAACGCGGCGGTCAGCTCGATCGGGTCTCCGTGCAGGTCCAACATGCCCGTCAACGTTAGTCCACTAGCGTGTAGCCACATGACGTCCGCAGCGGGCATCGGGCTCGCCACCATCGCCGCCGACGGGACTGTGCTCGACACCTGGTTCCCCGAACCGGAACTCGGCGGCGACGGACCGGCGGGCACCGTGCGACTGTCCGTCGCGGAGGTGCCCGAGGAACTCGCCGCGCTCGCGGCCCCCGACGAGGACCGGGATGTCGAGACGGTGCTCGTCCGGACCGTGATCGCAGCGCTGGACGACAAGCCGGCCGACGCCTACGACGCGTACCTGCGGCTGCACCTGTTGTCCCATCGGCTGATCCGGCCGCACGGGGCCAACCTCGACGGGTTGTTCGGCGTGCTGGCCAACGTCGTCTGGACCAACCACGGGCCGTGCCAGGTCGAGGGGTTCGAGGCGGTGCGTGCGCGGCTTCGCCGGCGCGCGCCGGTGACGGTCTACGGTGTGGACAAGTTCCCGCGGATGGTCGACTACGTGATGCCGACCGGCGTGCGGATCGCCGACGCGGACCGGGTGCGCCTCGGCGCGCATCTGGCGGCAGGCACGACCGTGATGCACGAGGGATTCGTGAACTTCAACGCCGGCACGCTGGGCACGTCGATGATCGAGGGCCGCATCTCCTCCGGCGTGGTTGTCGGCGACGGCTCGGACGTCGGCGGGGGCGCGTCGACGATGGGAACGCTGTCGGGCGGCGGTAGGCAGGTGATCTCGATCGGCAAGCGCTGCCTGCTGGGCGCCAACTCGGGCCTGGGCATCTCGCTGGGCGACGACTGCGTGATCGAGGCCGGGCTCTACCTGACCGCAGGCACGAAGGTCCAGATGCCGGACGGCACAACGGTCAAGGCGCGGGAGCTCTCCGGGGGAGACAACATGCTGTTCCGCCGCAACTCTCTGACCGGCGGCGTGGAGGTGGTCGCCCGCGACGGCACCGGCATCACGCTCAACGCCATGCTGCACGCCAACTGACGAGTTGGCGTCACCCACAGTCGGGCCTCAGCCGGCGGCCAGCACGCAGAACTCGTTGCCTTCGGGGTCGGCCAGCACCACCCAGCTCTGTTCGCCCTGGCCAATGTCGACGTGCCGTGCGCCGAGCCGCAGCAACCGCTCCACCTCGGCGTGCTGGTCGCCGGGCACGAAGTCGAAGTGGATGCGGTTCTTGACGATCCGCTTGTCATCGACGCGCAGGAACAGCCAGTCGGGTCCCGCGCCGGCCGGCGTGTGCAGCACGACGTCGCCGTCGTCATCGACATCCTTCGGCCAGCCCAGCGCCTCCGACCACCACGCGCCGAGCGCCGTAGGGTCGGCCGCATCGATGCAGATCTGGTCGAACCTCAACCCCATCCGGTCAGCTCCTTCTTGAGTACCTTGCCCATCGCGTTCCGGGGCAGCGCGTCGACGACCCGCACCTCACGAGGCCGCTTGTGGACCGAAAGCTGTTCCGCCACATAGTCGATCAACACCTCCGGTGACGCATCGCCGACCACGAACGCGACGATGCGCTGGCCGAGGTCGTCGTCGGGAAGGCCGACGACGGCGGCCTCCGACACGCCCGGATGGCCCAGGAGCGCGGTCTCGACCTCCCCGGCGCCGACGCGGTAGCCACCCGACTTGATCAGGTCGGTGGACTCGCGGCCGACGATCCGGTGCATCCCGTCGGCGCCGATCACCGCGACGTCGCCGGTGCGGTACCAGCCCTCGTCGCTGAACGCCGCCGCGGTCGCGTCGGGCCGGCCCAGATATTCGTCGAACAGCATCGGCCCCCGAACCTCAAGGCGGGCAACGGTTTCCCCGTCATGCGCCGCCTCGCCGCCGGCCTCGTCGACGAGGCGCGTCGTGACACCGGCCAGCGGCAGCCCGACCGAGCCCGCGCGGCGTTCCCCGTCGGCGCGGGTGCTCAGCGTGATCAGCGACTCCGTACTGCCGTAGCGCTCGACCGGCCGGTGCCCGGTGAGCTTTGCGAGGTGATCGAAGACGGGAACCGGCAGCGGCGCGCTGCCTGATACCAGCAGGCGCGCCGCCCGCAGCGCCCGGGCGGCGTCGGGGTCGGCGACGACGCGGGACCACACCGTCGGCACGCCGAAGTACAGCGTTCCCTGCGCCGCGGCATACCCGGCCGGTGTCGGCCGGCCGGTGTGGACGAAGCGGTTCCCGATCCGCAGCGAGCCGAGCAGCCCGAGCACCAGCCCATGCACGTGGAACAGCGGCAGGCCGTGCGCGAGCGTGTCGTCGGCGGTCCACTGCCACGCCCGGGCCAACGCGTCCAAGTCGGCGGCGATGGCGCGCCGGCTCAGCACCACGCCCTTCGGCGGGCCGGTCGTGCCGGAGGTGTACATCACCAGCGCGGTCGCGTCGGGCGACGGCTCCGGGTAACGGTGCCACGAGCGGGCGTGCAGCCGGACCGGGACGTGCGGCAGGCCCGCAGGGTCGTCGGGCGGCTCGCCGAGCCACGCCTGAGCGCCGGAGTCGGTGAGGATGTGGTGGCGCTCGGCCCGCCCGACGTCGGCGGGCACCGGGACGACGGGCACACCGGCGATCAGGCAGCCGGTGATCGCCAGCACCGTCGCGGCGGTCGGGCCGGCCAGCACGGCCACCCGCTGCGCACCGCCCACCCGCTCGGCCACTGACGTCGCCGCGCCGACGAGGTCGCTGCGGCTCAGCGACACCCCGCCGATCCGGACGGCCTCGGCGAGGTCGGAGCCGGCGGGGTTCAGCGAGGCCAAGAGCACGCCAGCGAGGCTACCTCGGGAGGGGGCGGGAATACTCGGCCCTGTGATGATCGAACGCATCGCCAGCCGGGAGGTCTATCGCAATCCCTGGATGACCTTGCGCGAGGACGAGATCCGCAGGCCCGACGGCAGCCGCGGCATATACAGCGTGGTGGACAAGCCGGCCTACGCGCTGGTCATCCCGCACGACCGGGACAGGTTCCGGCTGGTCGAGCAGTTCCGCTACCCGCTGGGCCTGCGCCGCTGGGAGTTTCCGCAGGGCACGGCGCCGGAGGGAATCCACCTGGAACCGGAGGCGCTCGCGGCACGAGAACTGCGCGAGGAAACGGGCCTGCGTGCCGGATCGTTGGTGCGGCTGGGTCAGCTCGACGTCGCCCCGGGAATGAGCAGCCAGCGCGGATGGGTGTTCCTCGCCACGGACATCGTCGAGGGCGAGCCGGACCGGGAGCACGAGGAGCAGGACATGCGCAGCGCCTGGTTCACTCGCGAGCAGGTGGAGGCGATGATCCGCGGCGGCGGGATCACCGACGCGCAATCGATCGCGGCGCTCGCTTTGTTCCTGCTCAGTCAGTGAACCGGAACCCGCCGCCCGCCTTGCCAGTTGACGACGCGGATCTGGTGGCCGGTTTGCACTCCGGTGGCCGGGTCGACCCGGAACCGACCGAACAGGGTCGTGGTGTCGAGTCGTTGTGACGCCGCCAGGACCGGCCCCGGGTCAACGGTTCCGGCGTCATCCGCGCAGCGCCGCCAGATGACCCCGGCGGCGAACGCGGCAGCGGCCGGGTAGGGCGGGTTCCTGCCGGTCGCATCGCGGTAACGGCGGGCGAACCACTCGCCGTCGGGCCCGTCCGCGGGTTGGTCTCCGTCGCCCAGCCACTGGCAGGGTCCGTACAGCCCCTCAACCCGGCCGCCGACGGCATCGCGCAGCTCCTCCACCCCCGCGGCGACAAGCCCGATCGCGCGCCAGCGGCGTTTGCTTGCAAGCCGCGCGACAGCGACATCGTCCTCGAACGACCCGGCCGACAACAACACGTCGCCGGTCGGGATGTGCTCCCACACCGCCTGCACGCGGCCCGGCCGAAAAGCGATCGACAGCAGCGAGAGACCGAGGCGACGGGCCGCCACCGCCGCCCCCTGCGCCACCTCCCGGCCGAATCCGGTATCCACGCGCAGGAGCACAATCCGCGATCCGGCAGGAAGGCCCCGTGCGACGAGGCTGTCGAGCACCGCCGCGAAATAGGCGTGCGCGGGGGAAGGCACGTTGACGACGCGTGGATATTTCGGCCTGGCCAGGCGCGCCGTCGCACCTCCGTGATTCCAGATGGTGCCCGCGCCAGCCGCGGCGGCCGCAACCGCCGGCCCCGAACCGTAGGGTCCGAACACCACATCCGGCCGGGCGGCCTCCGCCGCCGACATCGCGGAAGCGGCGGAGGGGTGGGCGTCGATGACCTCGAGACTCAGCCCGCAACCATCGGCCCAGAACCCGAGGGCGGTCGCTCCGGGGCGTCCGAATCTGGCCAGCGGCCCGGAGAGCTGGGTGAGCAGGACGGCTCGACGTTTCACATCAGTCCGTTTCGTCACCGCCGCGGTGCCAGGCCACGGCCGCCAGCAGCGCGACCGCGAAGACAGCGCCGACCGCGCCCGAGAGCAGCAGCGGCAGCCGGCCGTCGGTACCCCAGGACAGCCCGGCCCACAGACCGGCGAACAGCACCGCGAAGCCGCTCAATCCCTGGAAGACGCCCTGGGCGCTGGACTGCAGCTCTTCCCCGACAAGCACGGAGATCCACGCCTTGCCGACGCCGTCATAGCAGGCGGTGAACACGCCATAGACCGCGATCAGCCCCCACGCGCTCGCCGTGTCCGTGGTGATGCCGAGGCCGAGGTAGCCGACCGCGAAGAACACCAGCCCGAGCGCGTACACGAGCGGACGGCCGAACCGGTCGGCAAGCACCCCGGCCGGGAAGCTCGCCAGCGCATACACCGCGTTGTAGCCGACGTAGGCCAAGATGACCCCGACGACCGAGAAGCCGATCTCCTTGAGCCGCAACAAAAGCAGCGCGTCGGGGAAGTTCGCGGCGCTGAACGCGACCAGGAACGCGACCACGCGCCAGTACCGCCCGGGCAGCCGCCGCACCCCGGCCCACATCGACGGCCGGCCCGCGGGCGACATCTCCCGTGGCCGCTCACGGACCCACGCGATCAGCAGCACGCTCAGCACAGCCGGGATCACGGCCAGATACAGCACGGTACCGATCCGGTGGTCGAACAACTCGTACCCGGCCAGGCCCAACAGCGGGCCGATGACGGCGCCGAGCGTATCCATCGTGCGGTGGAACCCGAAAACCCGCCCGCGCTCGGCCGGCCCGATGCCGTCGACGAGCAGCGCGTCCCGCGGCGCGCCGCGAAGGCCCTTTCCGAGCCGGTCCACGACGCGTCCGACCAGAACGCCCGGCCACGCGCCGGCCGCGGCGACGATCAGCTTGCCCAAGGCCGCCATCCCGTATCCGGTCGCGATGAGCGGGCGGCGGGCGAACCGGTCGCCCAACGGGCCGGACGCGACTTTGGTCAGTGCGGCGGCGCCCTCCGCGGCGCCTTCCACCGCGCCGACGACCGCGGGTGGCGCGCCCAGGACGCTGGTCAGGTAGATCGGCAGCAGCGGATACAACAACTCGCTGGCCGCGTCCTGCAGCAGCGACACCAGCGACAGCACCCGTACGTTGCGGGTGAGCCACGTGCGCCGGTTACGCGCGGTCACCGGTCAGCCCCGGCGCGCCAGTCGGAACGCACACCGCCCATCGTTGCAGTGCACCACCCCGGCTGAGAAATTCCTGCCAACCGGGGTACGCAATGCTTGCCGGCGGGTCGTTGCGTTACTCTCAGCGACCCCGTTCTGCCAGTGCCCGCAGGAGGAACGTGAGGTTGGCCGGCCGCTCTGCCAACCGCCGCACGAAGTAGCCGTACCAGTGCGTGCCGAACGGCACGTAAACGCGCACCGCATTGCCCGCGCCGGCCAGGCGACGCTGCTCCGGGTCGCGGATGCCGTACAGCATCTGGTACTCGAACCCGGTTCCCAGGCGCGATGTTTCGCGCGCCAGGTCGCCCGCCGCGGCGATGACCACGGGGTCGTGCGACGCCACCATGGGGTAGCCGTTGCCTGCCATGAGCACCGTCAGGCAGCGCAGGTAGCTGTCGGTGACGTCG
The DNA here is from genome assembly GCF_035314905.1 of Mycobacterium sp. Taxonomy (GTDB): domain Bacteria; phylum Actinomycetota; class Actinomycetes; order Mycobacteriales; family Mycobacteriaceae; genus Mycobacterium. The sequence continues at coordinate 32,878 of NZ_DATFYW010000011.1, forward strand.
TCGCGGTCGCGGTAGGCCACCGACGCGGGTTCGTCGTAGGCCCCCTTGCACAGCCGGATTCGCGCGCCGGACGCGGCGAACTGCGCGCAGTCGCCGTACGTGCGCCGCAGGTATGCCTGCAGCACCGTGCCCAGCCAGTCGAAGTCGGCGCGCAGCTCACGCACGATGCCCAGCGTCGAGTCGGTCGTGGTGTGGTCTTCCGCGTCCACCGTGACCCACACCCCGGCCCGCTGCGCGGCCGCGCAGATCGCGTGCGCGTTGTCCCGGGCGATCTTCTCCCCGTCGCGCGGAAGGGCCTGGCCCAGTGCCGACAGCTTCAACGACACCTCCAGCGGACGCACCCCCAGACGCGACGCGTCGCGGCGACGGCCCAACGCGTCCAGCAGGCCCAGGTACGCGTCCACCGTCGCGTTCGCGGCGTCCACGTCGGTGACGTCCTCGCCGAGGTAGTCGATCGACACCATTCGCCCCGAATCACGCAGCCCCGCAACGCTGTTCAGCGCATCGCCGACGGTCTCCCCCGGCACGAACCGGCGCACCACCCGACGGGTGGCGGGCAGGCGTTCAGCGCTACGGCGCAAACCGCCGGACCGGCCGGCCGCCAGAATCGCCGGACGCGCCACCCGGCTGAAAAGCTGCCCCATCACCCGGCCTCCATGTGCGGGTAGTTGTGATCGGTGGGCGGGACGAACGACTCCTTGATCGAGCGGGCCGACGTCCAGCGCAGCAGGTTCAGCGCCGAGCCCGCCTTGTCGTTGGTGCCCGACGCCCTCGACCCGCCGAACGGCTGCTGGCCGACGACCGCCCCGGTCGGCTTGTCGTTGACATAGAAGTTGCCGGCCGCGAAGCGCAGCCGCTCAGAGGCCTGCAGCACCGCCGCACGCTCGTCGGCGATCACGGAGCCGGTGAGCGCGTAGGGCGCTCCGCTGTCGACCACGTCGAGGATGGGTTCCCAGTCCTCGTCCGGGTAGACGTACACCGCCAGGATGGGGCCGAAGTACTCCGTGGAGAAGGCTTCGTCGCGCGGGTCGTCGGACAGCATCACGGTCGGCCGCACGAAATAGCCTTCGCTGTCGTCGTATTCGCCTCCGACGGCGATGGTCATGCCGGCCGCACCCTTCGCGCGCTCGATAGCGGCGACGTTCTTGTCGAACGCCCGCTTGTCGATCAGCGCGCCGCCGAAGTTCGAGAGGTCGGTGACGTCGCCGTACCGCAGCGCCGCGATGGCGTCGAGGAAGCCGACGCCCATCTTCTGCCAGACCGACCGCGCAATGAACGCACGCGAGGCCGCCGAGCATTTCTGGCCCTGATAGTCGAACGCCCCGCGGATCAACGCCGTCCGCAGCACATCCGGCCGCGCCGAGGGGTGCGCGAGCACGAAATCCTTACCGCCCGTTTCCCCGACCAGCCTGGGGTAGGTCGCATAACGCTCGATGTTGGCGCCCACCTCCCGCCACAGATGCTGGAACGTCGTCGTCGACCCGGTGAAGTGGATGCCGGCCAGCCGCGGGTCGCGCAGCAGCACGTCGGACACCGCGGACCCATCCCCGGCGAGGAGATTGATCACCCCGGGCGGCAGCCCGGCCGCCTCCAGCAGCTGCATGGTGAGGTACGCGGACCGGGTCTGGGTCGGCGACGGCTTCCACACGACGGTGTTGCCCATCAGCGCCGGCGCGGTGGGCAGGTTACCGGCGATAGCCGTAAAGTTGAACGGCGTGATCGCGTAGACGAAGCCCTCCAGCGGCCGGTAGTCGGTGCGGTTCCACACCCCGCGGGTGCTGATCGGCTGCTGCGCCAGGATCTGGCGCGCGAACGCGACGTTGAAGCGCCAGAAGTCCACGAGCTCACACGGTGCGTCGATCTCGGCCTGGTGGGCGGTCTTGGACTGACCGAGCATGGTCGCCGCGGCGAGCTTTTCCCGCCATGGGCCGGACAGCAGGTCGGCGGCCCGCAGGAACACGGCGGCGCGTTCGTCGAACGGCGTCGCCGCCCACTCGGCGCCGGCGGCCAGCGCGGCCTCCATCGCGGCGATCGCGTCGGCGCGCGTCGCGTTGCTCAGCGTGCCCAGCCGTGCCGAATGACGATGCGGCTGAACGACATCGATGCGTTCGCCGGCACCCATTCGGTGCTGGCCGCCGATCACGTGGGGAAGGTCGACGGGCTCGGCGGCCAGCGAGTCCAGTGCGGCGACGAGGCGCATGCGTTCCGGGCTGCCCGGTGGGTGGTCATGGACCGGCTCATTTGCCGGCGCCGGTACATCGGTGATCGCGTCCATGGGTCAAGGATTGCCGACAAGCCTCCCCGAACTGTTGGCGGATCAGACAAGGTGTTGGTCGGTCAGCAGTAGAATCTGACAACATGGAGACGGCCCGCATCGGCCTGGGCCAGCTGCTCTTGGCGCTGGACCGCACGATGGTGACGCTGGTCGAGGCGCCGCGCGGCCTCGACATGGCGGTGGCCTCGGTGGCCTTGATCGACGCCGACGACGTGCGGCTGGGCCTGGCGGTCGGCGCCGGCAGCGCGGACGTGTTCTTCCTTCTCGGCGTGGCCGACGACGACGCCGTGCGCTGGATCGACCGCCAGGTCGCCGCCCGGGTGCCGGCCGCGATCTTCGTCAAGGAGCCGGCGGCGGCCGTGATCGAGCGGGCGGTGTCCGCGGGCGCCGCCGTGGTGGCCGTCGAGCCGCGCGCACGCTGGGAGAGGCTCTACCGGCTGGTCAACCACGTCTTCGACCACCACGGCGACCGCACCGACCCCCAATTCGACTCGGGTACAGATCTTTTCGGCCTCGCCCAGTCGATCGCCGAGCGCACCCACGGGATGATCAGCATCGAGGACGCGCAGTCGCACGTGCTGGCGTACTCGGCGTCCAACGACGAGGCCGACGAACTGCGCAGGCTGTCGATCCTGGGCCGGGCGGGCCCGCCCGAGCATCTGGAGTGGATCGGCAAGCGGGGAATCTTCGACGCGCTGCGGGCCGGCACGGACGTGGTGCGGGTCGCCGAGCGGCCCGAGTTGGCGCTGCGGCCGCGGCTGGCGGTCGGGATCCATCGCGAGGACGAGCCGCGGGGTGGAACGTTCATCGGCACGATCTGGCTGCAGCAGGGCTCGCGCCCGCTGGCCGGCGACGTTGAAGACGTGCTGCGGGGCGCGGCGGTGCTGGCCGCCCGCATCATGTCCCGGCTGGCCGCGACTCCGTCGACGCACGCGCTGAGGGTCCAGGAACTGCTCGGTTACGGTGGTGAAGGGGCCGACGTCGCCGCGAGCGCCCGCGAACTCGGGATCGTCGCCGACGGACGTGTCGCGCTGGTCGGCCTGCGATGCACCGACGGTGCCGTTCCGGCAGACGTCATCGCGTTGAGCGCCAGCGCTTTTCGACCCGATGCCCAAGTGACCTGCCGAGGCGACCGCGCGTACGTGCTGTTTCCCCAGATCGGTGCCGCGTCGTCGGTGGCCTCGTGGGTCCGCGGCACCGTCGCGTCCCTGCACCGCGAGCTGGGGCTGGCGTTGCAGGCCGTGATCGCCGCGCAGGTCGCCGGGCTCGCCGCCGTGGCAGACACCCGCGCCGAGGTGGACCGGGTGTTCGACAGCGCCGACCGCCACCCCGGCGCCATCGCGCAGGTCACGTCGCTGGACGAAGCCCGCACCACCGTGCTGCTCGACGAGATCGTCGCGCTCGTGGCCGGCCAGGACGGTCTGGTCGACCCGCGCGTGCTCGCGTTGCGCGACTACGACGCCGGCCACGACGGCTCGCTCGTGCCCACCCTGCACGCCTATCTCGACTGCTTCGGCGACATCGCCGCGGCGGGGCACTGGCTGCACGTCCACCCCAACACCGTCCGTTACCGGGTGCGGCGGATCGAGAAGCTTCTCGGCAACTCCCTGGCCGACCCCGATGACCGGCTTGTGCTCGCCCTGGGCGTGCGGGCGATGTCGCTCACCGCGGCGCGGGCTGCACCGTCAGCCGCGACACCGCGGCGGCGATCCGCTCGTCGGTCGCGGTGAGCGCGATCCGCACGTGACGAGCGCCCCGCGGGCCGTAGAACTCGCCGGGAGCGACGAGGATGCCGCGCTGCGCGAACCACACGACCGTGTCACGGCACGGTTCGTCGCGGGTGGCCCACAGGTAAAGCCCGGCCTCGGAATGATCCACGGTCAGACCGGCCTTTCGCACCGCGGGCAGCAGGGTGTCGCGGCGCCGGAGGTACCGGTCGCGCTGCTCGCGCTCGTGGGAATCGTCGCTGAGGGCTGCCACCATCGCCGACTGCACCGGGGTCGGCACCATCATGCCCGCGTGCCTGCGCACCGCGAGCAGCTCGGCGACGACATCGGGGTCACCGGCGACGAAGCCGGCGCGGTAGCCCGCCATGGACGAGCTCTTCGACAGCGAGTGAATGGCCAGCAGGCCGGTGTGGTCGCCGTCGCAGACCGCCGGGTCGAGCAGCGACACCGGCGCGACGTCCCAGCCGAGGCCGAGGTAGCACTCGTCGGAGGCCACCAGCGCACCGCGCTCGCGCGCCCAGCCGACGACCTTACGCAGGTGGTCGGCGCCCAGCACCCGCCCCGTCGGGTTGCTCGGCGAGTTCAGGTAGATCAGCGCGGGCCGCTGCGGCCCGAGCTGCGTGGTTGAGTCCGCGAGTAAGACCTGCGCGCCGGCCAGCCGCGCGCCTACCTCGTAGGTCGGGTACGCCAGCTCGGGCACCACCACCGCATCGCCGCGACCGAGCCCGAGCAGCGTCGGCAACCACGCGATGAGCTCCTTCGTGCCGATCACCGGCAACACGGCGTCGGCCGAAACACCCCGCACGCCGTAGCGGCGGGCCAGCGCGGCCACCGCGGCCTCGCGAAGCGCCGGGGTTCCCGCGGTGGTCGGGTACCCGGGCGCTCCGCCGGCCGCCGCCAGCGCTTCGCGGATCACCGGCGCGACCGGATCGACCGGGGTGCCGACTGACAGGTCGACGATGCCGTCGGGATGGGCGCGCGCGACCGCCGCCGGCCCGGCCAGCGTGTCCCACGGGAAGACCGGCAGCGCCGCCGAGACTCCCCCGCGCGCGGGAGGCGCCCCCGGCCGACGGGTCGGGGCTACGCCGTGCGCCGGCTCAGGCGGTTTCACCCTGGGGCGGCAGGTTCTTGACGGCGGGCGGATCGTTCGAGGTCATTCCGACCTTCGAGGCCCCGCCCGGCGAGCCCAGTTCCTCGAAGAAGTCGGCGTTGATCTGCGTGTATTGGCTCCATTGCTCCGGCACGTCGTCCTCGTAGTAGATGGCCTCGACCGGGCAGACCGGCTCACAGGCGCCGCAGTCGACGCACTCGTCGGGGTGGATGTACAGCATGCGTTCACCCTCATAGATGCAGTCGACGGGGCATTCCTCGATGCATGCCTTGTCCTTCACGTCGACGCAGGGTTCGGCGATCGTGTACGTCACAGGGTTCTCCTCAAGGTCTCCTCGATCTCCCGCTGGGATGGCTGCTGTTGCGTTGTGGCTCTGAGAAGTTGCCGACAGTATCCGATCTCGCAGCCGGCTCTTGCTCGCCAGTGTGCCCTAACTTGCCTGGTGGTAGTAGCTGATACTAGCCGTTGCATATACCGCGCGATCAACCCCTTGCGCACTCGGTATGCACACAGCTGCAGTGCAACATGTTGCATATAGGCGTCCGCGGTGGTTACGCTGCCGCCGTGGCGCTGCCGCACGCGATCCTGGTGTCGCTGTCCGAACAGTGCTGCTCGGGCTACGAGCTGGCGCGGCGGTTCGACCGTTCGACCGGGTACTTCTGGAGCGCGACCCATCAGCAGATCTACCGGACGCTGCGGGTAATGGAGGGCAATGGCTGGGTCACCGTGACGCCGGTCGCACAGCAGGGCAGGCCCGACAAGAAGGTCTACAACGTGTCGCCGGCCGGACACGCGGAGCTGGCCCGGTGGATCGCCGAACCGGTTGCCGGGACTGCGAACTCGGTGCTGCGTGACCTGGCGGTGAAGATCCGTGGTGCCGAGTACGGCGACGTCGGCGCGGTGCGTCGGCAGGTCGCCGCGCTGCGTGCGCAGCGTGCCGGGAGGCTGGACATCTACCGTGCGCTGGAGAAACGCCAGTTCCCCGATCGCGGCTGTCTCAGCGGATCGTCGTTGCACCAGTACCTGGTACTGCGCGGCGGTATTCGCGCCGAGGAGAACGCACTCGACTGGCTCGACGAAGTGGGGGCGGCCCTGTGACTGCATATCCCAACCTGTTGTCGCCGTTGGATCTTGGGTTCACGACGCTGCGCAACCGTGTCGTGATGGGTTCGATGCACACCGCACATCATCGGTGGCGCGGCGCCGGCGGCCGAGCTGGGCGCCAAGCGGGCGTTCAAGCAGGGCGCTGAACTGGCCGGAAGTCAAGCCGCCAGAGGCAGGTACGTCGTCGTGCGCTGACGCGCGGGCCGGCCGATGCCGGCCGCGATCTCGACCAGTTCGGCCACGGTCTTGGCCGATCCGTGCTCCGAGCCGGCCATCCGCGAGATGGTTTCCTCCATCAGCGTGCCGCCGAGGTCGTTGGCGCCGCCGTTGAGCATGATCTGCGTGCGCTCGACGCCGAGCTTGACCCAGCTCGTCTGGATGTTGGAGATCCTGCCGTGCAACATGATCCGGGCCAGCGCGTGCACGGCACGGTTGTCGCGGTGGCTCGGCCCGGGCCGGGCGGCCCCGGCCAGATACAGCGGGCTGCTCTGATGCACGAACGGCAGGGGGACGAACTCGGTGAAGCCGCCCGTCTGGGCCTGAATCCCGGCCAGGATCCGCAGGTGCGCGATCCAGTGCTTGGGCTGGTCGACGTGGCCGTACATCATCGTCGAGGACGACCGGAGGCCGACCTGGTGCGCCGTGGTGACAACCTCGATCCACGCCGAGGTCGGCAGCTTGCCCTTGGTCAGCACCCAGCGGATTTCGTCGTCGAGGATCTCGGCGGCCGTGCCGGGAATGGTATCCAGCCCCGCCTGCCGCAGTCCGGTCAGCCAATCCCGAATGCTCTCACCGCTTTTCGCCGCACCGTTGACGATCTCCATCGGAGAGAACGCGTGCACGTGCATGGACGGCACCCGGTGTTTGACCGCCCGCACGAGATCGGCGTAACCGGTCACCGGCAGTTCGGGGTCGATGCCACCCTGCATGCACACCTCGGTGGCGCCGTCGACGTGGGCCTGCCACGCGCGGTCGCCGACTTCCTCATAGGACAGCGTGTAGGCGTCGGCGTCGCCCTTGCGTTGCGCGAACGCGCAGAACCGGCACCCGGTGTAACAGATGTTGGTGAAGTTGATGTTGCGGTTGACGACGTAGGTGACGTCGTCGCCCACCGTGTCGCGGCGTATCGAATCGGCCAGTGCCGCAACGGCATCCAATGCCGGGCCATCAGCGGTGGCGAGGGCGAGATACTCCTGGTCGGTACAGCCTGCGGGATCCCGCTCGGCCGAGCGCAGCGCGGCGGCCACATCGGCGTCGACGCGTTCGGGCACGCGGGCCGCCAGCTCCCCCACCTTCTCGCGCACCGACTCCCAGTCACCGAACGCGCTGCCCAGATCGCTGCGGGTGGCGCTGCGCCGGCCGTGCGTGTCGATCGCCGAGTTCAGGTCCACACGGCCACTCGACTCGTACGCCGCATCGGGCTCCTGCCACGGCCGTCCCACGGGGTTGACGTCACGAGCCAGACCGGTGAGCGGATCGGCCAACGCGGCGACGTGGCCGCGCACGCGAGGGTCGATCCACGCCGCGCCGCCGAGCACATAGGGCGGCTGGGCCGTCAGCCGCTGCACCAGGTCGTAGCCGGCTTGGCCGGTAACGTCGGCAAGTTCGTCGAGCCCGGGCCACGGACGTTCGGGGTTGACGTGGTCGGGGGTCAGCGGCGAGACACCACCCCAGTCGTCGACACCGGCACCGATCAGCGCCAGGCATTCCCGCCGTGAGACCAGATTCGGCGGTGCCTGGATGCGCATCTTCGGCCCGAGCACGAGCCGGGCGACCGCGATCGTCGCGACGAAGTCATCGATGTCCGCGTCGGGCACCGCACGCATCGCGGTGTGATCCTTGGCCCGGAAGTTCTGCACGATCACTTCCTGAACGTGCCCGAACTCCTTGTGCACCCGCCGAATCGCATGCAGGGTCTCGGCGCGCTCGAAAAGCGTCTCGCCGATACCCACCAGCAGGCCCGTCGTGAACGGGATCGACAGCCGGCCGGCGTCGGTCAGCGTGCGCAGCCGCACCGCAGGATCCTTGTCGGGGCTGCCGTAGTGGGCCATGCCCTTGTTCTCGAACAGCCGCCGCGACGTCGTCTCCAGCATCATGCCCATCGACGGGGCGACGGGCTTGAGCCGCGACATCTCCGACCAGCTCATCACGCCCGGGTTCAGGTGCGGCA
>NZ_DATFYW010000012.1:0-6493 GCF_035314905.1 Mycobacterium sp.
TGCGCCGTTGCGGTGCCGGTGCCGGTTGCAATGTGGTCGCAGTCGGTCGTGGTGCCGATTACGGCTCCACGTATCAGTGCCGACAACCAAACTCGTTGCAAATTTTTGGGTGCTCGGGCCATGACGGGGACCTTCCTAGCCGGAACGGTCGCGTTGGTCTTGTGGATGCGCCCGGCCCCGGCCAGGAGGTGGAACTGGGGCCGGGCGCTGCCTTGCCCCACGGTCTGTTACGAGCCGGGCGGCACCGAGGTGATCTTCACGAAGGCCGCCTGGTGCCGGAAGCCGTAGCCCAACCGCATCGTCCCACGCACTGCGGTGCTGTCCGGCCGAAGTGGAAGCTCGGATTCGCCTGAACCGAAATATCCTGCCGCAGAACGGTGAAGACCTTGCCGGCAGCGATTGCCCACACGACGCCATCCTCGATGGTTCCCTCGGGCGCGCTGTACAGCGGAACGCCAAAGATGCTGCGCGCCGCCGGCTGTGACACGTCACCACGGTCGATTGCCAGCATGGGCTCGTTTGAGACCTCGCGCGCGCCGCCGCGCCGGGCGCGTCCTACTACGTGCTCGTGTTCGACAAGCCCGCATTGCCGGAGGGCCCGTCGAACGCCGTAACGGCCGACGGATCGACGAGATCAAGCCCGCGCGCATCCACGGCCACATCCCTGAGAACCTCGCGGCGTTTCCCGCCATCGGGCTCAGGACGAGCCGAAGGGCCGCAAGTCCGTCGCGGCCTGGCTGCTCTCTCCGCGCACCTGCCGCAGCCCGACACGCGCTACCCGGTTTTCGCTGGGAACGCCCGATGAGGCAGGATTGGGAGTGCCGTCCTGGGCAAACCGCCTCCGATGGCGCTCTCATGCGAGTAGCCGGAGGAGCTCAATGGGTGACGACGCGACCAGCACCAACGGTGCGTCGTCGGCTCCGCACTCGGCGCCCAGGCCGAAATATTCCCGCGTGCTGCTCAAGCTCGGTGGTGAGATGTTCGGCGGCGGCCAGGTCGGCCTGGACCCCGACGTGGTACACCAGGTGGCCACGCAGATCGCCGAGGTGGTCCGCAGCGGCGTACAGGTGGCGGTCGTCATCGGCGGCGGCAACTTCTTCCGCGGTGCCCAGCTCCAGCAACGCGGCATGGAGCGCACCCGCTCGGACTACATGGGCATGCTCGGCACGGTCATGAACAGCCTCGCGCTGCAGGACTTTCTGGAAAAAGAGGGCATCGCCACCCGGGTGCAGACCGCGATCGCCATGGGTCAGGTGGCCGAGCCGTACATTCCGCTGCGCGCGCGCAGGCACCTCGAGAAGGGCCGTGTGGTCATTTTCGGCGCGGGCATGGGGCTGCCGTACTTCTCCACCGACACCACGGCCGCGCAGCGCGCACTGGAGATCGGGGCGGACGTGGTGCTGATGGCCAAGGCTGTCGACGGGGTGTTCACCGATGACCCCCGGGCCAACCCCGACGCCGAGCTGCTCACCGAAATCACCCACCGCGAGGTGATCGACCGCGGGCTGCGGGTGGCCGACGCGACGGCATTCAGTCTTTGCATGGACAACGGCATGCCGATTTTGGTTTTCAACCTGTTGACGAACGGCAATATCGCGCGGGCCGTCGCGGGTGAGAAGATCGGAACACTGGTCACCACCTGAGTCGGAACACTGGTCACCACCTGAGGAGGACGCCGTGATCGACGAAACCCTCTTCGACGCTGAAGAGAAGATGGAGAAGGCCGTCGCAGTCGCCCGCGACGATCTGGCGTCCATCCGCACGGGGCGGGCCAACCCGGCGATGTTTTCCCGCATCGCCATCGACTACTACGGCGCGGCCACGCCCATCACCCAGCTGTCGAGCATCAACGTGCCAGAAGCGCGGCTGGTGGTCATCAAGCCTTACGAGCAGTCCCAGCTCGGGCCGATCGAAAAGGCGATTCGCGACTCCGACCTCGGCGTGAACCCGACCAACGACGGCAACGTGATCCGGGTTGCGATCCCGCAGCTGACCGAGGAGCGCCGCCGCGACCTGGTCAAGCAGGCGAAAGCCAAGGGCGAGGACGCACGGGTGTCGGTGCGCAACATCCGGCGCAAGGCGATGGAGGAGCTCCACCGCATCCGAAAGGACGGCGAGGCCGGGGAGGACGAGGTCGGCCGCGCCGAGAAGGACCTCGACAAGACCACCCACCAGTACGTCGGCCAGATCGACGAACTAGTCAAGCACAAAGAAGGCGAGCTGCTCGAGGTCTAGATGACCCGGCAGCGAGCGATTTCCGTGGCCGAAACCGATACGGGCAGCCCCGACGGGGAGAAGTTTCCGAAGAACTCGCGCGCCGGCCGCAATCTGCCCGCCGCGATCGCGGTGGGCGCCGGGTTGGGCGGGATCCTCATCGTGATCCTGGTGTTCGCGCCCAAGCTGTGGCTCGTCCTACTGGCGCTGGCCATCCCCATCGCGACGCACGAGGTCACGCGGAGGCTGCGGGAAGCGGGCTACGCCGTCCCGATCGTGCCGCTGTTGATCGGCGGCCAGGCCATGCTGTGGCTGACGTGGCCGTACGGACCTGCCGGGGCCCTCGGCGGCTTCGCGGCCACCGTCGTCGTCTGCATGATCTGGCGCCTCGTCGGTCAAGGCCTGGCCGAGCAGCCCGTCAATTATCTGCGGGACATCTCCGCGACGGTATTCCTGGCCACCTGGGTGCCGCTGTTCGCGAGTTTCGGCGGGTTGTTGATCTATCCGCACGACGGCGCCGCACGCGTGTTCTGCCTGATGCTGACCGTCGTATGCTCCGACATCGGCGGCTACACCGCCGGCGTGTTGTTCGGCAAACACCTCATGGTTCCCGCCATCAGCCCGAAGAAGTCCTGGGAGGGCCTCGGCGGATCGCTGCTGTTCGGCGTCACCGCCTCGGTGCTTGCCGTCGCGTTTCTGCTGCACAAACCGGCCTGGGTGGGTGTGCCGCTGGGCTTGATGCTGGTGATCACCGGAGCGCTCGGTGATCTCGTCGAGTCCCAAGTCAAACGCGACCTCGGAATCAAAGACATGGGCACGCTGCTACCGGGCCACGGCGGGTTGATGGACCGCATCGATGCGATGCTGCCGTCCGCGGTCGCCGCGTGGATCGTCCTGACTTTGTTGGCCTGAGGCTCGGCTGTTCAGCCAGCACGCGACCGCGCCGACGGCCAGCCCGACCGCGATACCGATGTCCGGGCGCTGACCCAGCATCAGCCACGACAGCAGGCCGGCCACCGCGGGGATGATCGCGAAGAGCATCGCGACCGCGCCCGCCCCGTGGGTGTTGATCGCCCGCACGTAGAGGCTGACGGCCAGTGTCGCGTTGAGCAGAACGATCCCGGCGATCGCGACCGTTGCCTTGACCGCGTCGTGCACGGCGAACGGTGTCAGGCCGGCCAGCACGGCGGCCGGAATCAGCGCGACCGCGTTCTGCAGCGCGCTGGTGGCCCGGAAGTCGACGCCGGCGCAGAACCGCTGCTGGTAGATGCCGCCCGCCGACAGCCCGAGCAGCGCGATCACCAGCAGCACGATCACCGGATCCAGACCGTGGGTGGCCATCAGCCTGCTCGCGCAGGCCGCGAGCACGGCAACCACCCCCAACAGCAGCGCGACGATGCGCCACCGGTTGAGCCGCTCGCCGAGGACGGCAGCGCCGAGGATCGCGGTCGTGACCGGGTTCATCGCGATCAGCACCGCGCAGAGCACCGCGGGTGCCCCGCGCTGCACTGCCTCGTACAAGCAGCAGAACTGCACGGCCTGCATCAGCACCCCGGTCACCAGGACGTGACCCAGCTGGCGGCCCCTCGGCCACTGTGCGCTCGACAGTTGGGTCCAGGCGCCCAGGATGGCGGCCGCCAGCCCGAAGCGCAGCACCAATGCGGCCATCGGCGTCATGCCTGCCACGGCCAGATTGCCGATCGGGTAGCCCAGCGCGTAGAAGAACGTCACAGCGGATGCGGTGCGCAGCGGCATGCGGGGGAAGGCCATGCTGCCATGCTGTCGGCGCGCACCGACGCCGTCCAACGATTATTGGCGATCACAACCGATCACGAATCATGATCGTGGTCTTGGCAACATTGCCTATTCGACCCGAGAAGCGTGCAATATTGATCATTCGTACTGATCGCAATACAGTGAAGGGATGGCTCAGGTGCTGGACATCTCGCCGCTGCGCAGCGTGGTTGCGGTCGCCGACTGTGGCGGATTTCACCGTGCCGCGGCCGCGCTTCACCTCACTCAGTCGGCGGTCAGCCAGCATCTCCGCAGGATCGAGGCCGTCGTCGGGGGACCGGTGGTCGAGCGGTCCGGCCGGGGCGTGGTGTTCACCGAACTCGGCCAGCGGGTGTTGCGGCACGCCCGCACGATCCTGGCCGCCCACGACGGCGCTCTGGACGACCTCGGCGCGACGGATCGGCGCGTGCTGGTCATCGGCGCCACCGAGCACGGTGCCGACGTCCTGCTGCCCGCCCTGACCGGTGTGCTGCGGCAGCGCCTGCCGGACTGGCGGGTCCGCTTCCGGCTCGACCGCAACGTGTCGCTGGCCGACGCGATCGAGCGCGGGCTTGTCGACCTTGCGGTGATGCTCGACGGATCCGGGTTCGACCGCGCGAATGCTTCAGGGGTTGTCGAGCTCAAATGGATCGCTTCCCGCAGCTTCTCGGCGCCGATCGGCGAGCCGCTGCCGCTGGTGATCTTCGGGGAGCCCTGCACACTGCGTGAGCCGGCGTTCTCAGCACTCGACAAGCTGGGCGTGGACTATCAGATCGTGGCCGAATGTTCCGACCTCGCCGGTCTTTACGCGGCCGTCCGCGCTGGCCTGGGCGTGGCGCTACTGCCGCTGATCGGCCGGCTGCCCGACGGTCTGTGCCCCGCCGAAGGCATGCCGGCCGCCAACCGCGCGTCCGTGTTCGTCCGTGGCCGGGCCGGCGTCGACGAGTCGGTGGTGGCCACCGTCGACGACGCGGTCCACGACGTTCTGGCGACGGAAAGGTAAGGCGCACTATGGACTTGGTGTTCGCCGCGCCGCGTCGCGCGATGCCGCCACGGCACCTGGCGGATCTCGACGATGCCGGTCGCATCGCCGCGGTCACGGAGCTGGGTCTGCCGGCGTTTCGGGCCAATCAGCTGGCCAACCAGTATTACGGACGGTTGATCGCAGACCCACGGGAGATGACCGACCTGCCGGCGGCGGTGCGGGAAAGGGTCGCCGACGCGATCTTCCCGACGCTGCTGACGCCGGAACGGCAGATTGAGTGCGATGCCGGTCAAACCCGAAAAACGTTGTGGCGGGCGATCGACGGCACCACATTTGAATCGGTGCTGATGCGCTATCCGCAGCGCAACACCGTGTGCATCTCGTCGCAGGCCGGTTGCGGCATGGCGTGCCCATTCTGCGCCACCGGTCAGGCCGGGCTCACCCGCAACCTGTCGACGGCCGAGATCCTCGAGCAGGTGCGGTCCGCGGCCGTCGAGTTGCGTGAGCGCGATGGTGCAGGATCGTCGCGCAGGCGCGACGGCGGCCGGTTGTCGAACATCGTGTTCATGGGCATGGGGGAGCCGCTGGCCAACTACACCCGGGTGCTGGCCGCGGTTCGACGTATCATCGCGGCGGCGCCGCGGGGCTTCGGCACCTCCGCACGCTCGGTGACGGTGTCGACCGTGGGGCTGGCGCCGGCGATTCGCAGACTGGCCGATGAACACCTCAATGTCACGTTGGCGTTGTCGCTGCACGCACCCGACGACGAGCTGCGCGACACGCTGGTCCCAGTGAACAACCGCTGGAAGGTCGCCGAAGCGCTCAATGCGGCAAGGTATTACGCCGACGTGACCGGCCGCCGGGTGTCGATCGAGTACGCGCTGATCCGCGACGTCAACGACCAGCCGTGGCGAGCCGACCTGCTGGGCAGGCGATTGCACGGCGCGCTCGGACCGCTGGTGCACGTCAACGTCATCCCGCTGAACCCGACACCGGGCAGCGACTGGGACGCCAGCCCCAAGCCCGCTGAACGCGAGTTCGTCAAGCGGGTCCGCGAACGTGGTGTGTCGTGCACCGTTCGCGACACCCGAGGCCGTGAAATCGCCGCCGCCTGCGGTCAATTGGCCGCGACAGCGGAGCCGTCAACCAGGCCCTCAGGGTAGCCCGATCGTCTTGCTTTCCAGGTACTCGCGGAACCCTTCGGCGCCGTTACGGCGGCCCGGTCCGCTCTGCTTGGTGCCGCCGAACGGGCTGGTGATGCCGAAGTGCGACCTGCCGTTGATGGTGACGTTGCCGGTGCGCGGCCATGCTCCGCCCAGTGACCGACCTCCTTGACCGGGTCTTCGATCTGACTGCCGGTGACCGAGATCGGGCAGCCGCCCTCGGTCACCACAATGCGGCGCAGCCGCTCCTTGTGGCGGTCGAGCGCCTCCTGCAATTGCTTGAGGCAGTGATAGCGCAACTCGATGTCGCGGGACCAGCCGGAGGTGTCGAATGCGCGCCGCGCCGCGCCGACGGCTC
>NZ_DATFYW010000013.1:0-25490 GCF_035314905.1 Mycobacterium sp.
CGCGCCGTACCCAGGTACCGGGTCTGGCACCCCTATGACCACGTCGGCGCGCGCTTGTTGGTGAATCGACCCGCTGAGGCCGCGCAGGGCGCGGTCGCCGAACTCGAGGAGTACTTCGGCCGCGAACCCAGCTTCTACACCAACCCGGCGGTGCGCATCGACCAGATCGGGGAGCAGGGGATCACCACCACCTGGTTCGAGCACGGTATCGCCATCGGGCATCTCGGCCACGACTTGGAGGCGGTACCGGGCGGGATGCGCCTAGGGCACGTGATGGACGTACCCGGCGAATCAACCACCGTGGGTCTGCTGCTGGCCGAACGGGTATGGCCCCAGGCGATGGGCGAAGCCTGGATCCGGCATGGAATCCAGGAGATGGGTAACTTCGAGAACTTCCTGCCGCGGCTCTACGACAGCCAACCGCACTGACCCGCGCATGTGAGGGATCGACCCGGGCATCAGGGATTCCGACGTTCGGCGGTTGCGCCGGACGCATCGGAGCAGGCAAGCACTGTGGCGTCCCGGCTGGGGAACTAAGCCTCTGCCGCTCGGCGCTCGAGGTTTCTAGCCTGGTAGTCGGGCTCGGAGCGCTGACGCCCCCGTCATCAAGAAGGACAGCGGCGCCCGTCCGCCTGTCATCGTCGCCCGCGGCACTGAGATCATCGTCGGGTCACGCCGGGGCTCAGCGGATCTGGAGCACGTCGGCGAGTGGCCGCCGCGGCGTGCGTGGCGGCGGCGCGGCGCTCTCCGGTGCGCGCCCCACCCGGATCAGCACCTGGGGTTCGGCGACGCGTCCGACGAGTCGACGGACCAATTCGCGGCTGGCGTTCACCTCCATCATGTGGGTCAAGGTGCAGGTGGCCAGCCCGGCGGCCGTGCACTCCAGCAGCAGCGTCGACAACACCTCCCCGGCCCGCAACGCGTTGTCGCGGCTGTCGTCATAGGTCGACAGGACAACAATCCTGGAATGGTCCCGATCGACGTCCGCGCGCCGGTCCTCATCTCCGCTCCTGGGGAAGCTGCGCGCCACATCGACGCGCGTGGCCTCGGCGTCCGACGCCAGCGCGCTCGGCGGGATGCCCTCTTCGGGCTCCGAATAGCCAGTCCACCAAAGCAATTCGGCCTGATACGACGAATCATGGGCTCTCATCTGTTCGGTGCGACGCGACGCGTCGGCCAGCGCAGGGCGCCCATCGTCATCGATCACGTCGAGATCAACCGAGCCGGTGGCCGCGGCCGCGCGCAGCACGGACTCCACCGGCTCCCACGGCTCCGGCGCGGCGAACGCCAGCCGATCGGTGCGGCGCCGCCGGATCGCCTCGGCCAGCACCCGCTGGGCCTCGTCGACAGACTCGCTCCGGTCGAACTGGATCGCGGCGAGGTGATCGCGATTGTCCGGATCCGGCAGCCTTTCGATGCTCGCCTCCCACCCCGCGGCGGCCATCGCGACGCGCAGGTGGTCGAGCACGGCCCCACAGCTGATGATCACTTCCCTGCCGGTGCTGTCGGTGAAATGCCCGATCCGCGACGGGTCGGCGAACAGGTCAAGCACCGTGCCCACCGCTACCCATCGCCACGGCTGGCTGTTATGCAGCGACGGGGCCCGGCATGCCAACTCCACCGCGTTCTTGAGGACTGTCGTATCGACCATGGCTCGAGACATATCGACCATCCTGCCGGGAAGGCGTGTCATGTTCCAGGCCGTGTGACGCAAGACCCGCAGTGGCCATGCGGAATTCCGCCCCGGCAGACAGCCACGCCGGCGCTACTGCACACTCGAAGGCGCGGCTGATGTGTCAACCAGCGCGGAGGCCTGACCGTTGCCGGCGGATCGGGCGGATGCGGCAGCGGTGGACTCGCGGGCCAAGAAGGCGGCGAGTTCGCCGATCGCACTCATCAGCGGGGCGGGAAAGACCACCGTGGTGTTTTTTCGACGCCCAGCTCGGCCAGCGTTTGCAGGTTGCGCAGCTGCAGTGCCAACGGGTGACTCATCATCGTGTCGGACGCGTCGCCCAACGCGGCAGCGGCGCGGGCTTCACCCTCGCCGGCAATGATTTTGGCCCGCTTCTCGCGTTCCGCTTCGGCCTCGCGGGCCATTGCACGTTTCATGCTGTCCGGCAACTGGATGTCCTTGAGCTCGACCAGGGTGACTTCCACACCCCACTCCACTGTGGTGGTGTCGAGGATTTCGCGGATACTGCCGTTGATCACGGAGGTTTCCGCCAGCACATCGTCCAGCGAATGCTGCCCCAACGACGTTGCGCAACGTGGTCTGGGCGATCTGATTGATCGCCGCGTCAACGTTTTCGATGGCGACCACGGACTTTCGCGCGTCCACCACCCGGAAATAGGCCACCGCGGCGATGCCGACACTGACGTTGTCACGGGTGATGATGCCCTGCGACTGGATCGGCATCGTCACGATGCGCATCGACACCCGCCACAGCCGGTCGACGACCGGGATGATCAGCCGCAGACCGGGTTCGCGCAGACCGATCACCCGCCCGAGCCGGAAGTGCACCCCGCGCTCGTATTGCTTGACGACCCGCACAGACGATGCGAGCAGCAAAGCGATGACGACGGCGGCAGCAACCGCGACCGCAACGACGGCATGTGTAGCCATGACTCGTCCAGCCGCTCAGTGACGGGCGCGATGGCCGATTGCGGCGTGAGCCGACTCGGCGCGGGCAAGAGCCCGCTCGTCTGCCGCCTGCTGCTCGGCAGCCGTGATCACGGCGGCATCCGGACCCGGGAACACCGTCGCTTCGTTGCCGGTGCCCAGCCACCGCACGACATATGGCGGCGATCCATCCGCGGAGCGCACCTCGGTGATCAGTCCACGCTGGTCCGCCTGCCCAACGGTCGTACCTTTGAGCACAAGCCAGTCGCCCACCGCGGCCTTCATCGCGCGCTCCTCTCCGACAGTTCTGACCTGATCATCGTGCGGCGACGCCCGCGGGGGCAGGGAAGCATGTCACCTCGAGAATGGGCGAAAGTCACCGTGAATTCGCGCGAGGTCAGTCCTCAGCCGTAAAACCGCGGCTTGATCGCGCCCCTAGTACGTCGCGACGTCCTGCTCGGCCGGCAGCGTGCCGGTGGCCAGGAAGACAACCCGCCTGCCGACCTCCACGGCGTGGTCGGCGAACCGCTCGTAGAAGCGGCCGAGCAACGCGACGTCCACAGCCGCGGCCACGCCGTGTGCCCAACCGCGGTCCATCAACACCGCGAACAGGCGCCGGTGCAGGTCGTCCATCGTGTCGTCCTGCTCACGCAGGCGCGCCGCCTTGTCGGGATCGGAGGACAGCAGCACGTCGCGCGCGCTGTCGCCCATCTGCACCGCAACCGTGCCCATCTCGGCGAAGCAGGCTTTAACCTCTTGCGGCACTGCGCAATTCGGGTGGCGTCGCCGGGCGATCCGGGCGACATGCACCGCCAGGGCGCCCATACGATCCACATCGGCGACGATCTGGATGGCGCTGAAGATGGCACGCAGATCGCCGGCCACGGGCTGTTGCAGGGCCAGCAGGTCAAAGGCGTGCCGGCGCGCGTTGTCGCTCAGCGCGACGATGCGGCGATGGTCGCCGATCACGTGCTCGGCCTGGTCGAGGTCGGCCTCCAGCAGGGCCTCCGTCGCGGCCTTCATGGCTTGCCCGGCCAGACCGCAAATCTCGCTGAGCTGGGTGGTCAGCGCCGACAACTGCTCGTGGTAGGCGGCCCGCATGGCTCATCTCCGCTCTGAGTGTCTCGGGGCGATGCCGGCCGTCCGGCCGACCATCGCCCGGTGTCAGGACAGCACGGCAACCGCACCAACGATAGGGGAGGAAGTCCTGGAATTTCCGGGTTTTCATCGGGCCCGCTGCTGCCGGCCGGGCGACCCAAAATCGAGGGGTCCACGCCGAATCTGCATCATTCCCAATTCATGTGCAGTCCAAGCGACGTTCACCGCACACCGCACGGGAGCTCGGGAGTGACCTATGGCCACGGGGGCGGGGACATAGGCCTCCTGACCGGCCACGGGCAGACTTCTTACGGTGAGTCATCAGCAGAGCATCTGCGAATCTGACCGACAAGGAACCCCCCGATGGCCCAGCACCGGACACCAGGCTCGATCGTCGTCGGGATCGACGGCTCAAAGGCCGCTGTCACCGCGGCCGCGTGGGCGCTCGATGAGGCGGTCAGCCGCGACCTTCCGCTGCGCCTGGTGCATGTCATCGGCGCCGGCGATGACGACTACGACCCGGAAACCGAATATGCCGAGGAGTCGCTGAGGGCGGCAACCGCCGCGGTGCATGCCCGCGGGAAGCCCGTCAAGGTCGAGACGGATATTCTCTGCGGCGACGTCGACGCCACGCTGCTGGGCGAGTCAGAAGGCGCGGCGATGATCTGCGTCGGAACCGTGGGCATCGGGCGCGTGGCCAGCCGGTTGCTGGGCTCGACCGCCGTGGCGCTGGCCACCGGCGCGCAGTGCCCGGTGGGGGTCATCCGTGACGGCGAGGCGCCGCCCGACGGCCGAGTGATCGTCGTGGTCGATGACCTTCCGGGCAATGACGAGGTCGTGCACCAGGCGATGGAGGAGGCCCGGCTGCGCGAGGCCCCGCTGCTGGCCCTCGGGGTGTGGCGGTGGGATTTCGGCTCGATGAGCTATGACGAGCTCGACCAGCGGATGGAAAGCTGGCGGCAGAGCTACCCCGACGTGCACGTGCGGCTGTGCGAGGCGCCCGGCGGTCCCGTCGAATACCTCGACACCCGCACCGACACCGTCGGTTTGGTGGTCATCGGCAGCGTCGACGCGAAACTGCTGGGTCGCCTCGTGGGGCCGCGCGCTCACCCCATCCTCGATCACCCCTCGCGCTCCGTTCTGGTGGTGCGTCACTGAATACGATCAAGGGCGGCACGCCTTGATGCCGGCGTAAAGTAGCCGGCGACGGATGAGTCGTAGCGAAAAGTGTCAGAGGCGTGGGCGACGTTGGCAGACAGTCGGCCCGATTCGGGCCAGCCCGGCCCGAGTTCGTCGGCCGGATGCACGAGCAGCTCGAGGAACTGGTCGCGGCGCGCGATCAGATGGCGCAGCTGCTGCGGGTAGCGATCGAAATCGGCTCGGATCTGGAACTCGACGCCACACTGCACCGGATCATCAGCGCGGCGATGAGCATGACCGGGGCACGCTACGGGGCGCTGGGGGTATGGGCACCCGATGGCACCCTGGCCTCGTTCGTGCACACCGGGATGGACCCGGAAACGGTGCGTCGGGTGGGTCAGCTCCCGGTCGGCAAGGGCGTGCTCGGGCTGCTGCGGATCAGCAGTGAACCAAAGCGTCTGGACGATCTGACCCAGCATCCGGCCGCGGTCGGCTTCCCCGAGCACCACCCGCCGATGCGGGCCTTCCTCGGGGTGCCGATCACCATCCGGGGCGCGGTGTTCGGCAGCCTTTACGTGACCGATGACCGGCCGGGGCGAACGTTCACCGAGGCCGATGAGATCACCGCCCTGGCGTTGGCGTCGGCGGCGGCCGCAGCCATCGACAACGCCCACTTGTTCGCGCGCGTGCGCACCTCGGCCCGCTGGACCGACGCCAGCCGCGAGATGACGACCGCGCTGTTGTCGGGTGCCGACCCGCACGTGCGGCCGCTGCAGCTGATCGTTGAGCGGGCGCGGGAGTTGACCGACGCTGAGCAGGCCATCCTGCTCGTTCCCGTCGACACCGACGCCCCGGCGCACGAAGTGAAGGAGCTCGTGGTGTCTGCTGCGTGCGGCTTGTACACCAATGAGGTAATCGGCCAGCGCGTCCCGGTGGCCGAATCCACGACCGGAGAGGTGTTCCGGACCGGCAGGCCGGTGCTCACCGAGTCGTTCCGCCGGCCGATCCAGGCGTTCACGGATGTCGGCGAACGCCCGGCGATCGTGATGCCGCTGCGCGCCGACGACAAAGTGCTGGGGGTCATCGCGATAGCGCGCAACACCGCTCAGCCGGCTTTCGACCCCGGCTATCTGAGGCTGGTGAGCGACTTCGCCGATCACGCCGCAGTCGCGCTGACCCTGGCCGCCGCACGCGACCATGCACGCGAGCTCACCCTCGTCGCCGACCGCGAGCGTATCGCCCATGATCTGCACGACCACGTCATTCAGCGCCTGTTCTCCGCCGGCATGGACCTTCAGAGCACGATGGCGCGCGTGCACTCCCCGGCCATCACGGAGAGGCTCGACAAAACCGTCGACGATCTGCAGGGCATCATCGACGAGATCCGCGCGACGATCTTCAACCTCCAAACACCCCCCGGGCAGGGCGGTTTTCGGCAACGAGTACAAGAGGTGGTGGCGAACCTGACCGACAACAGGGACGTTGCCACGACGCTGCGGATCTCGGGTCCGATGACCGCCGTCAGCCCGGTGCTGGCCGATCATGCCGAGGCGGTCATCGTCGAGGCGATCAGCAACGCCGTCCGCCACTCGGGTGCCACAACGATCACCGTGGACCTCGACGTGGCCGACGACATCCGCATCGAGGTCATCGACAACGGGCGCGGGGTCCCCGCCGACAACCAGCGCCGCAGCGGTCTGGCCAACATGGCGCGGCGCGCCGAAGAGGTCGCGGGCACGTGCACCGTCGCCAGCCCGCCCACCGGCGGCACCCGGGTGTGCTGGACCGCCCCGCTCATCGACTCATAGCGCGCAGCACCCGGGCGCGGCGCGGTCACAACTAGGGACGACCGATCGGGTTTTGATGACCTTCGCCCCTGTTGCAGCCCGCAGGCCCGCGGAAACCATGGGTGCGTAACAGCCGTGGGGAAGATTGGGACGGAACGGATGCGCGTTGAACGATTCCAGCGTCTTCTGGAAGCACAAGGCCCGTTCGCGTCGATTTACTTCGACGACTCCTACGACATGGCAAATCCTGCAGCAGATCTCGACGTCCGATGGCGCGATCTGAGTCATCTACTCCACCAACACGGCGTCCAGCCTGGCCTGACAGCGGTGGTAAAGGGTGCGGTGCTGGGCGCCCGGCCACCGGTCGGCCCGAGCGGTCGCTGCGTGATCGCCACATCCGACGGCGTGTTGATCCAAGAACACCTGCCCTGGAGTGAGCCCACGCCCGTCGTGCGGGTGTCCGAACTGCCCTTCATTCTTCCGTTGGTTCGACATTCGAACGGAAGACACACTTACCTGCTGGTCGCCGTCGACCACATCGGTGCTGACATCACCCTCCACCGCGGCGACGTGGCAACCACGGAGACGGTTGATCCCGGCGGCTACCCGGTCCACAAGGCCGCCCGCGCGGACAACCGTGAGTACGGCGAGGCGCAGCGGCGCGTCGACGAGATGTTCCGCAAGAACATCAAAGGTGTCGCCGACCACGTCACCAAGCTTGCCCAGAAGAGCGGCGCCGAGGCGGTTTTCGTCGTCGGCGAGGTGAGTTCCCGCGCCGCGCTGATCGCCGCACTGCCTGGCCGGATCGCCCAACGCGCCATCCCGGTGCGCGTCGGCACACGTCATACCATCGCCGACGAGCGGGCGCGGGCGGCGATCGAGGCGGAGTTCGACCGTCGGCAGGACATGGTGGCCGACGGTGACGCTGACCGGGTCACCGCCGAGATGAACCGGGAATCCGGCCTCGCGGTGGAGGGACTCGGACCGGTGTGTGCCGCGTTGCGGGACGGAGCTGTTGACACGCTGCTGGTCGGTGATCTCAAGGACCTCACGGTGGTGACCGACGGCAACGTCAGCCACCTTGCGCCGAATGCTGACGTGCTGTCCGAATTAGGGGCGGCGCCGACCAGTGTCGCGAGGGCCGACGAGGCGCTTCCCCTTGCCGCGGTGGCGATCGACGCATCGATCATCTGCACCGGCACCCGGATCAATCTTGTCGACGGCGTGGGAGCGCTGCTCCGCTATCCGGAATCGAGTGCGGCAAGCGGCACCTCGGCCGTCGGGCGGTCGGGCATCGGAGACCGAGGGTAGCCGCCGATGGCCGCTCGCGTAATCGACGAAGTGACCGCCACGGCGTGGACGCCGTATGCCGAGGCTCACGAGACACACAGTGCGGTAGTCGTTCTCGTCGGCGATCGTGCCTACAAGTTCAAGAAGCCGGTGGTAACGGATTTCCTCGACTTCGGCACGGTGCAGCACCGCGAGATCGCCTGCGCTCGCGAGGTGAAGCTGAACAGCCGGCTGGCGCCCGCCAGCTACCTGGGGGTCGCCCACATCTCGGATCCTGCGGGCGGAAGCGCCGAACCACTCGTCGTGATGCGCCGATATCCGGACTCGAATCGACTGGCACGCATGGCGGTCAACGGCGAACCCCTGCAACATCAGCTCAATGCCGTCGCCGCGGCGCTGTCTCGATTCCACGCGGGCGCGCACCGCGGACCAGAGGTCGACGAGCAGGGACGAGTCGACGCTGTCACGGCGCGATGGCGTGCCAACATCGCCGAGATGGACCCATACGTGGGCAGTGTCGTGACCGCGGCCGACGTCGATCGCGTGAGTCGGCTTTCCACGCAGTACATCACCGGCCGTTCGCGGCTGTTTGCCCACAGAATCAGCGACAACCGGATCGTCGACGGGCACGGCGATCTGCTGGCCGACGACATCTTCTGCCAGCCTGACGGCCCGGTGCTGTTGGACTGCCTGGATTTCGACGACCGGCTGCGGTACGTCGACGGCATCGACGATGCCGCCTTCCTGGCAATGGATTTGGAGTTTCTCGGCCGCGCAGACCTGGCCGACTATTTCCTCGACCAGTACAGCAGGCTTCGCGGCGAGGACGCACCGGCATCGCTGAAACACTTCTACATCGCCTACCGTGCGCTGGTGAGGGCGAAGGTGGACTGCGTCCGACACGCGCAAGGCAGTGCCGGTGCGGCCAAGGGCGCACAGCGGCACCTGTCGCTGGCGGCCGACCACCTGAGCGCCGGCGCTGTTCGCGTCACGCTCCTCGGCGGTGCGCCCGGCACCGGCAAGACGACACTGGCGCATGCGCTGGCCGACCGGGTCGACGCGGTGGTCATCTCCAGCGACGACGTTCGGCGCGAACTGCAGCAGGCCGACGTCATCGGTGGGGAGCCCGGTGTGTTGGACAGCGGCCTGTACTCCGCGGACAAGGTTCAGGCAGTCTACGACACCGTGCTGCGACGCGCCTGCGGACACCTCGCCCACGGGCGGTCGGTGATCCTCGACGCGACGTGGCGCTATCCGGGCCGCCGGCTTCGCGCACACGAACTGGCGGTGCAGGCTCATGCCGCGATGGTCGAACTGGCCTGTCGGTCATCGTTCGGGGTGGCAACTGCACGGGTCCGCGACCGACCGCCCGGAACGTCCGACGCCGACCCGCAGATCGCCGACGCGCTCGGCCGCCACGACGACGAATGGATCACCGCGCATCGAGTCGATACCGGCCGGCCGCTACAGGAGTGTGCCGAAGAAGCCGAGCGGCTGTGGCGGCAGGCGGTCTGAGCCCAGGGCCGCAGCGGGCGACGCGAAAGTCGACTCCAAGCAAAGAAAGAAGGGGAAAGTGTCCGATCCGTCCAATCACAACGGGATCCTCGTCGGCGTCGACGGCTCAGCGTACTCAACTCTGGCTGTGCAGTGGGCGGCTCACGAGGCCGCGATGCGCAACGTGCCGCTGACCCTTCTCAACGTGGCCTATCCGGCGATAGGCGGGTTTTCCGGGTGGGGGATGTCGACGGCGCCACTTCCGGAAGACTTCGGCCAGTTTCAGGAGCAGCAGGCGCGCAGGGTGATCAACGACGCCGTCGCCACCGCGAACGCCGCCATGGAGGGCAACGATCGTGTTCAGGTCGGCAGCGAGATTCTGTGGTCCGCACTGGTCCCAACCCTGGTGGATCTGACCAAAGAGGCGCAGATGATCGTGGTGGGCTGCCGCGGCCAGGGCGCGCTGTCACGCAGCCTGCTCGGCTCGGTGAGCACCGCGCTGGTCCATCACGCGCACTGCCCCGTGGCGGTGATCCACGCCGATGCGCCGCGGCCCGCCGGGTTCGAGGAGGCGCCCGTACTGGTGGGCATCGACGGCTCGCCGGCATCGGAACTGGCCACCGCGATAGCTTTCGACGAAGCGTCATGGCGCGGCGTCGATCTTGTCGCACTGCACAGCTGGAGTGATGCCGACTGGCCCGACCTTCCTCAGATGGACGCCTCAGCCATCAACGCCACAGCGGAGGAGGCGTTGGCCGAGCGGCTGGCCGGCTGGCAGGAGCGCTATCCCGACGTCACGGTTCGACGTGTGGTGAAGTTCTCCAATCCGGCCCGTCAGCTGCTCGAGCAGTCCAAGTCCGCGCAACTGGTCGTGGTCGGCAGCCACGGTCGCGGAGGATTCGCCGGAATGCTCCTCGGATCTGTGAGCAGCGCCATCGTGCACGGCGCCCAAGTGCCTGTCGTCGTGGCCCGGCGCGGCTGATTCAGCGCCTGGTCGGGATCACCTGATCGGGTCGGGTGTGTTGGCGAAAGGCTGCGAAGCGATGGCAATCCCGGTCTGCGATAGCGACACCCTGCGCGCGGCACTCGGATTGGCGATTCGCGCTCCCTCGGTCCACAACACCCAGCCGTGGCGTTGGCGCGTCGACGAGCACAGTGCGGACATGTACGCGGATCTGAGTAGACGTCTCCCGCACACCGACCCCGACGGGCGCGATCTGATCCTGAGTGGTGGCGGCGCGTTGCACCACCTTGTCGTGGCGCTGGCCGCGCTGGGCTGGCACGCGACGGTGAACCGATTCCCCGACCCGGCCGACCCGCACCACCTCGCGCACCTGGAGCTCTCCCCGCAGGCCGCAACCGCACTGGACGTGAGCTTGGCCGCGGCGATACCTCGCCGGCAAACTGACCGCCGGCACTACAGCTTTTGGCCGGTGCCCGCCGGCGACATCGCGCTCATGGGTGCGCGCGCCGCACGCGCGGGGGTGGTGATGCGCCAGGTGGCATCACTTCCCGAGTTGCAGCGCGTGGTTGCCCGGGCGGCGTTCGAGCATGCGAGTAATCACGACTATCTGACCGAATTGACGACCTGGAGCGGCCACTACGGATCCGTGGCCGGCGTGCCAGCGCACAGCACACCGCCGTCCGACCCGACGGCAGCCGTACCGGGGCGCCTGTTCGCCGCACCGGCCCTGGGCCAACCCCCTGGCACAGCCGCAAAAGACGACAATGCCGTCGTGTTGGCCCTGGGGACAAACGACGACAGCCCGGTGGCGCGGCTTCGCGCCGGCGAGGCCACCAGCGTCGTCCTGCTCACCGCCACCGCACACGGACTGGCCACCTGCCCCGTCACCGAACCGTTGGAAATCGCCGGAACCCGGCGCGCCGTGCAGGCCGACGTCTTCGGCGGCGACGCATTCCCGCAGATGCTGCTCCGTGTGGGCTACGCCGCGGTCAACGCCGATCCGCTTCCACCGACGCCCCGCTTTCCGATCGACCACTTCGTCGAGTGGCAGGGCCAAACACGTCAGCACTGACGTCGGCGCCACCTGACCTTCAGAAGTGGGACTCAAGCCTCTGGCCGATGAGCGCCGCGGGGCTCATAGTCACTGACCATGCTCGACGAGTTGCTCGACATCTTCCGCCTCCGCCAGTACTTCAACGTGATCACGCGCACCCGCGAGTGGGTGGAGGGATTGCGTGGGGACGCCGCGTTCGTGGCCGACGCCGGGCGGGCAGCGTTGCACCTGCCCTCGGGCGGCGCGACGACGGGGCAGTCCCAACCCTTCCCCCCGCCGGAACCGTACGACACCCACATCCAAGGCGGTCAGCGAATCGCGCTCGCGGCAACCGGCGGAAGTGGCGCGATGGCTTCGGTGGTGGGGGCCGCGCGTGCTCTCGAGGAAGCGGGTCTGCGTCCGTCGGTGATCTCACTGTGCTCCGGTTCGGCGCTGTTCGGCTTCCCCGTCGCCGCCGGTATCAGCGCCGAAACGGTGGCGGCGTTCGCGTTGGGCCTCCGTCCCCGGGACTACATCGACGTCGACTGGCGGCGGCTGATGCGCGCGGCTCCCACTATCGGGACAGGCTTCGCCGGCATCCTGGGAGGCGACGCCGTCGAAACGACCTATCGGCGCCTGCTCGGGGATATGACCCTGGGCGAGCTGCCCATTCCGGCCTACGCGCCGATCTGGAACGTCGAGCAGAATCGCATTGAATTCATCGGCCCCCGAACTCATCCCGAGCTGCCGGTGGCACGCGCGGTGCATATGGCCGTCGCGTTGCCGCTATTCATCCAGCCAGTCGAATTCGCAGGCTTTCACTGGTGCGACGGCGGCATCGTCGACATCTTCCCCGTGCGTCCACTTCTCGACCTCGAGGAGCCGTGTGACTTCACGTTGGCGATCAACGGCTTCTACCCGCCCGGATTCGAAGGCGAAGACGCCACCGGCTGGGAGTATCGGCCGGCCAGCATTCTGTACGTGGCCAGCCAGGTCCGCACCTGCCAGCAGATCGAACTGGCACGCGAAAACCTGGCACGGCTGCGTGCCGCGTCCCACGTCGCGATGATCGAACCCGTTCCATACGAAGCGGTACGCGGAGTCGGCTTCTACCGCCAATTCTTCAGTACCCGAGACTGGGCGGCGTTCATGCAGGCCGGACGCCTGGCAGCACGCCAGGCCCTGGCATCGACCCCGATCGCGGTGCACAACGCGGCCCAAAAAAGGCAAACTGCCCGGTCACGGCCTGGCGGTGCGCCTGTCCGGTGAACCGCGGTGCGGGCCGTGCGGTGCTACCCATCACCCCCTCATTAGGGACCACGGACCCTAAAACCGGAGCGTTTAGCGGCGCAGAATTGCTTCATGGTGAACGGGCTGGCCCGCGCCGCGATGGTGACCGCGGCGCTCTACGCCGCGAGGCGGTTCTACCGCAACTGGGGCGCCACGAAGGAAGAGTGCCAGCTGCGCCTGCCCGGCGACGAGCTGGTCGGGGAGCCGACCGTACAGACCACCTCGGCGGTGTGGATCGACGCGCCCGCTCCGGCGATCTGGCCATGGCTGGTCCAGATCGGCCAGGACCGCGGCGGCGTATACAGCTATCAGGCACTGGAGAATGTCATCGGTCTGCGCTACCGCAATGCCGACCGGATTCATCCCGAATGGCAGCGGCTGGCGCCGGGCGACGTCGTGCGATTGGTGCCCAGCGGGTGGATGGGGCTCCGGAACGGGGTGGTGCTGCAGGTCGACCAGGTCATGGCGGAAAAGGCCATCGTGCTGCGCGGCGGCACGATGGAGGTGCCGTGGGATGCGGTGTGGTCGTTCCACGTCGTGCCGCACTGGCAGGACCGGTGCCGGCTCCTTGTGCGCACCCGCACCCGGTTGCGCCATCCCGGGGAGGCGCTCGGCCTGGAGGCGGTCGGCCCGGTGACGGCACTGGTGATCAGGGGGATGCTGCTGGGCATCAAGCGGCGGGTAGAGGCGCAGCATGAGCGGGAATCACAGCGGCCCAACGACAGTCGCATCATCTGCGCACCGCCGGACAGCGGTCCCCACCCGTCGCTGACACCCGGCGCCGACTCGGGTGCGTGACAACGTCGGCCGGCACGCATCGCGGCGTTCGGGAGGTCACCCTTTCAGACGGCGCGGTGGTCAGCCTGCGCCGCCTCAAGAAGAGCGATGTCGACGGGGTGCTCGCACTGCATCGCCAGCTCACCGACCGTGAACAGTACTTCTTCGTCGCCGACATCCTGGCCGACAATCGTCTCATGCTGCAGGTCCTGCGAGACACCGGCTGGCAGACCACGAAACGCTTCGACGGAGCTGTTCTGTACGTCCGGATCGACCTGCCCGCGACGGGCGGCGGAAAGCCGCCGGCACACAATGGTCGCGGCGCGACACCCCGTCAACCCAGGATGTGATGGCCCGGCTGCCGTGCCGCCCGGTCCGGCCGCCGCATGCGCAGCTTGATCAGCAGCTGACAGACAAGATCTTTCAACGTGTTGTCGGGGAGCTGCATTCGCGCGGCGATCCGCCCTTCCGTCAGGCCCCGGCACAGCAGCTCGTAAATCTGGGACTCTTGCCCAGTCAACCCGGATACCTGCCCATATTGTCCCGACGGGCCGTACCGCTGGCCAATCAGCTCTGCTGTGGCCCGGTTGTCGAGGAAACATCGGCCCGCCGCGACGTCTCTGACGGCCGCGGCCAGCTGCATCCCCTTGATGTCAGTCAGCAGATAGCCGCTGGCCCCGGCCAGCATCGCGTCCGCGATCGCCTCGTCGGAAGCCGAAGGTGCGAAGATGGCACAGCGCAGCCCGGGCACCACCGAAAGCAGACGGCGGCACAGGTCAATTCCGTCGCCGTCAGGCAACCAAGCCTCGATGAGGGCCACGTCCGGCGTCGCAGCGGGAATCAGGGCAATCGCCTCCGCGGCGGAACGCGCCTGCCCGAGTACATCGAGATCGGGATCGGCATCGAGCAGGCCGGTCAGCGCGCGGCCAATCACCTCGTCCCCTTCGACAAGGATGATCGTCGTCATCGTGACACATCCGCTGTCACAGGCCGGTGGGGTAGGTTTCCGGTGTCTCGCCGGCGATCCACACGCTGGTCGGCTCGAGGGGTTCGAGGGCGCGGGTGCGGTCGATATGGATGATCGCGTCGAACTGGTCGACGGGCCGCACGTGGTAGTAGTGGCTCTGGCGTTCGGTTGCGGGCAGGTAGATCACGCCGATCGCCCGTCCCAGCCGCGGAACATCGAGCACCTCGGTGGCTTCCGTGTCGTGCATCGGCACCAGGAAACCAGGGTTGCCGGTCTCGTGGAACAGCTCCTCGACGCTGCCGTTGAGCGCGGGCCTGACCACCTTGCGCTCCGCGACGCCGCCCCATTCACTGGCGGCGGTGACGGTGCCGGTGTAGGTGCTGAAACCGATCAGCCGGCAGTCGTCGCCGTAGTGTTCGCGCACAAGCTGGCCCAACGTCAGCTGGCCGTCGGAGGACACCTCGGTGGCACGGGCGTCGCCGACATGAGAGTTGTGCGCCCACACCACGATCCGCGCCGGCTCCGGGTCGGGGTGGCGATCGAGGTGGTCGCGCAGCGCGGCCAGTGTCTGCGCCATGTGCTGATCGCGCAGGTTCCAGGAGGTGACCCGTCCGGCGAACATCGCACGGTAGTACTCCTCGGCGTTGCGCACGGTCAGCGCGTTCTGCTCGGCGTAGAACAGTTCGTCCTCGGCGAGCAGCCCGTCGCGACGCGCGTAGCGAAGCGCGCTGCGCTGCATGTCCACCAGCTGGTCGAGGGCCTGGCGTTCGCAGGACAGCCCCGCGCCGAAGGCGGCGGCAAATCCGTAGGCCTGCCCGTCGTCGGCCGACGCGTGGTCGAAGCAGGCGTAGCGCTGTCGGGCCCGCGCCGCGGCCAGCGGATCGACGGTGTCGAGATAGGCGATCACCTCCCGCATCGACCGGTGCAGGCTGTAGAGGTCGAGACCATAGAAGCCGGCCTGGCGGCGTCCGTCGACACCGCATCGCTCGTTGTGCCAGCGCAGCCATTGGGCGAAGTCGCGGACCACGGCGTTGCGCCACATCCAGGCCGGGAACCGCTCGAACCCGCGCAGCGCCTCCTCGGCGGTGGAGTCGGCGCCGAGCCCGCGGACATATCGGTTGACGCGGTAGGCGTCGGGCCAGTCGGCTTCAGCGGCGACCGCGCAGAAGCCCTTCTCCTCGATCAGCCACTTGGTGATCTCGGCGCGCGCCTGATAGAACTCGTGGGTTCCGTGCGAGCTCTCGCCGATCAGCACGATGCGGGCGTCACCGATCAGCTCGGAGAGCACCTCGCGCGGCGGCACACCGTCGGGCGCGTCGATCGCGACCCGACGCACCGCGTCCGCCGGCGTCTCGGTGACCGCGGCCAGCGGCGGGTGAACTGAAACCGTCGGAGTGGAAAGCAGTTCGCGGACTTCCTCGTCGCTGACCTGGCTGAAGTCCCAGAATGACTCACCCACGGCGAAAAACGGGGTGGGCATCGTCACGCACACGACGTCGTCGACGAGCCCGGCGAATTCGCGGAATGTCGATTCCGGCGCAGCGGGCACCGCGATCACGATCTGCGCCGGCTCCGACTCGCGCAGTGCCTGCACCGCCGCCAGCATGCTCGACCCGGTCGCCAGCCCGTCGTCGACCAGGATGACGGTCTTGCCGGTCACATCGGCCGGCGGCCGGCCGTCGCGGTATGCCGATTCGCGGCGCAGCAGTTCGCGGCCCTCTCGCTCGGCGACATCACGCAGCTGCTGCGGGGTGACGCGCAGCGCCCGCAGGACGTCGTCGTTGACCACCACCCGGCCGCCGCTGGCCAGCGCACCGACCGCGAATTCTTCGTGGCCGGGAGCACCGAGCTTGCGCACCACGAACGCGTCCAACCGGACGCCCAGCGCCGCGGCCACCTCCCACGCCACCGGTATCCCGCCCCGCGGCAGGCCCAACACCACGACGTCGTCCCGGCCGCGGTATGCCTGCAGCAGACCGGCCAGGACCCGTCCGGCCTCCCGGCGATTGCGAAAAACCCGCCGGGGCACACCGCGCGCCCGGCTCGCCGCTCGAGTCATGGTTCGGCTCCTTCGGTTCTCGGTTGGCTAGTGGACGATCACGACTGGTTCGTGGGTGACCGCGTGGATGTCTGACGCCGTTGCGGCGAACAGCTGATCCGCCAGATTCGACAGGGCCCTCGCGACGGCGAGTTCGTCGCCGATCTCGGCGACGTTCCGGTCCGCCGGGTTGAGCCGGGCAATGCCGATGCCTGTCAACTCCTGCCCGTGCCAGTGCATGTGGGCCTTTGCCCGGGTGCGCATGGGATGCTCATCGATGGACACCTCGACGGTCCATCGCTTGGTGGCCTGCTGCGCAGCGTGGTGCTCCATTAGTTGGCCTCTCGGTTGTGGGAGCGGTCCCAGGGCGTGGCTCGGGGACCGGTTCTGAGCGCACCTACCCCGACGTGACTTCGATGCGCTTCTCGGACGGCTCGGGCTCACCGACCGGCACCGAGACCGTCAGGATGCCTTTGTCGTAGCTTGCGCTGATGTGGTCTTCGTCGGCGCCTGCCGGGAGCGAAACCGTGCGCACGAACGAGCCGTAGCTGAATTCAGAGCGCCCGTTGGATACTTTCTTCTCGCTGCGTTCGGCCTTGATCGTCAACTGGCCTTCACGCACCGTGATCTCGACGTCCTTGCCGGGGTCGATGCCGGGGATTTCGGCCCGGACCTCGTAGCGGCCCTCGGTCATCTCGTCCTCGAGCCGCATCCCGTGGCCGCCGAGCACTGGCCGCATCTCCGCCCACGACGGGAACCCAGCAAACCACTCCGCCAAATCGGGCCACACCGCGCGTGACCGCCGCGACGCAGGAAGGGTGCTCATGATCGCTCCTAATCTCGTTGTACGCCTGAGGGTTCCATGCTGACCAGTTGGCCGAAGTGGCGGATAGGGGCCGAAGTCCTGATTGTCGGGGCCGTTCGTCGCCGCCCGGTGCCGGTCCGGCCGACGTGGACACAACCCTGGGGCGGCCCCGGAGCGCAAAAGCCAGGCGGCAGTCCGGGGCCGCCCACACCGGGCCAGCTCGGGAATTGCTCGCCGCAATCAACCGGCAGGCAACGTCGGCTCATGATGCGCCCAACCAGCGCTTCGCCACAGGGCCGATAGTCCCCGCGGCGTGCGGCAAAAGGGCCCTGATCCGTGCCCACGCCGGTGTGCGCCGATTCACCGCAGCAGAAATGCCGCGCCCTCGACGCCCCATTCCCCGAACGGCGGGCGTTGATTTCGATCGATGGCCGCGATGCTGGGCCTGCCGATGTGGGCGAACACCAGCCGACCGACACCGGCGGCGCGGGCGGCCGCCGCGACGTCGTCAACACACGCGTGCCCACCCACACCACCGGCGAACCGGATCGGCCGCTTCCACCCGGCCGCGTCGGCGAACATCAGATCGGCGCCGGCCGCCCACTGCGGAAACACCCAGAACTCCGGTGCCCACACCGCACGCCGCGGGCCGGTCTCGATGAGGTACCCGACGGTCGGATGCGACGTATGTTCCACGGGTAGCGGTCGCAGTCGCACTCCGTCCGCGCTCAAGGACCCGATCCGTGGGCGCAGCGACAACTGCTTGGCGCGACGGCGAATCTGTGGCATAAGTTCGGCATGTTCGTCGGTCACCAGCCACGCATTGACCGCGGCGTCGGGGTCAGCCGCAGCGCCACCGTCGAGCATCACCCGATGCCCGGCCCAGGTGACCAACAATCCGGCCGGCCGGTAGCGCGGCGAGTTCATCGCACCGACGCCGAGCAGGGTAAGCCGAGGCAACGCTGCGGATCCCTTCACCGCCGTTGATCATCAGGCCGCCAAGGATGGCCCGACACCCATATCACCGGTAGGGCCAATGGTCCCCGCCGGCAGCGCAACAAGTCTCTGCACCGCCGCGCCCACGCGGCGGGTACATCCGGCCGTGCCGCGGATGACCAATGGGAAGAAGCGCGATGCCAATCGGCTCTGCCTGCGCGGGGCCCCGCCCGCCGAGAATCGGTTCAGCACGCAGCGGCGCACCGGTGACCTGAGGAGTTGGCATGGAGACCTTCGCGCTGGATCCGCGCCAGTGGCGGATCGCCCGGGTATTCAGCACGAATCCACTGGTGCGGCGCACCGATCGGGTCGAGGCGCTTGCGCTCCTGACGGCCATGGTGGTGTCGCTGATCGCGATACCCGTCGCCGCTGTCGTCGCCACCACGGTGTATGAAGCCCACCGTCAGATGTATGCCGACGAGGCGCGGGCACGGCATCCGGTGGCCGCAGCGACCGCTACTCGGCCAGCCCCCGATGCCGGGCGGGTGGTTTTCGTCCTCCGGAGTCAGCCGCCGCGAACCGCGGACGCCGAGCAGATCTGGGTTGACGACAACGGAAACCGCGTGCCGGCGCCCACACCGCTGTCACGGGCGCAGTTCGACGCCGCCAGCGTTATGGTGGCCGTGGGGGCGGGGGCGTTCGGGCTCACGACCGCGCTCGTCACGGCAACGCGTTGGCGCCTGGACCGCGTTCGTGCCCTCCAGTGGGACCGCGAACTCGGAAGCCTGCTCGACGATGGGGGCGGCCGCACCAACGACACCGGTTACGGGAGAACGGCATGAGCCCGTTACTGCTCGCCTGCCGTTCGCTGGGCACACCGCTGGCCGCGCTGGGACTGCACGATTTGCAGGCGTCGCTCGAGCGGTGGGATCACAAGCGCCACTTACAAGACTGATCTGCAATGTTGCTCACACGTACAACGCGTCGATGACTGGTTTGAAGCGATCCGCGACCACCGCGCGCTTCACCTTCAACGACGGGGTGAGCTCCCCGCGTTCGACCGAAAGATCATGATCCAGCAGCGCCCATTTCTTGATGGTCTCCCACCGGTTGAGTTCAGCATTGAGCGTCCGCACGTATCCCTCGATGAGGTCATGCACTTGCTGCGATTTCGCCAACTCCGCGTAGGTGGCGTTCCGCATGCCCTGATCCGCGGCCCAGCCGGCAATCACATCGGGGTCAAGCGCGATCAACGCGACACAGTAGTTTCGGGCTTCGCCGAACACCAGGAACTGACTGGCATACGGGCACAACGCGATGAATTTCGCCTCAATCGCCGGTGGCACAATGTATTTGCCGCCCGAAGTCTTGAACATCTCTTTGATCCGGCCGGTGATCGTGAGGAATCCGCCCCGATCGAACGAGCCCTTGTCGCCGGTTCGCAACCACCCGTCGCCGGTGAATGCGTCTTCGGTCGCCCCGGGCAGGTTGTGGTAGCCCGCCATCACGTTCGGGCTGCGCATCTGCACCTCTCCCTCATCACCGATCCGCGCCCGTGTGCCGTCGAAGGCAAGGCCAACGGTGCCGAGTTTGTAGTGGTCCGGCCGGTTGATGAAGCCGCCGCCGGCGGTTTCGGTGAGGCCGTAGCCTTCAAGGATCAGCAGGCCGGCGGCGTGGAACCATTCGGCGATGTCGCGGTTCAACGGCGCCGAGCCTGAAACAAAGAACCGGATACGCCCGCCGAAGACATCGCGCACCTTGGAAAACACCAGGCGGTCAAACACCTTGTGTTGCAGCGTGAGGGGGAATGGGACCGGCTCGCCGGCGCGGCGCCGACGGTCCACCTCATGCCCCATGGCGAAGGCCCGGGAGAACAGCCGCCACATCAAACCACCCCGTTCCTGCTGTGAGGTGACGATGCGGGCATGCGCCTTTTCGAAGATCCGCGGCGCGGCGGCCATGAACGTCGGGCGCACCACCGCGGTGTTGTCCACGATCTTGTCGACGCGCCCGTCGACCGCGCTGACGAACCCACACGCCAGCTGGGCCGAGATCAGCACCTTGCCGAACGAGTGCGCCAGCGGCAACCACAGAAGCTGCAGATCATCGGCGCCCACCACCCCGAGCGCCGCGACCGTGGCTCCCTGATACACCCACGCCTCATGACGCAACCGGACACCCTTGGGGCGCCCGGTGGTTCCCGACGTGTAGATCAGTGTTGCCAACCGGTCGGGGGTGATCGCGTCGACGGCGTCCTGCACACACTGCGGATGCTCGAGCAGGTACTTCGCACCCAGCTCGGCCAGGTCGTGCAGCGTCATGACCCAGTCACCGTCGGCGTTGCCGTCGAAAACCACCACCTTGTCCACCTGCGGCAGCTCGGCCCGGCGCTCGACCAGCTTGGCAAGCTGGCCGTCGTTCTCAGCGAACACGATCCGGCACCCGGAGTCGCTGATGATGTAGGCGGTGTCGGCGGTGTTGGTATTCGCGTAGACCGTCGTGGTGGCGGCCCCGGCGCACATGACCGCCAGATCGGCCAGGATCCACTCCAACCTGGTGCTCGACACGATCCCGACCCGCTGTTCGGGCTGTACACCCAGCGCCAGCAGGCCAGCCGCCAACGATTCCACCCGGCCGGCGGTATCCCGCCAGGTCGCCGACACCCACTTCCCGTCGTGCGGATAGCGAAACGCCTCCTTCCCGGGTGAGGCGTTGACCCGATCGAAGAAGAGCGCGGCCACGCTCGGCGGGACGGTATGGGTGGGGGAGTTGCTGCTCGACATGTTGCCTCGCTCTCAGCTCAGAGCGGCGCCGCTCTGTGGGTCATTGTGCTCGCCGAGCGGCCGGGATGGCCATCACGCCTGCGTGGGTTTGCCCTCGACGAGGTCCCGGGCGGCTTTGAGATGCCTCTCGGATTCGTCCAGATAGGAATGGAACTGGCCGCCGTCGTAAACCATCGAGCCGTCCACGTATGCCAGGCACATGTGCGCCGCTTCGTGGGCGTCGTCGATGGCCGATCCGACTTCTGCCGTCAGGACAGGGTCGGGGCTGGGCATGTGCGCCTTCAGCTTCACTTCCGCAACATCATGCATCTCCTGACAGGACGTCGCCATCAGCTTTTTGTCATCGAGATTCGCGGCACCCCGCGAGTCGTCCAATGCGGTCTGCAGGTCGTCGAAATATCCGCTGACCCCTGACCACCATTGCTTGACCACCGCCTCCGTGCGTGCGTGCGCGGCACGGCTCGCCTGACGGTCGGCGTCCGTGGCGACAACCGCGATGATTCCGCCCGAAAGGACCAGCACCGCAACAATGCCGACCACCACGAGGACCGGCTTCCTGCGGTACCACGGCCGGGTTGGCGACCATCTGCCTGATGCATCGACCGGCGCCCCGCACTGCGGGCACGCCGATTGAC
Source organism: Mycobacterium sp. (assembly GCF_035314905.1). Lineage (GTDB taxonomy): Bacteria > Actinomycetota > Actinomycetes > Mycobacteriales > Mycobacteriaceae > Mycobacterium. Next base: position 21,658 of record NZ_DATFYW010000013.1, read on the forward strand.
GCCCGGTCGTGATGTGGCCTTGGGAACACATCACCCCTGCAAACACCGTCTGAGCTCCGCACTGACGGCAGAACTCCTCGCTGCCCGGGTTCAGGTGCCCGTTGGGACAGGTCATCACGGTGTCGGCCTTCTTCGTTGTCGTCGAATCGCGGCTGGCGTCCCGACCGGCGTGGCGCCATGCCCGCGGTAGACGTTGCGCCTCCAACCGAGGCAACCGACAGGGCCTTTGGTCCCAGGTGGCCCCGCTGCAGGAACTCTCTTACGATCGGCGCGGCGGCGGTGAGACGACAGGCCCGGCCAACCGAACGCGGCGACCATCACCGGGCTCGGCGGCAGGCTGGTCGTGAGTGCGGAATTGCCCGCGGCGGAAAGCAGGGGAAGTGACCGATACGGACGGCCTGCACGCGGGCTGGGTCACCACCGAAGGGGATGACCTCTATTACGAAGTCCGCGGCAACGGCAAACCGCTGCTGATGATCCCACCCGCCGGCGGCGACGGTTGGCAGTATTCATTCGTCGCCGAAATCCTGGCCGACGAATACCGGGTGATCACATTCGACCGACGCGGAAACGCACGCAGCACCGGCCATGAGCCGCAGAACTTCGAGATCACCCAGCAGAGCCGTGACGCGGTGGCGGTCCTGCGGGCGGTCGGTGAGCAGTCCGCGGTCGTTTTCGGCAACAGCAGCGGCGCCGTGATCGCGCTGGACATGGCCAGGACCCAGCCTCAGGCGGTACGGGCCGTGGTCGCGCACGAAGCGCCGCTGGCGCGCCTGCATCCGATGGCCCGCCGTTGGCGGCGATTCTTCGCCAACGTCTATGCGACCGCCTTCCGGTTCGGACCGTCGCTGGCCGCATTGCGCTTCATGTTGGGTGCCCAGCTGCCCGTGGCGAAGATGATCAGGGCAACCGCACCGGTGAACCGGCACCGCAGGGCCAGCGCGGTGCCGTACAGGAGCGACAAGCAGGCCGCACAGGTGTTGATCGAACACGAACTCCTGCCGGTCAGCAACTATCTGCCGGACATCAACGGAATCAAGCGCGACGACGTGAAAATGTTTGTCGCAGTAAGCGAATACGGGCTGAGCAGGCGAGCGTGGTACGCGCAGGTCGCACAGATTCTGGCGCAGGGGCTCAACTGTGAGTTGATCACCCTTCCCGGCCATCACGGCTCATTCATGGACATGCCGAGCGAATTCTCCGCCGCCTTGCGCGGTGTCATCGATCAGGCGTGGGCGTAGCCATCACCGGCTCGGCCGAAAGGACCGGCCGGGACGGCGGCGAGGTACCTGCACGGCGCCTGCCGAGTGCTAGGCACCGGCGTGTTCGGCCATCGATTCATCCCAGCCGTTGGTACTCCCGTCAGCGCCCGCATCCGATTGGTCGGGATGGGCAGCCGGGGCGAAATCGGAGGAGTTGCCGAGTGCGGCGATAAGCTCCCCGATCCTCTTGGCCTCGTCCTCGGTGGGTATTTCACCGGCCTCCAGCTCGTCGAGGAGATCTTTGCGAAGTCCCGCGCCGTTTGCCGCCTCTTTGGCAGACAGGTTCGCGCGCTTGCGTGCGACGTAGAGCTGCTGGCCTAACGTGGCGCCCGGCGCGGTAGCGGCAACGGCCATCAGATCGTTGTAACGGCCACGCACTTCGCTGAGCGCCACGATCACCGATGGCGTGGTCCGGCTCTTGCGGGCCGCTTCGGTCAGTGCGGTCTGCAGTTTGCGGAGCCCCGACAAAATCACCTCGGCCCGGTCGTGAAACGCGGGGTCGTCCGGCTGGGGTAATGACTCGATCGCCGAGGAGTACATGTGCATCGCCGCGTCGGCGAGATTGACGATAACCGGCGCTTCACCTTCGCCCGTCGGAAATTCAGCCATGTTCCCTCAATTCAGCGGATGGCGTGGAAATGCCGTGCGCCCGGCATCAACACTGAGTCGACATGAGACCGGTCGACAATATCGGCATTCATTGGCCGTGTACACCGCGGGAAGTAATGCGATCGCGGTTGTGCTAGCCCCACCGGAGGCGGCCCGCACGCCGCGGCGCCGAACAGCCACGTGGTTTTCGCTCAGAGTCCCGATCCCGCCGAGTCGAGGCCGTTGCCAGGGCCGCGGCTTAGTCTTTCGGGCAGGCGGCAGGACACGCCCCGTCGCCGACGAGGAAGGCAAATCCGCGGTGGACGAGGACTCGGTGGTCGGCTGCGTCGGTTCGCTCATCGTGGCGACCCGCGGCGCGGGCGGCGCCGGCGAAGTGCTGCTGACGGTGCGTGGATCGCGGGAGGCCTACCTGGCCTGGTCGCCGGAGCCGCTGCCGAAGGGCGCCGAGGTATTGGTGGTCGGCCTGCGCGGACCCCGCACCGTCCTCGTCGAGCCGTGGAAGGGCCTTCACGAGCAGCCGTGAAATTCCGGGTACAACGACAAAACCGAAGGAGCCCATGATGTTTGGCTACAGAGTGCCCGCACCTGATGAGGCGATGCTGATCTCCGGAGGCAGGTCACGCGCCGATGCGCCGTTCAAGGTGGTCACCGGTCACGGTGCGTTCATCTTGCCGTTCTTCCGCAAGGTGCGGTTCTTGACCCTGTCGATGTGCGAGGCCGAGGTCGCCGAGAAGTGCGTCACCCAGCAGGGCATCACCCTCAACGTTCGCGGGGTCATCGCATTCAAGGTCGGCAACGACAACGCCAGCATCGTCGCCGCCGCGCAACGGTTCCTGTCCGATCAGCAGCAGATGTCGGTGCTGACCGGGCGGATCTTCGCCGGGCACCTGCGTTCAATCATCGGGTCGATGACCGTCGAGCAGATCATCCGGGAACGCCAGAAGCTGGCCACCGAGGTGCTCGACGGCTCCAAGGAGGAGATGAGCAAGATCGGTCTGACCGTCGACGCGTTACAGATCCAGTCCATCGACGACGGCTCGCTGGGATACATCGTGGCGATGTCGGCCCCGCACAACGCGGCGATCCAACAGCAGGCGCAGATCGCCCAGGCGCAGGCGGATCAGGCCGCGGCCGAGGCGCAGCAGGAATCGCAGCGCAACCAGGCCGAATACGCCCGCCAAACCGCGATCGTGCGGGCCCAGTACAAGGCCGAGGTCGACAAGGCGCAGGCGCAGGCCGCCCAGGCCGGCCCACTGGCCGACGCCGAAGCCCAGCGCGAGGTCCTGGCCGCGCGTACCGAACTGGCCGAGCGGGCCGCCGAGCTGCGCCAGCAGGAGCTGGTGAGCGAGGTGGTCAAGCCCGCCGAGGCGGAGGCAGAGCGCGTGCGTATCCTGGCGGTCGCCGACGCCGAGCGGATGAAGATCCAGGCAGAAGCGGCCGCCTCGCACAACCGGGTGGCGTTGGATCGCATGCTCATCGACCAGCTGCCCGAAATCGTCAAGCAGGCCGCGCAGGGGTTGTCGGGCGCCAACCTGACCGTGCTCAACGGCGCCGACGGGCTGGGTCAGATCGCTACCGGGCTGGTGGGGCAGGGCCTGGCGATCTTCGACTCACTGCGTGGCGGCCTGGACCAGCACACCGAGCGCTATGCGCCCGACGATGACCGGGCGGAGCTCGCCGCGGGCGCCGACGGGCAGCGGTGAGCGAACTGCGCTTCCCGCGATGGCGGCCGGCGATCAGGCAAGATCTCCCCATGAACATTGATTCCGGGTCGGCGCGCCTGCCGGTGATCGGTGCCGACGCCGACCCGGCTGCGTCGGGGCAGCCCGGGCTGCGAGCTCACTAGTGGCGCTCAACGACCGCCTGTATCGGCTGCTGCGGCTGCCGATGCCGGTGGTGTCGCTGCGCACGATCGTCATCGTCGCCGCGCTGTCGGTCATCGCGGTCGTCATCACGATCGGC
>NZ_DATFYW010000014.1:0-30081 GCF_035314905.1 Mycobacterium sp.
CGGCGTGACCTCGCCCCCCTCGCCTTCGGTGATCTTCTGGATCACCTGAGAGAACTCGATCTGCAGCCGCCGCGGCAGCGCCAGCCCGTGGTCGGCCTTCATGATGTAGGCCACCCCGCCCTTGCCGGACTGCGAGTTGACCCGGATCACGGCCTCGTAGGTGCGCCCGACGTCCCTGGGGTCGATCGGCAGGTAAGGCACCTGCCACAGCATGTCGTCGACGTCGGCGTCGGCCTCGTCGGCCGCCACCTTCATCGCGTCGAGGCCCTTGTTGATCGCGTCCTGATGGCTGCCGGAGAACGCGGTGTAGACCAGGTCGCCGCCGTACGGGTGGCGCTCGTGCACCGGCAGCTGGTTGCAGTATTCGACCGTGCGCCGGATCTCGTCGATGTTGGCGAAATCGATCTGCGGGTCCACGCCGCGGCTGAACAGGTTCAGCCCCAGCGTGACGATGCACACGTTGCCGGTGCGCTCACCGTTGCCGAACAGGCAGCCCTCGATCCGGTCGGCGCCGGCCGCATACCCCAATTCGGCTGCGGCGACGGCGGTTCCGCGGTCGTTGTGTGGATGCAGGCTCAGGATGACGCTGTCGCGACGGGCCAGGTTGCGGCTCATCCACTCGATGGAGTCGGCGTAGACGTTGGGCGTGGCCATCTCGACGGTGGCGGGCAGGTTGAAGATGATCGGGCTGTCCGGCGTCGGTGAGATGACATCGCCGACCGCGTCGCACACCTGCCTGGCGTACTCCAACTCGGTGCCGGTGTAGGACTCCGGCGAGTACTCGAAGCGCCACCGCGTGCCGGGATACTTGGCCGCCTCCTCGACGCACTTGCGGGCGCCGTCGACCGCGATCTGCGCCACCTCGGCGCGGTCGGCGCGGAACACCACCCGCCGCTGCAGGATCGACGTCGAGTTGTAGAAGTGCACGATCGCGCGCGCCGCACCCCGGCACGCCTCGAAAGTCCGCTCGATCAGTTCCGGCCGGCACTGCGTCAGCACCTGGATCGCGACGTCGTCGGGAATCGCGCCCTGCTCGATGATTTCGCGCACGAAGTCGAAGTCGGTCTGACTGGCCGACGGGAAACCGACCTCGATCTCCTTGTAGCCCATCCGTACCAGCAGCTCGAACATCCGGCGCTTGCGGGCCGGGCTCATCGGATCGATCAGCGCCTGGTTGCCGTCGCGCAGGTCGACGGCGCACCACATCGGCGCGCGGTCGACGACCCTGTCGGGCCAGGTGCGCTCGGCCAGCCGGATCGGCTCGACCTCCTCGGAGAAGGCGCGGTACCGCCGGGTCGGCATCGACGAGCCGCGCTGCGTGTTCCATGCCGGCTGGCCCGGGTTGGGGGCACCCGACGGAGTGGTGATGGTGCGTGCCGACACGAACGCATCGGCGGAATCGATTACCTCGACACGAGGGTCTGTGGGGGTCATTTTTGCGGTTGCTTTCCGGAAGAATTAACGGTCACGACCGGCGCATCGCGAACACCCGCGACGGGAAGCCGGTCTGGATCAGACCCCGCCGCGGCGTCCGAGAAGGAGCACCCGCTGCACGTCACGAACTCTACCGCATACGTGACAGACTGTGCCCCGTGAGGCACCTGCTGGCCTGCCTGCTGGCCAGTGCGCTTGTGTTGACGGGCTGCTCGCACACGGCTGCCGGGCGCCCCGAGACCGGGCAGCGGGACGTCGACCCCGGCTATTTCTTCGCCGGTGCGGTGCCGCTCTACGGGCAGACGGTCGGCGCCGGCGACGCGGCTGTGCTGGCGTATCTGCGGGCGCTGCGCCGCATCGACGTGTGCGGTCTTCTCAACCGCGACGTGATGGCCAAGATCGGCGAAGTCAATTCCATTGGAACGCTTTACGCGTTCAACGAGTGCGACCTGGACGTGAAGGTCAGCGGTTCCAGCACGCGCAAGATCGTGGCCGTCGACCTGGAGCTGGCCGGTGATCCCGGGGACACCGTCGCGTTTCGGGTCGGCGACACGCCGGTCTACGCCGGCGCGCCGGACTCCTGCGTCTACGGCGTGCCGCTGCCGCTGTCGAAGCTGCCGGGCGCAGCGCCGTTGCGCACACAAAAGCGGCCGCTCGCGAAGATCGGGCTCATCGCCGACCAGGATTGCGGCCTGGCCCAGCGGATCGCCGTGGCGGTCGCCGAACGGGTGACGTCGCAGCCGCTGCCGGCCCGCGACGCGCTGGCGGCATACCCGTCCGCGCTGGCCGGACGGGACCCGTGCGAAGCGATGACCGTCGTGGGCGCGGACATCGCCCACTGGGACATCGGCGCGCAGCCGCCGTACGACTGCCGGTTCAGCATCCGGCGCAGCGGCTCGCCGGACGCGCTTGCGCTGCAGGTCCATCTGCAACCGGAACTGGTCGACGCCGCGACCGAGGGCCTTCAGCGCCGTGCGCAGGACGGCGTCGAGATCTTCGTCGACCACAGGTTCTGCTCGGCGCTGTCGTTCGTGGGTGAGCCGATGCGGCGCCGGCGCGTCGGCGGCGGGTACCTGGCGGCGGGCAGTCTCGTCATCCGCCCGGCTGTCGTCGTCGACATCGGCGGCGACAACTGCGAGGAAGCCGCGGCGGTGGTTGCCCGCGCCGCCAGGCTCTACACCTGAAACGGCCGGCCCCAGGCTCCCGCGAACGCGATGTCTTCCAGCGGCAACCGTTGCCGCGACATGCGATCCCGCTCGACGATCGCGTCGTCCACGGCGGCGTAGTCGCCCAGGGAGCCGACCGCGACGACCGCGATCGGGCGCACCTCCTCGGGCAGCCCGAATTCAGCCCGGGCACCGTCCTTGTTGAATCCTGCCATCGGGTGCGCGATCAGTCCCCGCGACACCGCCTCGATCGTCAGCTGGGCGATCGCCGCGCCGGCGTCGACCGCGGCGTACACGGCGGTGTTGTCGTCGGGACCCTCGTCGACACCGACCAGCATCAGCGCCCCCGCGGACTTGGCGTAGCTGTTGCCCCGCTTGAGCAGTCCGGCGAGCCTGCCGTACGTGTCGTCGCCGCGCATGCCGACGATGAACCGCACCGGCTGCCGGTGACCCCACGTCGCCGCCCACCGCGCGGCCTCGAGCAGCGCGGTGATCTGCTCACCGGTGACCACGGCCGACGGATCGAAGGCCCGCGGACTCCAGCGGGCGGCGATGGCAGGGTTGATCCGGACCCTCGTTTCCGCGACGCGGTCGGTCACGTGCTCACAGTAGCCCGGCAGCGGCGTGGCAAAAATCAGCCGCGCAGACCCCTTATTCTTGGTGTGGCTTCCACCTTGAGAAGCCACCGCTGGAAAGGGTGACCGTGGCGCTCGTCGTGCAGAAATACGGCGGATCGTCGGTGGCCGACGCCGACCGCATCCGCCGCGTGGCCGAGCGCATCGTCGAGACCAAGAAACAGGGCAACGACGTCGTAGTGGTGGTCTCGGCGATGGGCGATACCACCGACGACCTGCTCGACCTGGCCAAACAGGTCTGCCCCGCGCCGCCGCCGCGCGAAATGGACATGCTGCTGACGGCCGGCGAGCGGATCTCCAACGCGCTGGTCGCGATGGCGATCGACTCGCTCGGCGCGCAGGCCCGCTCCTTTACCGGCTCACAGGCCGGCGTGATCACCACCGGGATCCACGGCAACGCCAAGATCATCGATGTCACGCCCGGACGGCTGCGATCGGCCCTCGACGAGGGGTTGATCGTGCTGGTCGCCGGATTCCAGGGGGTCAGCCAGGACAGCAAGGACGTCACGACGCTGGGCCGGGGCGGCTCGGACACCACCGCCGTCGCGTTGGCCGCGGCCCTGGGCGCCGACGTCTGCGAGATCTACACCGATGTCGACGGGATCTTCACCGCCGACCCGCGGATCGTGCCCAACGCGCACCGGCTGGACAGCGTCTCGTTCGAGGAGATGCTCGAACTGGCCGCCTGCGGCGCGAAGGTGCTGATGCTGCGCTGCGTGGAATACGCCCGCCGTTACGACGTTCCGATACATGTCCGGTCGTCGTACTCGGACAAGCCCGGCACGCTCGTGGCCGGATGGATGGAGGACATCTCGATGGAAGACGCGATTCTGACCGGGGTCGCACACGACCGCAGCGAGGCGAAGGTGACGATCGTCGGCCTTCCCGACGTTCCCGGCTACGCCGCCAAGGTTTTTCGTGCCGTCGCCGACGCGGACGTCAACATCGACATGGTGCTGCAGAACATCTCCAAGATCGAGGACGGCAAGACCGACATCACGTTCACCTGCTCACGCGACAGCGGCCCGGCCGCGGTGGAGAAGCTCACCGCACTGCAGGACGAGATCGGTTTCAGCCGTGTGCTCTACGACGACCACATCGGCAAGGTCTCGCTCGTCGGTGCCGGCATGCGCAGCCACCCCGGCGTCACCGCGAAGTTCTGCGAGGCGCTGGCCGGCGTCGGCGTCAACATCGACCTGATCTCCACGTCGGAGATCCGAATCTCGGTTCTGATCAAGGACACCGAGCTCGACAAGGCGGTCGTCGCGCTGCACGAGGCGTTCGGCCTCGGCGGCGACGAGAAGGCCGTGGTCTACGCGGGGACGGGTCGCTAGCGATGGTCAACATCGGTGTGGTGGGTGCCACCGGGCAGGTCGGCCAGGTGATGCGCACGCTGCTCGACGAGCGCGACTTTCCCGCCACCGGCGTGCGGTTCTTCGCATCGGCCCGGTCGCAGGGCCGCAAGCTGGCGTTCCGCGGCCAGGAGATCGAGGTGGAGGACGCCGCCACCGCCGACCCCAGCGGCCTGGACATCGCGCTGTTCTCCGCGGGCGCGACGATGTCGCGGGTGCAGGCGCCCCGATTCGCCGCTGCGGGGGTGACGGTGATCGACAACTCGTCGGCGTGGCGCAAGGACCCCGACGTGCCGCTGGTTGTCTCCGAGGTGAATTTCGACAGAGATGTCCGTGCCGCCGGGCGGCTTCCGAAGGGCATCATCGCGAACCCGAACTGCACGACGATGGCCGCGATGCCGGTGCTCAAACCGCTGCACGACGAGGCGGGACTGGTGCGCTTGGTCGCCTCGACGTATCAGGCCGTCTCCGGGAGCGGCCTGGCCGGCGTGCGTGAGCTGGCCACCCAGGCGCGCGCGGTGATCGACGACGCCGAACAGCTGGTGCACGACGGCGGCGCGCTGGACTATCCGGCACCGCGGACATACGTCGCGCCGATCGCGTTCAATGTGCTGCCGCTCGCAGGCTCGCTGGTCGACGACGGCTCCGGCGAATCCGACGAGGACCAGAAGCTGCGCAACGAGAGCCGCAAGATCCTCGGCATCCCGGACCTGCTCGTCAGCGGCACCTGTGTGCGGGTGCCGGTCTTCACGGGGCATTCGTTGTCGATCAACGCCGAGTTCTCCCGGCCCCTCTCGCCGGCGCGCGCGGCCGCGCTTCTGTCCGCGGCGCCGGGGGTCAAGCTCGTCGACGTGCCGACGCCGCTGGCCGCTGCCGGGGTCGACGAGTCGCTCGTCGGCCGGATCCGCCGGGATCCCGGTGTGCCCGGCGGCCGCGGCCTCGCGCTGTTCGTCTCTGGTGACAACCTGCGGAAGGGCGCGGCGCTGAACACGATCCAGATCGCCGAGCTGCTCGTGGCGCAACTGTAGAGCGCCGCAGCGCCTCCCGTTACGCTGTCCGGCGATGGGTGCGTGCCGGACGGTGATCGGGTCGGCGCTGGTCGCCGTCGGAACCCTGACAGCGGCACCGGCACACGCGGATCCGCCCGCGCCTGAGCCCGAGCCGATTCTGCAACCGCTGTTGCCCGGCCAGGTCTTGCGCATCGGTCCCGAGGCGGGCACGGGCACCCCGACCCGCGACTACGGGATCGGGGCGACCGACCTGTGCGAGTTCATGGAGTTCCCCAGCGGCGTGCTGCAGGTCTGCGGCGACAGCTTCGCCGGCCAGGGCGTGGGCTTCGGCGGCTGGTACGCGCCGATCGCGTTGCGCGCCGAGACCGACACCATCGATGACCCCGCCGGCGTGCAGTACGACCGGGTGATCGGCGTCGACAGGCCGCTGCTGGCCGACCCGACTCCGCCGGGGGATTCCCAGCTGCCGGCGGGCGTCGTACAGATCAACCGGGCCAACTATCTGCTCGTCGCCACCGTCCGCAACCTGGCGCCACAGACCACGCGACTCGTGAAAGCCGATCCGGCGAACGGTGGCTGGCCCACCGTGCCCGGGTCGGTCCGCGACGGCGGCTACCAGGGCGGAAGGCAGTCTCAGATCAGCGGCTACTACGACCCGATCCCCCGGGCCGACTCGCCGACGGGCTGGGTCTACCTCGTCGCCGACAGCTTCGACCGCAGCCGGCCGGTGACGCTGTGGCGCGCCCGGCCGGAGACGTTCACCGACCGGTCGTCGTGGCAGGGCTGGTCGGGGCTTTCCGGCGCCGCCGGCGGCTGGAACAAACCGCCGACGCCGTTGTGGGGAGACCGGGTCGGGGAGATGAGCGTCAAGCAGATCGACGGCAAGACCGTGCTGTCGTACTTCAACGCGACCACCGGGAACATGGAAGTGCGCGTCGCCGACGATCCCACCGGGCTGGGAACGGCGCCGGTGACCACCGTCGTGCTCGCCACCGACTGGCCCGATCCCGCCGAAAGCCTGCCGCCCCCCGACGACAACCGGCTCGCCCAGCCGTACGGCGGCTACATCTCGCCGGGCTCGACGCTGGACGAACTGCGAATCTTCATCAGCCAGTGGAACAACGTCGACCCGCGCGCACGGGCCCCGTACCGGGTCATCCAGTTTGCGGTGAACCCGTTCAAGCCAGGTCAGACGCCCGGCGGTTAACCGAATTTTTCACAGCCAATTCATTGGTGTAACCCACGAAGTACCAATTCCACGGTCGGCATCATCGAAAACATGACCGAATCACCTGAACCTCGCACCGAACCCACAGCTGTTGAAACGGCGCCACCGGCTTACCGGACCGCGCCGGCCGACCCGCGATACGACCGTCACGGCCGCCTCTACGCCGCTTTGGCGTGGGTCGGCATCGTCGCGGGCGTCGTTTTCATCGTCGCGATCGTGTTCTTCTCCGGATTCGCCCTCGGCAGGCACGCCGGCGGCGGATACGGCGGGCACCACCATCACCACTGGCAAGGCGCCGGGATGTCTCATCACGGCGGGCCCCCGCCCATGGCCACGTGGCGGTCCCCCGGCGGCCAATTCGGGCCTGGCGGCCCGGGTGGCTCGCAGTCGCCGACCACCGCGCCGAGCGCGACACCGCACCCGTAAACAGCCGTCGCGGGCTTTTCTTGACTCATTCCAGAGAGGGCGCATACTTGACCCCGTGACCCCCGCGACGCCCGGCTACGAGCCCGGTACCCCCTTGCGGGGTGCCGGGCTTCGGGTTACTTCGCCACGGGTCGCGACCCATCCCTCCGGCCCCGCCGGCTTCGGCGTCGACGGGGCCGAGGTTGTGTTCCGGGGTACATGTGCAGAATGCCGTGTCTCTGGGAAACCTGTGGGAGGCCGCTCAACCACAGCGAGGAGATGAGACAGAGAATGACGGATATCTACACGACGACGGATGCCGGCAACCCGGCTCCCAGCGACGACGAGTCGCTGAGCGTCGGCCCGGACGGCCCGATCCTTCTCCAGGATCACTACCTGATCGAGCAGATGGCCAACTTCAACCGGGAGCGCATCCCGGAGCGCCAGCCGCACGCCAAGGGCGGTGGCGCGTTCGGCCACTTCGAGGTCACCGCGGATGTCGGTGCCTACACCAAGGCCGCGGTGTTTCAGCCCGGCACCAGGACGGACACGCTGATCCGGTTCTCGACGGTGGCGGGGGAGCGGGGCAGCCCGGACACCTGGCGTGACCCGCGCGGCTTTGCGTTGAAGTTCTACACCACCGAGGGCAACTTCGACATCGTCGGCAACAACACGCCGGTGTTCTTCATCCGCGACCCGCTGAAGTTCCAGCACTTCATCCGGTCACAGAAGCGTCGCCTGAACAACAATCTCCGCGACAACAACATGCAGTGGGACTTCTGGACCCTCTCACCGGAGTCCGCGCACCAGGTGACGTGGCTGATGGGTGACCGGGGCATCCCGAAGACCTGGCGGAACATGAACGGCTACTCCAGCCACACGTACAGCTGGGTCAACGCCGGTGGCGAGATCTTCTGGGTGAAGTACCATTTCAAGACCGATCAGGGCATCGACTTCCTGCCCCAGGAGGAGGCCGACCGGCTGGCAGGCGCCGACGGCGACTACCACCAGCGCGACCTGTACACCGCGATCGAGCGCGGCGAGTACCCCAGTTGGACGCTGAAGGTCCAGATCATGCCGTTCGAGGAGGCCAAGACCTACCGGTTCAACCCGTTCGACCTCACGAAGGTGTGGCCGCACAGCGACTACCCGCTGCATGAGGTTGGCAGGCTGACGCTGGACCGCAACGTCACCGACTATCACACCGAGATGGAGCAGGCCGCCTTCGAGCCGAACAACATCGTGCCCGGCACCGGATTGAGCCCGGACAAGATGCTGCTGGCTCGCGGTTTCTCCTACTCCGATGCGCACCGCGCCCGTTTGGGGGTCAACTACAAGCAGATCCCGGTCAACTCACCGAAGGTCGAGGTGCACAGCTACAGCAAGGACGGGGCGATGCGGATCCGCAACGCCACCGACCCGGTGTACGCGCCGAACTCGTTCGGGGGTCCGCACGCCGAGCCGGACCGCGCCTCCGAGGTGCACTGGTACGCCGACGGCGAGATGGTTCGCGCCGCGTACACGCTGCGACCCGACGACGACGACTGGGGTCAGGCCGGCACGCTGGTCCGCGAGGTCCTCGACGACGCCGCGCGGGAACGCCTGGCCGACAACGTCATTGGGCACGTGTCCAATGGTGTCAGGGAGCCGGTGCTGTCGCGGGTGTTCGAGTACTGGCGCAACGTCGACCCCGACCTCGGCAAGACGATCGAGGAAGGTGTGCGCGCCAACCTGAACGGCAACGGCAGGTGATCACTCATGCGAGACGCCCCGGTTGCCGACGCAACCGGGGCGTCTTGCTGTCTGCGCCCGGGCTGGCATGATCGACCCCATGAGCATCGAAGTCATCTACACGGCGGAATCCACGGCGACTGGAGGCGGACGCGACGGGCATGTGAAGTCCAACAACGATCGAATCGATCTCGACACCCGGCCGCCGAAGGAGATGGGCGGCAGCGGCGAGGGCACCAACCCCGAGGAGCTGTTCTCCGCCGGCTACGCGGCCTGCTTCCTCGGCGCGCTTCGCCTCGTCGCAGGCAAGGCCAAGGTGAAGCTCGACGACGCCACCGGCATCACCGCGCGGATCGGCTTCGGCAAGGACTCCGGGGGCGGTTACGGGCTGACCGCCGACCTGGTGGGCTATCTGCCCGGCCTCGAGCAGGGCGTCGCCGACGATCTGATGACCCAGGCGCACCAGGTGTGCCCGTATTCGAAGGCCACTCGCGGGAACGTCGACGTCACGCTCTCGGCGAAGGTCTAGTCGATGCGGATCGCCGCCGCAGTGGTGGGCGTCGGTCTCGCAATCGGCCTGGCGGTGCCGGCATCCGCCAAGAACTCGGACCCCGGCGTGGTGAACTACGCGGTCATGGGCAAGGGCTCGGTTGGCAACATCGTCGGCGCCACGTTGCGGTGGGAGAACTTCTTCAACGAGCCGTCCCAGGGCTACTGGGTCGACATCCCGGTCTGTAACAACTGGGCCGACATCGGGCTGCCCGAGGTGTACAACGACCCCGACCTCGCGTCGTTCAACGGGGCCGAGACGAAAGAGTCGCCGACCGACGAGACGCACTACGTCAAGCAGGCGGTCGGCGTCTTCGCCACCACCGATGCCGCCGACCGGGCCTTCCACCGGGTGGTCGACCGCACCGTCGGCTGTTCCGGGCAGACCACGGCGATGCATCTCGACGACGGGACCACCCAGGTGTGGTCGTTCACCGGTGGCCCGCCGAGCGCGACCGATGCGACGTGGGTCAAGCAGGAGGCCGGCACCGACCGCCGCTGTTTCACTGAAACCCGCAGACGCGAGAACGTGCTGCTTCAGGCCAAGGTGTGTCAATCCGGCAACGGCGGCCCCGCGGCCGACGTCCTCGCCGGTGCGATGCAGAACGCCCTGGGGCAGTAACACCTCCCGATTCCGGGTACACGTCACGAACGCGTCAGGGAGAAATCGCCGGTTCTTGTCGGACCCCTCTGGAAGATGGAGGGTGGACACATATCCCGGAGGGATGGTCGAGAAGATGTTCGCAGTTACGTCTGAGGTGGACCGCCCGCCCCCGGGATACGCCGATGACACCCCGCTGACCACGTTGGACTCCGCGGCCGAACACATCGTGGCGAACTGCCTCGCCGACACCGCGGTCGGAGCGGTCGGCATCGAGTTGGAGGCCCACTGTTTCGACGTCGACGACCCGGGCCGCCGGCCGGGCTGGCGGGAGCTCTGCGACACCATCGAATCGCTGCCACCCCTACCGGGCGGCAGCGTCGTCACTGTGGAACCCGGCGGTGCCGTCGAGCTGTCGGGGCCACCGATGGCCGGCGCTCTCGCCGCGATCGATGCCCTGACGGCGGATCGCGCGGTCCTCTGCGAGGCATTCGCCGCCGCCGGCCTGGGGCTGGTCCTGCTCGGGGCGGACCCCGTGCGGGCGCCTCAGCGCGTCAATCCGGGCGCCCGCTACCGGGCGATGGAGCAGCACTTCGCCGCGGCGCACACCGGCGCGGCCGGTGCCGCGATGATGACGTCGACCGCGTCGGTGCAGGTCAACGTCGACGCCGGCCCGGCCGACGGGTGGGCGTCCCGGGTGCGACGCGCCCACGCGCTGGGCCCGATGATGGTTGCGATCGCCGCCAACTCGCCGCTCCTCGGCGGCGAGTTCTCTGGCTGGCGCAGCACCAGGCAGCGCGTGTGGGGACAGCTCGACACCGCCCGATGCGGGCCGGTGCTGGGTGCCAGCGGCGACGACCCGGCCAGTGACTGGGCGCGGTACGCGCTGCGGGCACCGGTGATGCTGGTGCACAAGCCGGAGGCGGTGCCGGTGACCAGTTATGTTTCGTTCGCCGACTGGGTCGAGGCTCGCGCCTGCCTCGGCGAGCGGCAACCGACCGTCGCCGATCTGGACTATCACCTCACCACCCTCTTCCCGCCGGTGCGCCCGCGCCGGTTCCTGGAGATCCGCTATCTCGACAGCGTCCCCGACGCGCTGTGGCCGGCCCTGGTGTTCATGCTCGTCACCCTGCTCGACGACCCCGTCGCTGCCGACGTCGCCGACGAGGCCACCGAGCCGGTCGCCACGTCGTGGAACACCGCGGCCCGGATCGGCCTGGAAGACCCCCGGCTGCACGCGGCCGCGGCGCGCTGCGCCGGCGCGGTCGCCGCCCGCGTGCCGCCCCCGCTGCACGACGGGATGCAGCGGCTGGTCCGCATCATCGAGGAAGGCGGTTGCCCGGGTGATGACTTCTCCGAGCGGGTGATCCGTGACGGTGTCGGCGCGGCCGTGACGCAACTGGCCGGGGCACGGCAGGGGGGAGGGGCGTGAGCACACGCGAAGTGCTGGCCCGCGACCTCGCCGCGGCGCGGGAGCGCACGTTGACGATCGTCGACCTCGACGAGACCGAACTGCGCAGGCAGTACCACCCGCTGATGAGTCCGCTGGTGTGGGACTTGGCGCATATCGGCCAGCAGGAGGAGTTGTGGCTGCTCCGTGGCGGCAATCCCGACCGCCCCGGCATCCTGCCGCCGGCCGTGGACTCGCTGTACGACGCGTTCGTCCACTCGCGTGCCAGCCGGGTCGACCTGCCGCTGCTGTCGCCGGCGCAGGCGCGGGCCTATTGCCGGTCGGTGCGGGCACGCGCACTCGACGCGCTGGACAAGCTGCCCGGGGAGCAGACGACGTTCCCGTTCGCACTGATCGTCAGCCACGAACACCAGCACGACGAGACGATGCTGCAGGCGCTGAACCTGCGCACCGGTGAGCCGCTGCTCGGAACGGGCACGTCGCTGCCCGTCGGACGGTCGGACCTGGCCGGCAGCTCCGTACTGATCCCCGGCGGTCCGTTCGTTCTGGGCGTCGACGCCGGGGCGGAGCCGCACTCGCTGGACAACGAACGTCCGGCGCACGTGGTGGATGTGCCCGCGTTCCGGATCGGCCGGGTTCCGGTGACGAACGCCGAATGGCAGGCGTTCGTCGCAGACGGTGGCTACCGGCGCCCCGAATTGTGGTCGGTGCGAGGCTGGGAGCATCGGCAGCAGGCCGGACTGGCGGCCCCCCGGTTCTGGAACGCCGACGGCACCAGGATCAGGTTCGGCCACGTCGAGGAGATTCCCGCCGGCGAACCCGTGCAGCACGTCACCTACTTCGAGGCGGAGGCCTACGCGGCGTGGGCCGGAGCCCGGCTGCCGACCGAGGTGGAGTGGGAGAAGGCCTGCGCGTGGGATCCGCGGACGCGGCAGCGGCGGCGGTTCCCTTGGGGTGCGGCCGAACCCACCGCCGAGCTGGCCAACCTCGGCGGCGCGGCGCTGCGACCCGCGCCCGTGGGCGCCTACCCGGGCGGTGCGTCGGCGTACGGGGTGGAGCAGATGCTGGGCGACGTGTGGGAGTGGACGTCCTCGCCGCTGCGGCCCTGGCCCGGCTTCACGCCGATGATCTACGAGCGCTACTCCCAGCCGTTCTTCGACGGTGACTACCGGGTGCTCCGCGGCGGGTCATGGGCGGTCGCACCCGAGATCCTGCGGCCCAGTTTCCGCAACTGGGACCATCCGATCCGGCGGCAGACCTTCGCAGGCGTCCGACTGGCCTGGGACCCGTCCTGATGTGCCGCCACCTCGGCTGGTTGGGTGACCCCCGCTCGCTGGCGGCGCTGGTGCTCGATCCGCCCTACGGGCTACTCGTGCAGTCGTATGCGCCGCGCCGCCAGAAGCACGGTCTGGTGAACGCCGACGGGTGGGGTGTGGGGTTCATCGCCGGCGGTCCGCGGCGCTGGCGCAGCGCGTCGCCGCTGTGGGCCGAGGCGTCCTTCGCGTCGGTCGCGCCGGTGCTGTCCAGCGGGTGTGTGGTGGCCGCGGTCCGGTCGGCGACGGTCGGGATGCCGATCGAAGCGAGCGCATCGGCGCCGTTCACCGACGGCGAGTGGCTCCTGTCGCACAACGGGCGCGTCGACCGCGATGTGCTGCCCCCGGCCCCGCACGCCGAGTCGGTGGTTGACAGCGCCCAACTGGCGGCGTTGATCTTCAGCCGCGGACTTGGCGCGCTGGCCGGCACCATCGCCGAGGTCGGCGCCGCCGACCCGAACGCACGGCTGAACATACTGGCCGGCGACGGATCTCGGATCCTGGCCACCACATGGGGTGACACGCTGTCGGTGCTGCGTTGCGACGACGGCGTAATCGTCGCCAGCGAGCCCTACGACGACGACCCCGCGTGGGAGGACGTGCCCGACCGCCACCTTGTCGAGGTGACCGGCCGCCCACCGAACATGTCGGTCATCCTGACCGCCCTGAAAGGATGCTGATGAGCGCTTGCGCGAAGAAGAGACCACCCCGGTGAGCGTCATGCTGGCCAACCACCTCGCGGCCGACTCCGCCAACCGCGCGTTACGCCGCGACGTCTCCCACGGCCTGCAGCAGATGCCGAAATCGCTGCCGCCCAAGTGGTTTTACGACGAGGTCGGCAGCGACCTGTTCGATCAGATCACGCGGCTGCCGGAGTACTATCCGACCCGCACCGAGGCGGCGCTCCTGGCGGCCCGCGCCGGCGCCATCGCCGGGGCCACCGGCGCCGACACGCTGGTGGAGCTTGGCAGCGGCACGTCGGAGAAGACCCGCATGCTGCTCGACGCGCTGCGCGACCGCGGAACGCTGCGACGGTTCATCCCGTTCGACGTCGACGCCGGCGTCCTGCAATCCGCCGGCGCGGCCATCGAGGCCGATTATCCAGGCGTCGACGTTGCCGCGGTCTGTGGGGACTTCGAGGAGCACCTGCCCGAAATCCCCAACGGGGGAAAGCGTTTGGTGGTTTTCCTCGGGTCCACGATCGGCAACCTCACCGCCGGGCCGCGGGCGGAGTTTCTCTCCGCGCTGGCCGATGTGCTCAAGCCGGGCGACAGCCTGCTGCTGGGCACCGACTTGGTGAAAGACGCCGGTCGGCTCGTCCGGGCCTACGACGACAGCGCCGGGGTGACCGCCGCGTTCAACCGCAACGTGCTCGCTGTGGTCAACCGTGAACTGGACGCCGACTTCGACATCGATGCGTATCAGCACGTCGCCCGGTGGAACGCCGATGAGGAGCGGATCGAGATGTGGTTGCGGGCCACGGGTTCCCAACGTGTGTGCGTGGGCGCGCTTGACCTGACCGTCGAATTCGCCGACGGCGAGGAGATGCTCACCGAAGTGTCGTGCAAGTTCCGCCCCGACGCTGTGACCGCCGAACTCGCGCAGGCCGGCCTGCGGCAGACGCATTGGTGGACCGACCCCACGGGTGATTTCGGGCTGTCGCTCGCTGTGAAATGACGGACCTGGCGCGGGCCTGGCGGGCGGCCCGGCCACCGGTCGCCGGCATGCATCTCGACAGCGCCGCCTGCTCCCGGCAGAGCTTCGCCGCGATCCAGGCGGCGGCCACCCATGCCCGCCGCGAGGCCGAGATCGGCGGCTACGTCGCGGCACAACGGGCCGAGCCTGAGTTGACCGCAGGCCGCAGCGCCGTCGGGGAGCTGACGGGAAT
Organism: Mycobacterium sp.; assembly: GCF_035314905.1. GTDB lineage: Bacteria > Actinomycetota > Actinomycetes > Mycobacteriales > Mycobacteriaceae > Mycobacterium. Next base: position 14,724 of record NZ_DATFYW010000014.1, read on the forward strand.
GACGGCCGACGACATCGTCTTCACCACCGGTGCCGCGCATGCATTGGACCTGCTGTTGAGTAGCTGGCCCGAGCCTCGCCGCGTGATCGCCTGTCTGCCGGGCGAATACGGCCCCAACCTGGCCGTGATGGCCGCCAACGGGTTCGGTGTGCTGCCGCTGCCGGTCGACGGCCTTGGCCGCGCGCGGGTCGACGATGTCGCTTCGATGATCGCCGCCGACGCGCCGACGCTGGTGCATCTGACCGCGGTCGGAAGTCACCGCGGCGTCGTGCAGCCGGTTGCCGGCATCGCCGCCGCCTGCCGCGAGCGTGCCGTTCCGTTGGTCGTGGACGCGGCTCAGGCGCTGGGGCAGATGAACTGTGTCGTCGACGCCGACGCGATCTACGCAACGTCGCGCAAGTGGCTGGCCGGGCCGCGGGGAGTCGGCCTTCTTGCGGTCCGGCCGGAGCTGGCGGCTCGGCTGCGCAGCCGGCTGCCGCCGGCTCACTGGCTGCCCGACGTCCCGCCGTTGCGACTGCTGGAGTTGGGGGAGGCAGATGTCGCTGCGCGGTTGGGGTTTTCGGTCGCGGTGCGGGAATACCTGGCCGCGGGGCCGCAGCGGGTGCGCGAGCGGCTCGCCGAGGTCGGCCGGCTGACCCGCCGGGCGCTGGCCGATGTGCCGGGCTGGCGTGTGGTCGAACCCGTGGACACACCGTCGGCGATCACCACCCTGGCCCCGACCGACGGCGCGGACGTCAACCGGGTACGCACGGAGCTGATCGAGCGGCACTCGATCGTCACCACCGTCGCCGGGCCCGAGCGCGCTCCGTTCGAGCTGGCGGCCGCTGTGTTGCGGGTCTCTCCGCACGTGGACGCCGGCGAGGACGAGCTCGCGCGCTTCGCCGGGGTGCTCAGCTCGCTTTGTGCGCGGTGAGAAGAAACGCCGGCATGATGCGCCGGCCTTTCTCATCGCGATCGAATTGCGGGAACTCCACACCTGGGATCGGCGGCATGTCCGGGTTGTTGGCGTGGATGGCCGCCGGCCGGATCTCGTCGATCTGCCAGTACTTGGAAACAGCTTCGCGCAGTTCGTCTTCGGTGACCGCGTTCGGTAACGGCAAGCCGGTGCCCTGCGGGAAGGAGCCCGTGGCGAACACCAGGATGAGTAGCGTCGCGCCTGGCGCCGCCGCGCGGTGGATGGACCGCAGGTAGTCGTCGCGGGCCTCGACGGGCAGCGAGTGAAACAGCGTGCTGTCGAGGACCGTCGAAAACCTGCCGTCGAAGCCGGTGAACGCCGTGATGTCGCCCTGCACGAAGGTCGCCCTGTCGGACAGACCCCGCTCCTTGGCGACCGCGCCGGCCGCGGCGACCGCGGTGGGTGTCAGGTCGATGCCGACGACGGTGTAGCCCCGCGCCGCCAGGTCAAGCGACGCCTCAGCGAACCCGCAGCCGGCGTCGAGTACGTCGCTGCGGAACCTGCCGGCCTGGATCAACGCGGCGATTTCCGGTTGCGGCTCACCGATGTTCCACGGTGGCGGGCCTTCGAATCGACCTTGTTCTCGGTAGACGCTGTCCCAGTCCATGACCTCCGACATGGCACCGAACCTACTCCGCGCCCGTGACGGGGTGCTCAGTCGGTGATCCGGTCGAAGTCAACCCACAGATGGCGGGGACCGCGGAAGATTTGGTTGTGCCGGTATGGCGGCGGGTCGACGACCAGCCGCGGGTTGTGCACGCGGCGCAGGAAGGCCTCCAGCGCCAGATTCACCTCCAGGCGGGCCAGCGGACCGCCCAGGCACGTGTGGATGCCGCTGCCCCAGCCGAAATGCTCGTTGTCCTCACGCCGTGGGTCGAACCGGTTCGGATTCCGGAACCGCCCCGGGTCACGGTTGGCCGCGGCGTAGACCAGGTGCACCGCCGCGCCCTTCGGGATCACCGTCCCGGCTATCTCGACGTCGGTGGTGGCACTGCGGCTGGGAAAGAACTGCACTGCGGACTGCAGCCGTTGCACTTCCTCGATCGCGCGGGGGATGAGTTCGCGACACTGACGCAGCAGCTCGATCGACCCGGGGTTCCGCAGCAGCGTCATCACGCAGTTGGCGATCGTGTTGACGGTCGAGTCATGGCCGGCGATCAGCAACAGCACGGCGTTGGACACCGCCTCGGCGGGCGGCATCGGGCCGTCCGGGCCGTCGTCGGTGACCAGCTTCGAGAGCAACCCTTCTCCGGGCTCGCGTCGGTAGCGTTCGATCAGCCCCGCGAGGTACTGGGTCAGCGCCGCGGTGCTCGCGCGGCCCTTCTCGGCGAGGGCCTTTCCCTCGGGTGTGTCGCCTTCCGGGCCGAGATCCAGGCCGGCCATCAAATCGAAGATCCATGCGTGGAAGGTGGGTTCGTCCTTGAGCGGAACACCGAGGATTTTGCAGATCACCGCCACCGGCACCGGATAGGCGTAGTCGTCGACAATGTCAATCCTGTTGCGATCCTTGGCTTTGGCGTCGTCAAGCAGCCTGTTGCACAGCCCGACGATGTCGGGCTCCATGCCGGGGATGACGTCGGGGGAGTGCGGCGGTCCGAAGTGGCGCATCACCTGACGGCGGGCCCGATCGTGGTCCGGGGGATCGGACATGATGATGCTGGGTTCTCGACCGTAGCTCTGCACGTGTTCGGCTCCGACGGCCGGCTCGGACGCGGCGGCGCGGGTCGCCCCGAGCGGGCTCCGGCACACGTCGGAGCTGATCCGTGGATCGTGTGCCAGCGCCAGCAGTTCCCGGTAGCCGGTGACGACGAACGTGTCGTCGGCTACCCGCGCCACCGGTGTTCGGCGGAGCTCGTCGAAAAACGGGTACGGATCGGCGCGGTTCTCGTACTTCATCGCCTCGGCCCAGGCGTTGGCTGCGGTCATCGTTGCGACTTCTTGCCCGTCCGGAACTCAGCGCCCCGGGAGGTCGGATCATGGCCGGTCAGAACCACATCGGGAATCGCCGTAGGGAGCCGCGGATCGGGGAACCTGGCGGGCATGGGGGTCATGTCGGGGGGCTGGTCGTAACCGGGCGGCGGGGGCGGGAACGGGGCGGACCGTTCGATCATCGCCCCGTAGTACTCCAGCCACTTGCCGTGATTGAACGTGACCGCGCCGACGATGCGGCCACCTTTGCCGTACGCGGCCGCGAAGCGGTAGTCCTGGGGTGAGCCTTGCGTGAAAACGATCTCGTCGCCGAACGAGCACACCCCAACGCCCTTGATGTTCACGTTGAACTGTCCCGACCAGAAAGACGGCAGCGGCAGGTGGGGTCGCCGACCCGTTTCGAGGTTGACCATGTTGTTGGCGGCGACCTCGGCGCCGAAAACAGCGTTGTCCCAGTGTTCGAGCGAAAGGAACTGGTATTCGTACAGCACGTGCGGTGCCCGCGCGACGTCGCCTGCGACGAAGACGTTGTCCGTGACCACGCCGTTGATGTCGAACGCGCGGCATCCGGCATCACAGGCCAGACCCCAGAAACCCGTCGCAAGCTGGGCGTCTTCAAGCCATTCCACGTTGCGGATCGATCCGAGCGAGGCCACCACGACATCGACGTCCAACACCGTCCCGTCCGAGAGCCGGGCCGCCCGCACGTGGCCGTCAGGGTCTCCCTCGAGGGACTGCACCGCGACCCCGGTGCGCAGATCGACGCCGGCCTCACGCTGCATCTTGGCGGCGATGTCGGCGATCACCCCGCCGAGGGCTCCGATCAGCGGTCCACTGGCCCGCTCGGCCACCGTGACGCGGAGGCCGAGCTCGCAGCACACCGAAGCCATCTCCGAGCCGATGAAACCGGAGCCCACGATCAGCACGCGCCGCGGGCGCGACTGAAGTGCGGCCTGAAGTTTGGCCGCGTCGTCGCAGGTTCTCAGCGTGAAAACACCCTTCAACGCGGCCTCTGAGGCGTTCGGCCAAGAGCGGGCCCGGGTTCCTGTCGCTATCAACACCCGGTCGTAGGGAACCGTTTCGCCGTTTGACAGCAACACCAGGCGGTTCGCGCGGTCCAGGCCGGTCGCGGCCACACCGAGGCGCCAATCCGCGTCGATCGCGCGCAGCCGCGGAAGCTTGGTGTGGTCGGGCCGAACCCAGCCTTTCAGCACCTGCTTCGACAGTGGCGGGCGGTCGTAGGGTTCGTGGCGCTCGTCTCCGATCAACGTCAGCCGGCCACCGAAACCGCGCTCGCGCAACGCCTCCGCGGCGCGCAGGCCGGCCAGCGACGCACCGACGATGACGATGCGGCCCTCGGTCTTGAACGCGGTCACCAGGTCGGCCACCAACGACGGGGTCGTCACCGCGCGTCCTCAGGCGGGTCCAGTTCCGCGATGATCGCCTGCACCGGGCACGACGCCGCGGCACGCGCCACGCGTTGACGCTGGGAGTCGTCGGGATTCGGGTCGTAGGCGAGCGCCTCTTCGCCGAGCAGCCGGAAGACCTCGGGCGCCAACGGGACGCACTGCGCATAACCCTGACACCGGTTCAGATCAACCGCGAGGCGCATGTGCGGCTCCTTCTCGCGTGGTGGCAGGCAAATGCTACGCCGGTTCGGTGCCTACCCCCAGGTGTGCACGGGCTCGTTGCTGTGCATGAGGTGCGCATAGCGGCGCAGCATCTCGGCCAGCGCCTGCGGCCGGGTCATGCCGTGCTGTTCCTGTAACGCGCGCACCGTGTTGACTTGCCAGGCCGCACCGTTGAGCCCGGTCTTGGCACGGCCCTCGATGACGCCGAGATAGCGGTCGCGCACGGACGTGGCGACTCCCCAGCGGCGCAGCCCCTCGTCGGCGAGCGGCAGCAGTCGGCGCAGCACCAGCTCATCGGCTGTCACCTCGCCCATTTCGGGCCAGTACAGCCTGGCCTCCATTCCGTGCTGCGCGGCATCGAGGAAGTTCGCCTGTGCCGCAGCGAAACTCATCTGAGTCCACAACGGACGGTCCTCCTCGGACAGCGCGCGCAGCGCGCCGTAGTAGAACGCCGCATTCGCCATCATGTCGACGACCGAGGGCCCGGCGGGCAGCACCCGATTCTCGACCCGCAGGTGCGGCCTGCCGTCGACCACGTCGTACACCGGCCTGTTCCACCGGTAGATCGTGCCGTTGTGCAACCGCAACTCGGGCAGCAGCGGCGCGCGGCCGGCCGCCAGCTCGGCCACCGGATCCTCATCGGACATCTCCGGCAACAGCGACGGGAAGTAGCGCACGTTCTCCTCGAACAGATCGAAGATCGATGTGATCCAGCGCTCGCCGAACCAGACCCGTGGCCGAACCCCCTGTGCCTTCAGCTCTTCGGGGCGGGTGTCGGTGGCCTGGGCGAACAATTCGATGCGGGTCTCCGCCCACAATTGGTGGCCCAGGAAGTACGGTGAATTGGCGCCAAGCGCCAGCTGGGGACCGGCGAGCACCTCCGCGGCGTTCCAGTTGTCGGCGAAGTCGGCGGGCGAAACCTGCAGGTGCAGCTGCATGCTCGTGCACGCTGATTCCGGCGCGATGGAACCGGTTTGGAGGCATAACCGTTCTGGGCCGGCGATGTCGATGACGATGTCCTCACCGCGCGCGTTGAATATCGAGTCGTTGAGCAGCCGGTACCGAACCGACTCGCTCATCCATTCGCCGGTCAGGTGCTCGGGCATCAATGTCGGCAGGATGCCGATCATCACGATGTGCGCCCCGTGTTGGTTCGCCTTGTTTTCCGCGGCGTTCAGGCTGGCGCGCACGTCGGATTCCAGTTCCAGCGCGGAGTCACCCGGCAGCGGGCGCGGCGGCACGTTGAACTCGATGTTGTAGGCGCCGAGCTCGGTCTGGAACGCCGGGTCCGCGATCGCCTCGAGCACCTTGCGATTGAGCATCGCCGGCTGGTAGTGCTCGTCGACGAGGTTGCACTCGATCTCCATGCCGGTCAACGGTCGGTCGAAGTCGAAGCTTGACTGGGCCAGCATGGTCTCGAACACGTCCAGCGACAGCTGCACCTTGCGCCGGTAATCCCGGCGCTGCGCGCCGCTGTTCACGGTCTGCCGCACTTCGTCGCCCACGTCGCTGATGCAACCTGCTCGCCGGGCCGACCGCAACAAAATCGCCCGAATCGCCCTGGCGTCAGCGACTGGCGACCACGACCTGCGGTCCCCAGCCGTGGTTGCCCAACCGCACGTCGATGTCGGGACCGGCATGCTCGGCCAGCGCGCGCAGAGCGGACCGGCTGTAGGCCCGCAGCGAGCTGATGAAACCGTCGTGCATGACCGGGACCACCGCTGCCAGCGGCGCGAACGCGGCCAACTGAACGACGTGTAGCAGCGACGGCAGCCGCGGCAGGTCGATGATCAAGAGCTTGTCGGCGACGCGCGTGCCTTCCGCGACGGCTTGCGCGGCCTGCCGGGGCGGCAAGTGGTGAAACGACATCGCGAACACCGCGAGATCGTAGGACTCGTCGGGCGCGTCGATCGCGGTCGCGTCCATCACCCGCACGGTTGCGCGGGGATGCTGGCCGAGGTCGGCGCCGGCGATGGCGGCCACCGAGATCGGATCGAGGTCGGTGACCGTCACGGTCGCGGTCGGGTGCATCTCGAGGACCAGCCGCGACAATGCGCCGTGCCCGGCGCCGAGTTCGAGGATGGCCGGGTCGGGCACGTCGGCCACCTCGTCGAGTACCAGGCGGGCGTTGCGCTCGTGTTCGTTGAACAGGGTGCCGATCCGGTGCAGCGACCGCACCACCCGGCGCTTGAGCTCATCGTCGACGTCGTCGCGGTCGAGGTATTCCCGGCAGTCCGTCTCGAGCCGGCGGTCCAACCACGACGCGTCCGGGCCGCCTCGCGGCATCTGGTCGATGTCGAGGTTCTTCACACCCATGTGGGACATCATGGACGATTGCACCAGACCCGACGCAACGCCAAGGCGTTGCGCACAGTACGCGTCTCGCCGAGGAGCACCGTTGGCCGACTTCGTCGCCTCGATCGACCAGGGCACCACCAGCACCCGCTGCATGATCTTCGACCACTCCGGCGCCGAGGTGGGCCGCCATCAGCTCGAACACGAACAGATCCTGCCGCGGGCCGGCTGGGTCGAACACAATCCCGTCGAAATCTGGGAACGCACGGCGTCGGTGCTGATGTCGGTGCTGAACAAGACCAACCTCAGCGATGCCGACCTGTGTGCGCTCGGCATCACGAACCAGCGTGAGACATCGTTGGTGTGGAACCGCCGCACCGGTCGCCCCTACTACAACGCGATCGTCTGGCAGGACACCCGGACCGATCGCATCGCGTCTCAGCTGGAACGGGACGGTCGCGGCGATGTGATCCGGCGCAAGGCCGGGCTCCCGCCGGCGACCTATTTCTCCGGCGGCAAGCTGCAGTGGATCCTCGACAACGTCGACGGGGTCCGCGAGGCCGCCGAAAGCGGTGACGCGATCTTCGGCACCACCGACTGCTGGCTGGCCTGGAACCTCACCGGCGGCCCCCGCGGCGGGGTGCACGTCACCGACGTGACCAACGCGAGCCGGACGATGCTGATGAATCTGGAAACCCTGGACTGGGACGATGAACTGCTGTCGTTCTTCAGGATTCCGCGGCAGATGCTTCCGCAGATCAGGCCGTCGTCGTCACCGGAGCCGTACGGCCTCACTCATCCGTCCGGGCCGATGGATGGAGAGGTGCCGTTGACCGGCATCCTCGGCGACCAGCAGGCGGCAATGGTCGGGCAGGTCTGTCTGACCGAGGGCGAGGCCAAGAACACCTACGGGACCGGCAACTTCCTGCTGCAGAACACCGGCGGGAACATCGTCCGCTCTGATCACGGGCTGCTGACCACGGTGTGTTACCAATTCGGCGGTTCGAAACCGGTCTACGCGCTCGAGGGTTCGATCGCCGTCACCGGCTCGGCGGTGCAGTGGCTGCGTGACCAGCTTGGCATCATCAGCGGCGCGGCGCAGAGCGAGTCGCTGGCCCGCCAGGTCGACGACAACGGCGGCGTGTATTTCGTGCCGGCCTTTTCGGGATTGTTCGCGCCGTACTGGCGCTCCGATGCCCGTGGCACCATCGTGGGGCTGTCGCGGTACAACACCAACGCGCATCTCGCCCGCGCGACGCTGGAGGCGATCTGCTACCAGAGCCGCGACGTCGTCGACGCGATGCACAGGGACTCCGGTGTGCGTCTGGACGAACTCAAGGTCGACGGCGGGGTCACCGCCAACGATCTGTGCATGCAGATTCAGGCCGACGTACTCGGCGTCGAGGTGGTCCGGCCGGTCGTGGCCGAGACCACGGCGCTCGGTGCCGCGTACGCGGCCGGGCTGGCGGTCGGGTTCTGGGCGGATCCCGCGGATCTGCGCGCGAACTGGCAGGAGGGCAAGCGCTGGACGCCCAACTGGAGCGACGATCAGCGGGCCGGCGGATATGAGGGCTGGAAGAGGGCCGTCGAGCGCACCCTCGGCTGGGTGGACGTTTGATCAGCCTGCGGCGGCGTTGAGCTCGGCAACGGTGTCGTCGTCGAGCTCGATCTCGGCGACCGCCATGTTCTCCTCGAGGTGGCGCACCGACGAGGTGCCCGGGATCAGCAGGACATTGGGCGCCAGCGTCAGTGTCCACGCGAGCGCGATCTGGGCGGGGGTGCGGTCGAGCCGTGCGGCGGTGCGCTGCACCACCGGGTTGCCGAGCACGGGATTGTCCGCGGCAAAGGCGGATCCCAGCGGGAAGAACGGGACGAACGCAATGCCGCGCTCGGTGCACTCGTCGAGCACCGGCTGCGACGCCCGGTCGACGAGGTTGAGCGCGTTTTGGACGCACACGATCTCGGTGCGTTTCAACGCGAACAGCAGGTGGTCGAGCGTGATGTTGCTGAGTCCGATTCCGGCGATCAGGGCCTCGTCGCGGGCCTTGATCATCGCGGTGAGCTGAGCGTCGAACTGGTCTTGACGCAGCGTGCCGGGTTGATTCGGTTCGTCGGCGTCGGTGTCCATCACGCGGAGGTTGACCGCTGCGAGCTGGTCGACGTCGAGGCTGCGCAGGTTCTCCTCGATGTCGCGGCGCAGTTCGCTCGGCTCGTGTACGGGCAGCCAGTTGCCTTTGTCGTCGCGGCGGCCGCCGACCTTGCTGACCAGGGCGAGGTCGTCGGGGTATGGGTGCAGCGCCTCGCGGATGAGCTCGTTGGCGACGTCGGGTCCGTAGAACTGGGCGGTGTCGATGTGGTCGACCCCCAGTTCCACGGCCCGACGTAGCACGGCGAGGGCTTGTTCGTGGTCGCGGGGCGGTCCGAACACGCCGGGACCGGGAAGCTGCATCGCCCCGAAACCGATACGGGCAACGAGGAACCGGCCGAGGGGGAAGCGTGCCATGGCCTCCAGGCTAGCCCCGGCCGGTTCTCGGGGCAGGTGCTACTCGGTCTCGCCGAGGATGCCGTAGATCTCCCGCCTCGCGTTGTTGACGATGTCGGCGATGCGCTTCTGCTGTTCCGGCGATGCGGCCTGCGCCGCCTGGAAGAGGGCGCCGTTGATCTGGCCGAGCGCGGTGCGCAGATTGACCTCGTTGGGATCGACGCCTTCGGCGATCTCGTCCCAGGGCGGGGTCTCTGTCTTCGCGGCGGCTTCACGCCCGTCATCGGTGAGCTCGAAAAGCTTCTTGCTGCCGTCGGTTTCGGTGGCGACGATCAGACCCTCGTCGACGAGCAGTTGCAGCGTCGGGTACACCGACCCGGGGCTCGGTCGCCACAGGCCGTTGCTGCGCTCGCTGATCTCTTGGATCATCTCGTAGCCGTGCATCGGACGCTCGGTGAGCAGCGCCAGGATGGCCGCGCGGACGTCGCCGCGGCGACCACGGCCGCGGCCGCGATGGCCACGGGGGCCGCCGGGCCCGAAACCGAGGGCGAAACCCGGGCCGAAGCCCGGTCCGAAGCCGGGGCCGAACGGACCGCCGCGGTGGCCGGCGGCGTGGTTGCGAACGTGGTCGCGCATCAGTCCGCGCATCTCGCGCCTGGCTTCGCGACGCTGCTGGTGCAGGGCGCGCCGCTCGGCGGGCCCGACGCCGAACCCGAAACCGGCGGGCCCGAAACCGGCCGGCCCGCGGAGCGGGCCACCGAATCCCGGCCCGCCGAGCGGGCCACCGAACCTGGGCCCGCCGAGCGGGCCATCGAATCCCGGCCCGCCGAGCGGACCGTCGGATGTGTGTGTCATGGAAGTCTCTCTATCTCGTGTGGGGTACGCCGGCTGCGTTCCCGATACACTGACGATATATCGAAAACTATCGCGATGCAACGCGAAGCTAGGTGATGGCGTTCCGTGGGCGGGTGAGCAGGAACTCGTCGACCGGCGTGACGTCGCCGAACGGCCCGGTGATGGCCATGTGCGTGGCTTTGATCGTGGTGTGGCCGCCGGCCTGCCCGGGGTCGACGTCGAAGACCACGAAACCGTAGGGGTGGTCGCGGTCGCGGAAAGCCGACCACGGCGCGTCTTCCTGCACGTAGATCGGGGCCTTGTGGCCGAGTGTCGGGTCGAAGTTGCCGACGCCGGTCAGCACGCGGCATCGGGGTTGGTCGAAGAACATCGTGTTGGACGGTGCCGACGTTCCGCCCCCGCCGATCACGAGGTGAACGGTGCCCTTGCTCGTGTCGATCAGGTCGGTACGGGTGTCCACCGGCAGTGGTGTTCGCGTATCGGTCGGCAGCACTCCGCGGATGGGGTGCGAACGTTCGTAGTGATGTTCGTGACCGCACACCACCAGGTCGACACCGTACCGGTCGAACAGCGGCAGCCAGTCCTGCCGAATCCCGAGATCGGCGCCGTTGCTGTTCGCGGTCGAGATGGCCGTCTGGTGCATGCATACCACGATCCAGTCGATGTCGTGGTTGGCGCGCGAGTCGGCGAGCTCGCGCTCCAGCCAGCGCTTTTGGGCGCCTGCCGAGTAACCGTGGACGTAAGAGTTGCCGCCGTCCTGGTAGCACACGTCGTCGTTGTTCAGGCTGATCACCCGCACCGGGCCCGCGGTGAACGCGTACCACAGCCCGTTGAGCTCGGGGTCGGATCCCGACTCCGGCAGCGCGAAATAGGTCTGGTACGCCGCGTAGCCGATCGGGCCGTTGCCCAGCTCGTTTTCGTGGTTTCCCGCCGCGGGCATCCACGGTCGATAGCGCGCGGAGCGGGAATTGTTCTCGAACCAGTCCGACCACGTCCGGATCCGGTCGTGCGCGAGGTTCGCATAGCACAGGTCGCCGTTCACCAGATTGAACAACGGATCCATCCGCTCGATCGCCGCGGTCATGTCTCCCGAAGCGGGTGAGCCGAGATTGTCGTTGACGAACGACGTGCCGGCCATCCGGCCGAGCGTCGGGGTGGCCTGATCGCCAAAACTGGTGAACCTCAGAGCCGCTCGGCCCTGCGGAGCGGTGCGCACCGTCCCCGGCACCGGGGTCGCGCCGCCGTGAACCGCGGCATAGATGTAGTCGGTGTCGGGCGTCAGACCGCTGATGCGTGCGTGCTTGACGAAGACCTCGGTGCCCGACGCCGCGTCCCGGTACGTGCGGGTTTCGGCGGCGACGGTGTGACCGAAGCCATCCTGGGCCGTGCCGAGCATCACGCGCGGATCGTTCACCGGTGTGGTGGTGTACCAAGAAACCACCACGTCGGTGGAAGCATCCGACCCGAACTGCAGGTGCAGGCCCGCGACCCGCGGGGCGCCCGATGTGTCCGGCCGAAGCCACACCTGCGGGCCGCGGGTATGCGGTTGCGCCAGGGCGGCGCCGCCGAAACCCAACCCGGCGCCGACAATCGCCGACGCCGCGCCGGTGCTCAGCAAGGTTCGCCGGCTGAATCCCGGCCGCTGTTTTTCACTGTCTGCACCGGCAGGTGCTTGGTCGTCCACGATGTCCTCGATACCCCGGGTGGGCAAATCAGAGCATACGCACGGGTGTCGTCAGGCTTGCCAGCTTTGGTTCGACGCCCGCGCCCGGAGTCACGCGCCGTAGCCGGCGGATCACCCAGGGCGCGGCGAAACTGGCCGCCCACTGCAGGTCGGACCTGAGCCGCCTGACCCGCCCCGCGTGCGATAACGCCGAGTTCGGCGGACCGGAAAGGCTGTGCGGCACCGCGAGAGCGTCGAGCACCCGGGCCGCCATGCGCCGGTGTCCGAGCGGCCCGAGGTGCACACGGTCGCTGTCCCACATCGCCGGATCGCGGAACTCGGTGAAACGCCAGAAGTCCACCAAGTCGAGGCCCAGATCGTCGACGATGCCGCGCAGCAGTTCGTTGTATATCGCCGCACGGCCCCGCAGCCGGCGGAACAGCGGCACGGTGCCGATGTCGGCGGCGGTGAAGGTCATCACCCGTGCGCCGGTGCGGCGCAGACGCGCCAGCGCGTGGGTGTATTGCGTCATCATCGCGTCGAGATCCGTCCTCAACTTGAGCAGGTCGTTGATGCCGGCGTAGATGGTGACCAGATCCGGTTGGAGCATGATGGCCCGCGGTATCTGGCCGGTGATGACGGCGTCCATGGTGTGGCCCCGGATCGCCAGATTCGCATAGCGGAATTCGGGGTTGTGGCTTGCCAGGTGCACGGCCACCAAATCGGCCCACCCGCGCAGCCCGTTGTGGCTCGCCGGATCCGGGTCTCCGACTCCTTCAGTGAACGAGTCGCCCAGCGCTACATATCGGGTGATCGCGCTCATCACGTCGGCACGGTAACCGACCAGCGGCCAGTACGCGACATCGGCGCGGCCATGTATGGAAAGGTGTCGCGTGGGTGACGTGGGTCTGGTAACCGAGGTGTGCAGTGGCGGCTGAGACGCAGAGCGGGACCGGAGATCAAGATGGCGCCGTGGAGCCGGACTATCGGTTCACCCTCGCCAACGAGCGGACTTTCCTTGCATGGCAGCGCACTGCGCTTGGGCTGCTGGCCGCGGCGGTCGCGGTGATTCAGTTCGTTCCGGAGCTCGGCATCACCGGTGGCCGGCATATTCTCGGGGCGCTGCTGGCAGTGCTCGCGATACTGACAGCCGGCATGGGGTTGCTGCGGTGGGAGCAGGTCGACCGCGCGATCCGCCGGGGCAAGCCGTTGCCCCGGCATCCGACGCCTGCCTATCTGGGAGTCGGGCTGATCGTGGTCGGGCTGCTTGTCGTGGCGGTCATCGTGGGCAAGGTGGTCTCCGGTTGACCGGGCGCGACGTTCGCGCGGGCGGTCTGCAGGCCGAGCGAACCGCGTTGGCCTGGACTCGCACCTCCTTCGCGGTGTTGGGCAACGGCGTGCTCCTTGTGCTCAAGCAGCTTCCTCATTACCGCGGCTCGGCTCCGCTGAGCCTGGCTGGCATCGCCGCCGTTGTCGCGCTCTGCGTCTATGTCATTGGGCTGCAACGCCAACGGACGCTTGCCCGCAGGCCCCTCCCGGACGAGATCACGCCGCGCCGCGAAGTGCAGTTGGTCGGCGGGTTGCTGATCGCCCTGACGCTCGTGGTTGCGGTGTGGCTTTTCGTTTAGTCGGCCCGTGCGGCGCGCCGGTCCAGGCCGTCGATGACCCAGCTTGCCCACTCGGACTCCATCTGAGTGAACCGCAGGCCGTTCTCCAGCGCGGCGCGGCCGAAGAAATCGGCGTCGCCGCCCGACCAGTCGTAAGAGTCGCGGATCTGCGCGTATCGCGCGTGCTCGCTGTCGGCGTGCGCGCGCAGCGCCTCGAGATATTCGCGGGCCTGCGCGGAAGTGAGCTCGCCGAGCAGGAACACACGCAGCAGCTGGGCGCTGCGGAAGGCGGGGTCGTCTTGGGGCGAGGTCATCCAGCGGTGCAGCTCGGCACGCCCGGCCTTGGTGATTGCGTACTCCTTGCGCCCACGCGGCCCGAGCTCGGTGACCTCGATCAGCCCCGCCGCGGCCAGCTTGCCCAACTCGCCATAGAGCTGGCTTTGGGTGGCCGGCCACACGTTGGCCATCGAAAGCTGGAATTTCTTCAGCAGGTCGTACCCGCTGGCGGGATGCTGGGCGAGCAGGCCCAGCGCTGCGTGTCGCAAGCTCACCCACGCATCGTAACCATCCGCTATTGACATGTCATTATTGGGACGTCATGCTCGACATGTCAGGAGTGGAATGTCATCCGAGGAGACAACATGACCCAGCCCGCCGAGACCGTCGTCCCGTTCTTCCGCGCAGGCAACTACGCGCCGGTAACCGACGAGCTGACCGCCTTCGACCTGCCCGTCGAAGGCGCCGTCCCGCCGGAACTCAACGGGTGGTACCTGCGCAATGGCCCCAACCCGCGCCAGACCACCGCGCACTGGTTCACCGGCGACGGCATGATTCACGGCGTCCGGCTGGAGCACGGCCGCGCCGCCTGGTACCGCAACCGGTGGGTGCGCACGGAAAGCTTCGAGCACCCGTTCCCGGTGTACAACGCCGATGGCACCCGCAACCTGCATTCCAGCGTCGCCAACACCCATGTGGTGCGGCACGCCGGCAAGACGCTGGCGCTGGTGGAGTCGTCGCTGCCGTATGAGATCACCAACGAGCTGGAAACCCTGGGCGCCTACGACTTTGGCGGCAAGCTGGTGGATTCGATGACCGCGCATCCGAAGATCTGTCCCACGACAGGTGAGCTGCACTTCTTCGGCTACGGCAGCCTGACCAGCCCGCACGTCACCTACCACAGGGCCGACGCGTCGGGGGCGCTGACCGTCAACCGCGGTGTCGACGTGACGGCCCTGACGATGATGCACGACTTCGCCCTGACCGCGAACCACGTGATCTTCATGGACCTGCCGATCGTGTTCAACCTCGACATCGCGCTGAAGGGCGAACACGACATGCCATACCGCTGGGACGACGACTACGGCGCGCGGCTGGGCGTGCTGCGCCGCGACGACCCGTACGGCGCGATCCGCTGGTTTGAGATCGACCCGTGCTACGTGTTCCACGTCGTCAACGCCTATGAGACGACCCGGGCTGGGGCGGATTCCATTGTGCTGCAGGCGGTCCGATATCCCGAGCTGTGGCGCGACAACGGCGGGTTCGAGGTCGACGGGGTGATGTGGAGCTGGACGATCGACCTGGGGACAGGCACGGTCGACGAGCGGCAGCTCGACGACCGTAGTGTCGAATTCCCCCGCATCGATGACCGGCTGGCCGGGCTCCCGGCGCGCTACGGAATCACGGTCGGCAACGGCAGCCTGGTCCGCTACGACCTCGACCGGAATGCGAGCGACGAGCACCGCTTCGGCGCGGGCCGGTCTCACGGAGAACCGGGCGAGGCCGTCTTCGCGCCGGCCGGCCCATCGACCGGCGAGTTGGCCGGCTGGTACCTCTCCTATGTGTACGACCCCGTCCGCGACGGCAGCGACCTTGTGATCATCGACGCCTCCGATTTCACCGGCAAACCGGTTGCGCGCGTGCGCCTCCCGCAGCGGGTGCCGC
>NZ_DATFYW010000015.1:0-11539 GCF_035314905.1 Mycobacterium sp.
CGAGCGGCATCGGCCCGAAGCAGCGCGTCGACGAGCCCGGGATCCTCGCCGCGGGCGCGCTGCGACTCGCGCACCGCGTCCGGATTCTCCCGCAGCAGCTTCAGGTCGATCACGGCCGCAACCCTACTTTCGGGCCGGATCGGATGGCCCTGCGGCCCCGAACAGTTCGAGGTAGCGGGCACGGCCGAACAGCTGCGCGGTGTCGATCGCCGTAGGGTGACCCGCGGCCGGGTCCGCCCCCGCCGCGACAAGCAGCTCCACGACGTCGTCCTCACCCTTGAACACCGCCCCCACCAGCGGCGTCTGGCCCCGATCGTTCCGCCGGTTCACGTCGGCGCCCCGCTCGGTCAGTGTCCGCACCGTTTCCAGATGTCCGTGGTAGGCCGCGAGCATCACCAGAGTGTCACCCGTGCCGTTGGTCAGGTTGACGGGCACACCCGCGTACAGGTAGGCGGCCAGCGTCGCCGCATCGCCGGAGCGGGCCATGTCGAACAACCGGCCCGCCAGCTCCGCGATGTCTCGCTCCGGCTCGGCCACGTCCCCAAACCTACGCCCCAGCTACAACCCCATAACTTTACAACTTCATCACTTGTCACACGGTTTGGCGAGCCTGTCACAATGGATCGCGATGTCGATGGCACCTGAACCCTGGTGGCGCAGTTTGCAGGCCACGCCGACTCGGCGGGCGCTGCTGCTGACGGCGCTCGGCGGGCTACTCATTGCGGGCGTAACGACCGCCCTGCCGGCCGGCGCCGACAACGCGAGCCCGCTCGGATCGCTCGCGCCCAAGGCGATACCCAGCACGGGCTCCCGAAGCAGCGCCACGTTCGACAGCGCCCACAACGGCGACTGCCTGAACTGGCCCAACAAGTCGCCCGATCAGGCCAGCATCGTCGACTGCAAGGACGATCACCGGTTCGAGGTGGCCGAGTCGGTGGACATGCGGACGTTCCCCGGCAGCGAGTACGGGCCGGGCGCGGCGCCCCCGTCCCCCGCGAGGATCCAGCAGATCAGCCAGGAGCAGTGCCAGGCCGCGGTGCGCCGCTACCTCGGCACCCACTACGACCCCAACAGCAAGTTCACGATCGGCATGCTGTGGTCCGGTGACAAGGCCTGGACGCAGTCCGGCGAGCGCCGGATGCTGTGCGGACTGCAGCTGCCCGGCGCCGACAACCAGCAGGTCGCGTTCAAGGGCAAGGTCGCCGACCTCGATCAGTCGAAGGTGTGGCCCGCCGGCACGTGCCTGGGCATCGAGACCACCACCAACCAGCCGACAGACATCCCCGCCGACTGTAGTGCGCCGCATGCGATGGAGGTCACCGGCGAGGTCAACCTGGCCGAGAAGTTCCCCGGGCCGCTGCCGTCGGAGGCCGACCAGGACGGCTTCATCAAGGACGCGTGCACCAAGATGACGGACGCGTACCTCGCGCCGGTTGCGCTGCGCAACACCACACTGACGCTGATCTACAACACGATTTCGCTGCCCAGCTGGTCGGCCGGCAGCCACCAGGTGTCGTGCAGCATCGGCGCCACCCTCGGCAACGGCGGGTGGGCCACGCTCGTCGGTAGCGCCAAAGGTCCGCTGCTGATCAACGGGCAGACGCCCAACCCGCCGCCCGACATCCCACAGGACCGGCTCAACCTGCCGCCCATTCCGCTGCCCACAATCCCGCAGACCACGCAGGGGCAGCAGAGTCAGCAAGGCGGCGCGTCGTCGACACCCACGGGGACCCAGCACATGCCCGGGCAGCAGAGCAGCCCCGGACCCGCGGCCGGCCCGACGCCGACCACCCAGCAGCCCTCGGCGTCGCAGCAACCGCCGAACGACATTTCGCCGCCCGGTCAGGACGCGGGGCCGCCACCGGGTCAGGATGCAGGACCGCCCCCCGGGGCGCCGCCTGCGCCGCCCGCACCGCCCGCACCGCCCGCGCCTGCGCCGCCTGCGCCGGGACAGTAGCCGCCGTGGCCGTGCGGATGAGCCCGCAGCGGTTCGACGAGCTGGTGTCCGACGCGCTCGACCTGATCCCCGAGGCGCTGGCCGCCGCGATCGACAACGTCGTGGTTCTCGTCGAGCCCCGGCACCCCGAAGATCCCGAGCTGCTGGGCTTGTACGAAGGGATTGCGCTCACCGAGCGGGACTCGTCCTACGCCGGGTCGCTGCCCGATACGATCACGATCTACCGCGACGCGCTGTTGGACATCTGCGAGGACGACGGCCAGGTGGTCGACGAGGTCGCGATCACGGTGATCCACGAGATCGCGCACCACTTCGGCATCGACGACGAGCGGCTCCACGAACTGGGGTGGGGATGAGCGCGTGCGCCCCCGCGCGGCAGCCACGGTTCGTCCCCGCCCGGTGATATGAACAACGCATGAGCTTGCAGTGCCGCGACTGCCGCGACGGCTGGGAGCACTGCCACGGAACGGTGATCCACCACGCACAGCGCCGCTCGGAGTGCACCGAAGACGACTGCGACAGTCCCGACCGCATCCCGCATGCGTTCAGCATCGACTGCGAGGCGGTGGGTTGCCGCTGCGGCCAGCCCGCCGCGCTGGCGGTCTGACGGCTCAACCCATCGGGTCGGCGGTGTCCAGCTCCTCGGGCGGGGGCATGCCTTCGGGGTCCGGCATGAACGGCGGGGTGTGCTGTCCCCACTGCAGGCAGCTCCACCGGCCGTCGGTGACCGGTGCGAGCACAACCGACTCGACGTTGGCCAGGTGATGTTCCACCACGAAGCTGCCGTCAACACCGGCCAGGGTCGCCGCGGCGAGCCGAATAGCCGCACCGTGGCTGACCACGACGATGTCGTGGGTCCAGTCGTCGCCGTCGAGGTAACGCAAGCGCAGAGCCGTCAGCACGGGCACGTACCGCTCGAGCACCTCCGTGGCCGTCTCCCCGCCGGGTAGCGATGCGTCGAGTTCGCCGAGGTGCCAGCGCTCGTAGATCTTGTTGAACGCCTCGACAGCCTCGTCGTCGTTGCGCATCTCCAGGTCGCCCACCTGCACCTCGTGGAGCCCTTCGACGGCCCTGGGCCGCAGACCGAATTCCTCGCCCATCGCCGCCGCGGTCTCGGCCGCCCGCAGCGCGACCGAGTGCACCAGCATCCCGGGCCGATGCGGGTAGCCGCGCGCGAACCGGCGAGCCTGGTCGATACCGAGGTCGGTCAGCGACGAGCCCGGCGGCCGGGTGTCGAGACGCCGCTCGACGTTGCTTTGCGACTGGCCATGGCGCACCAGCACCAGACGGCCGCTCACGACCGCGGCTCCCCGTCGCGCAGCCGCGCCAACCACCGCGAGGCCTCGTCCGTTTCCGGTGGCACCGTGCCTGTCACCGCCCCTGTCGGCCACGAACCCAGATATCTCACATCTGCACAACGACGGTGCAGCGCCTTGAGTGCCTCGGCGACGGCGCTGTCGTCGATATGGCCGACGCAGTCGACGAAGAAAATGTATGTGCCCAATTCGGTACGGGTGGGCCGTGATTCGATGCGGGTCAGGTCGATGTCGCGGATGCCGAACTCGGTGAGCGCGGCCACCAGGGCACCGGGCGAGTTGTCGATCCGCAACACCACCGACGTGCGGTCGGCCCCGGTGCGTGGCGGGGGCGGCCCCGGCTGCCCGGCCAGCACGAATCGGGTTCGCGCGCCGGCCTCGTCGACGACGCCCGCGGCGAACTCGTGGAGCTCGTAACGCTGCGCGGCCAGCGTCGTCGTGACCCCGGCATCGGCCCGGCCGAACGCGACGTCGAGGGCCGCGGCGGCGTTGGAGGATGACGCCACCACCTCGGCGTTGGGCAGGTTATCGGCCAGCCAGTGCCTAACCTGGGCGGCCGCGGTCGGAAACGCGGCCACCGTGTGCACGTGCTCGAGCGTGCGTCCCGGCCGCAGGACGATGCTGAACGCGACGTCGAGCGTCAGCTCCGCGAAGACCTGCAGCGGCGACCCACCGGCCAGGCTGTCCAGCGTGGGCAGGATCGACCCGTCGATCGAGTTCTCGATCGGCACGCAGGCGTAGTCCGCCGACCCGTCTCGCACGGCCCGCAACGCGCTCGCGCTGCTCTCGGTCGCCAGCAACTCCACGGCACCCGGCCGCGGCATCATGCCCTCGTCGATCATCTGAAGCAATGCCGCTTCAGTGAAGGTGCCCTGTGGGCCGAGGTAGGCAATGCGCGGCACCCGACAACCCTATCCGGTGACGATGATGCGCCTTGCGCGTCCGCTCCTCGCAAGTTAATTTAGGCTTACCTTAGTTAGCGGAAGGAACGCCATGCCCGTTGCAGCCACCCACCCAGCCCACCCGGCACCGAGCGCAGCCGAACGGATACGCACCACCTGCGCGCGCGCCGACCGTGTGCTGCTCGCGGTCGACGGCATGGAGGCCTTCGCCGTGTCGCTTCACGACGTGCTCCGGGACGGCTCCTTCGTCATCGCGGTGCCTCGTGGCGCGTCCGCGGCGGCGACGGAACCGCACGCAGTTCTGGAGTTCACGGACTACGCGCCGGTGCCGCTGCGCGAACCGGTGCGGTCGCTGGTGTGGATCGGTGGCGGGCTGCGGCGCATGCCGCCCCACGACACACTGGTGCGGCTGGAGGTGACGTCGGTGGTGATCGCCGATTCCACGGGGGCGGAGTCGGTCACCGTGGAAGCACTAATGGCGGCCAGGCCGGACCCGTTCTGCGCGATCGAGTCCCGCTGGGTGCAACACATCGAGGCCGACCACCGCGACCTGGTCGATCTGCTGGCGTCGCGTCTGCCGGGGGCGCTTCGGCGTGGCCGGGCCAGCCTGCTCAGCCTGGACCGCTACGGCCTGCGGCTGCGCGTCGAGGCCGACACCGGCGACCACGACGTGCGGCTTCCGTTCCCCAAGACGGTCGACGACGTCACCGCACTCAACCAGGGCATCCGGATGCTGATCGGCTGCCCTTTCCGCAACGGGCTGCACGCGCGTCGCATATAGCGTGGCGTCTCATGACCGAGCAGGCCGGCACGGCGTCGCGGAAGGCGTTGCGCGGCGAGGTCATCATCGTGCTGGCCGTGACGTTCGGGTTGAGCGCGGTCACCGCGGTGCTGGAGCTGGCCGACTCGGTGCTGCGAACGCTGAGCAAGCAGACCATCCCGCTGATCCCGCGGCGGTCCTACTTCGATCTGATCGACCTGGGCCTGAACCTCGCATCTGTCGCCCAGCTGCTCGCGTGGGGAGCCCTGGGGCTGTATCTGCTGTGGCGCAGCGGGTTCGGGCCTTCTGCCGTCGGGCTGGGCCGGTTACGCCCGCGGCCCGACCTGCTGGGCGGCATCGGGCTGGCGGCGCTGATCGGGTTGCCCGGCCTGGGCCTTTACGTGGTCGCCCGCGTGATCGGCCTCAGCGCGGCGGTGGTCCCCTCGGAACTCAGCGACAGCTGGTGGCGAGTGCCGGTTCTCGTCGCGACGGCATTCGCCAACGGGTGGGCGGAGGAAGTGATCGTCGTCGCGTACCTGATCACCCGGCTGCGTCAACTCGGCATGAGCGACGGCAAGGCCATCGCCTGCTCGAGCCTGCTGCGCGGTGCTTACCACCTCTACCAAGGCTTCGGCGCAGGCCTGGGCAACCTGGCGATGGGCCTGGTGTTCGGGTACGTCTGGCGCCGCACCAACCGGCTCTGGCCGCTGATCATCGCGCACGGCCTGATCGACACCGTCGCATTCGTCGGATACGCCGTGGCCAAAGGCCACCTCGGGTGGCTGCCCTGACGCCGTAGATTGTTCCGGTGAGCGACGACTGGCCCCATCCGACTCCCCGGCGGGAGCCCTCGCAGGTCATTCGTCGCGACCCGGCCTACCGGCCGCCACCGCCGCCACGCGCTCAGCCGCCGCCACGCGCTCAGCCGCCACGTGCTCAGCCGCCACGTGCTCAGCCGCCACGCACCCAGCCGGCGCCCCCCCGCCCGGTGGGCCCCCGCCCGGTGGCCACGAGGGTGGCCAGACGCCGGCGCAAACCGCCGTGGGGACGAATCGTCGCTCTCGGTGTGCTTGTCACGCTCGTCGCGCTCGTCGGGCTCGGGGTGTGGATCGATCATTCGCTGCACCGGACGACTGCGTTCGCCGACTACCCCGACCGGCCCGCGGCGGGCCGCGGCACGACCTGGCTGGTGGTCGGGTCCGACAACCGCAACGATCTGTCGCCGCAGCAACAAGCGGAACTGTCGACCGGCGGCGACACCGGCAACGGCCGCACCGACACGATCATCCTGATCCACATACCGGGCTTCAGGTCGAGTGTGCCGACCACGATGGTGTCGATCCCGCGCGACTCGTACGTGCCGATTCCGGGACAGGGCCGCGACAAGATCAACGCCGCGTTCGCGCTCGGCGGCCCGCAACTGCTGGTGCAGACGGTGGAGCAGGCCACCGGCATTCGCCTGGACCATTACGCCGAGATCGGTTTCGGTGGCTTCGCCGCGGTTGTCGACGCAGTCGGGGGCGTCACCATGTGCCCGAAGGAGCCGATCAACGACCCGCTGGCCGGCATCGACCTGCCTGCCGGCTGCCAGAAGCTCGACGGCCGAAACGCCCTCGGCTACGTGCGGAGCAGGGCCACACCGCGGGCCGACCTCGACCGAATGATCAACCAGCGCCAGTTCATGTCGGCGCTCTTGCACCGCGCCGCCAGCCCGGCGGTCTGGCTGAACCCCTTCCGCTGGTATTCGCTGGAGAGCTCGGCGACGGGCGCGCTGACCGTCGACAACGGGGCGTACGTCTGGGACCTGGCCCGGCTCGGCTGGGCGCTGCGCGGCTCGACGGTCACCACCACGGTCCCGATCGGCGGGTTCACCAGCGCTGGCGCCGGCGACGTCGTGTTGTGGGACAAAGATGAGGCGGCACGACTGTTCACGGCGCTGTCCAGCGACGCGCCCGTGCCGCAGGACGTGCTGCAGTCTGCGCAGTAGGCCTACCGGCCCGGCAGGTTCGTCAGCCCGTGCTCGAGCCAGCCCTTGGTGCGGCCCGGATAGTTCGTCGCGATCCACCCGACGCCCAGTTTGCGGCAGAACTCGACGTCCTCGTAGTGGTCGACGGTCCAGCAGTAGGTCGCGCGGCCCTGTGCGGCCGCGCGGTCGACCAGTTGGGGATGCGTACGCAATGTGGCGATCGACGGGCCGATCGCGGTCGCGCCGACGGTGGTCGCGGTGGCCCCGCCCAGATAGTGCGACGCACCGCCGAGCAGCACGGTCGGCAACAGCGGGGCAGCGCGGCGGATCCGCCACACCGCCCCAGCCGAGAACGACATCAGCACCGCCCGCGACCGGTCCGCCGAGGCCGGCAGGGCGATCCCGTAGCGTTGCAGCAGCGCCAGCACCTTGAACTCGACCAGCGAGCCGTAGCGGACCGGATGCTTTGTCTCGATGAAGATCTTCACCGGCCGTTGCCAGTCGAGGACCATCGCGAGAAGGTCGTCGAGCTTGAGCAGCCCGTGGTCGCCCTGCTCGCCGCCGGGTTCCCAGCTCGGATGCCACGACCCGAACTCCAGGCTGCGCATCTTGGCCAGCGTCATCTCGCTGACCCGGCCGGCCCCCGAGGACGTGCGGTCGACCCGACGGTCGTGCATGCACACGAGGTGCCCGTCGCGGGTGAGGCGGGCATCGCATTCGATCGCGTCGGCGCCCTGGGCCAGCGCCAACTCGTAGGCAGCGAGCGTGTGCTCAGGCAGGTCAGCAGAGGCCCCGCGATGCGCCACGACAAACGGATGTCCGGCGCGCACCGCGTCGCCCCAACTCATAAGAGCTATGCTGCCGGTTCCTGGCCTTCCCGCTCAACCTCAGCGGGCTTTTCAGGCGCTTTTTCTGATTCCTGCCCTGGTTCTCGTGCCTGGCCGGCCTCCTGCGCCACCACCACCCAGCGATGCGCGGGCCGCTCGACGGGCGCCCGCTCGAACGCGAACACCAACTGCGCGGCGACGACGACCGTTGCCATCGCAAGCAAGTACGCGACGATGAAGCTCACGGTGTTGTCGGCGATGCCCTGAGGTTCGCCGGTGAAACTCGTCGCCGTCGCGAACACAGACACCGCCGTGCTCGCCACGAACAGGGCCCACCACACCCAGATCTCCCGGCGCAGCCGGGCGAAGCGGTCCTCGGCGAGGGCGAGTTCCATCACGAACACCGGCGCCCAGGCCAGATTGACGAGCGGCAGCAGGCAGCCGGCGCGCAGCGCCCACACCGGCCGCGGATCGGGCAGGTGGCGATGGCCGAACGCCGCCGCCCGACGGGCGATCAGCCAGCCGGTCAGCACGTAGGCGCAACCGATGATCGAGAACAGCGCGGCCACGCTGGCCACCACAGCCAGCCAGGTGGCCGCCCCGGCGACGATCGGGTTCAGCAACATGCCGCGGTTGACAATCAACAGCACGTAGCGCACCAGGTGCAGCAGCGCGGCGACACCGAGAACCGCGACGGTGGTGATCAGGGTCGCGCGCACCGACCACGGTGACGGTCCCTGGCGCGGCGGCGCGGCGTGGGCTTCGCCGGCCGTCATCGCGGGGTCGACAAATCCCCAGCGGGGCATCACGGCGTAGTGCGGGGTCGGCCCCAGCGGGCGGCGCCGGCGGCGCGGAGGCGGTGCAGGTCCCGGTCGTACCGCGATCCACCGGTAGCCGGGTGGCAGTCGCGGCACGGAGCGTGCCGGCGCGGCCGCCCCGCTGCGCGATCCGGGTGTGCTCCATGGCGACGGGGCAGGTGCGGGCCCGAAGGTCGGCGGCATCAGGGGCCCGTGGCAGCGCGGGCACCACAGGCGCTGACGGTCGCGCACGTTCCACCGCGTTCCGCAGCGGGAACACACCTGAATCATCCGACCAGACTAACCACCTAGATCGTGCCGACCCCGCCATCGTCGGTCACGACGCGGCGCCCGGCGGCAACCCAGGCCAGCATGCCGCCGTCGACGTTTGCGGGCTGGAAGCCATTGCGTTGCAGGTATTGCGCCACGCGCAGCGACCGGCCGCCCGCCTGGCAGACTACGAACAACTCTGCGGTGGAATCGATCTCGTGCAGGCGGGCCGGTATCTCGCCCATCGGGATATGTGTCGCGCCAGCGGCGTGGCCGCGCTGCCATTCGTCATGTTCACGGACGTCGAGCAGAACCGTCGACCGCCCGAACTCGAGCGGGACATCGGCCATCGACACGTGGCGCACGTCAGCGTCCATGACGACGATGGTAGCTACTCGTTACTTCAGGCAGTTATCCACAATTTCAACAGATTCATCCACAGGGTCGCGGGAAGCGAAATGGGCTTTGACCCGGCATTCTGTCGCATACCAGGGCCTCGGCTGTGGATAACCTGTGCTCAGCAAGCGAGTGGCATCAACAAGAAGTAACGGCGAGTGGCGAAATTGATTGTTCGCCTATCCTTCCGGTGCCAGCCCGACCGGGCACGCGACGCCCGTCCCGCCAAGCCCGCAATATCCGCTGGGGTTCTTGGCCAGATACTGCTGGTGATAGTCCTCGGCGTAGTAGAACTCCCGCAGCGGGGCGATCTCGGTGGTGATCTCACCGTAGCCCGCGGCGGCCAGTTCCCCGCCGTAGGAGCGGGCGCTGTCCCGAGCGATCCGCAGTTGCGTGTCATCGGCCGGGTAGATCGCCGAACGGTATTGCGTGCCGCGGTCGTTGCCTTGGCGCATGCCCTGCGTCGGATCGTGGCTCTCCCAGAACTGGCCGAGCAGCACGCCGTAGGAGATCTCGCTCGGGTCATATACCACCAGGACGACCTCGGCGTGACCGGTGCGCCCCGAGCACACTTCGGGGTACGTCGGGTTCGGGGTGTATCCACCGGCGTAGCCCGCGGCGGTCGAATACACACCGCCGAGTTCCCAGAAGCCTCTCTCGGCGCCCCAGAAGCAGCCTTCCCCGAACACAGCGGTATGCAACCCCTCCGGAAACGGCGGCGCAATCGGATTGCCGCTGACGAAGTGCCTTTTCGGGATCATGATCGCGGTCGGCCGCCCCGGCAGCGCGTCGCAGGCGTCCACCATGTCGACTCCCGGACGAAGATGCCCGATTAGATCGTCAAACCACCCCATGGCGAAAAGGCTACGCCGCTAGCGCTTTCCCGCCGATTTCGCTTGCCCACCGCAAAGGGCTATGATCGGCGTCACAGCGGTACCCTGTGACACAGCTCACGCCGGGGAAGGTATCGAACGTGCAGGTTAGGGGCTCGTAGATGGCGTCGCATCAAATTGGTTCCGGTTCGGCGATGCCGCCTTCGGAATGGAACTCCTCGTCGCACGTCTACTCCCGCACGCAGCTGACCGCGGCGGTGCGCGCCGCGCTGATCGCGTTGGTTCTCCTGGCCATTCTGGCCATCATCGTGTTGCTCTGACCGCGTCGTCGCGGTATGCCACGGCCGCCGCCGCCGTCCTTGCGGTGCGCGCGGCGATAGAGCAGTGTTGATAATGAGCGGCCCCGTTGCCGGGCCGGTCGAAAGTCGTACGAGTGAAACGTCTGAAGACCAGAAAGGAATCTCGTGGCTGAATACACGCTGCCCGAATTGCCTTATGACTACGGCGCCCTGGAACCCCACATCTCGGGCCAAATCAACGAACTGCACCACAGCAAGCACCACGCGGCCTACGTGAAAGGCGCCAACACGGCGCTGCAACAACTGGCCGAGGCCCGCGAGAAGGGCGACCACAGCGCGATCTTCCTGTACGAGAAGAACCTCGCCTTCAACCTCGGCGGGCACGTGAACCACTCGATCTGGTGGAAGAACCTGTCCCCGGAGGGCGGCGACGAGCCGACCGGCGAGCTGGCCTCGGCGCTCGACGACGCGTTCGGCGGGTTCGACAAGTTCCAGGCGCAGTTCACCGCGGCCGCCAACGGCCTGCAGGGATCCGGCTGGGCCGTGCTCGGCTACGACAGCCTCGGCGACAAGCTGCTGACCTTCCAGCTCTACGACCAGCAGGCCAACGTGCCGCTGGGCATCATTCCGCTGTTGCAGGTCGACATGTGGGAGCACGCGTACTACCTGCAGTACAAGAACGTCAAGGCTGACTACGTCAAGGCGTTCTGGAACGTCGTCAACTGGGACGACGTGCAGAACCGCTTCGCGGCGGCGACCAGCCAGACCAAGGGGCTGATCTTCGGCTGAGCCCACCAGAGAACGGGGCGTCGCGCGTCAAGCGTGACGTCCCGCTTCGCTGATTTACCGGCCGCCTGGCACTCGTGTCGTCTTGCGTGCCACATGCCCTATCCCGCATCCTGACGGGATCGACCCAGTGGCGTGTCACAGCCATGCTGGTTCGACGACCGTGGAGGCGGATATGACGACGGGATCCGGCCGGGCCATTGAGGTGGCTCCCTTCCATTCGCACGGGTCGCTGAAGGGTTTCGTCGTGTCCGGTCGCTGGCCGGACTCCACGAAGGAGTGGGCACAACTTCTGATGGTGGCGGTGCGCGTTGCATCGCTGCCCGGATTACTCTCGACCACAACAATTTTCGGCGTTCGTGAAGAACTTCCCGAAAAGCCCGAGCCGGGCACCGTCGGCCTGGTACTCGCCGAGGGCACCGTGGTCGGT
>NZ_DATFYW010000016.1:0-16195 GCF_035314905.1 Mycobacterium sp.
GGAGACGTCATTGTTCGGCACCCTGTCGCTGTGGCAGGGCGTCGACGTGCCCGGCCCTTCGCTGTCGCTGGTGGTCATCGACCGCATTCCGTTCCCGCGGCCCGACGATCCGCTGCTGACCGCGCGGCAGCGTGCCGTCGCGGCCCGCGGCGGGAACGGGTTCATGGCGGTCGCCGCCAGCCACGCCGCGCTGCTGCTCGCCCAGGGCGCGGGCAGGCTGCTGCGCCGGGTCGACGACCGCGGCGTGGTGGCCGTGCTGGACTCGCGGATGGCCACCGCCCGCTACGGGGGCTACCTGCGGGACTCGCTGCCGCCGTTCTGGTTGACCACCGACCGGCAGACCGTCTGCGACGCGCTGAACCGTCTCACCGAGGCGGGCCGATGAGACTCGCGGGCGTCATCGTGGCGTGCCTGGCGCTAGTGGGTTGCAGCCATCTTCTCGGCGGAAAACCGGTGTCGGTGTTCGACGACCCGTTTCACGTGGCGGGGCTGCCCGCGACGGACGGGCCGTCCGGCGTGCGGCCCGACGCCCCGAAGCCGACGCGCGACGTGGTGGGCGCCACCGTCGGCAGGGACGACGAGTTGGCCGCGTTGTCGGTCAGCGACATCGAGGAGTTCTGGGCGGGCGGGTACGGCGCCCCGCTCAACGGCAAGTTCACGCCCGTCGCCGAGCTCATGTCGTGGGATTCCAGCGGTGTCAATTCCGAGTTCTGTCACGATGACACCGTCGGCGTCGTCAACGCCGCGTTCTGCCCGGTCGACAACTCCATCGGATGGGACCGTGGCGAGCTGCTTCCCCAACTGCGGAACAGCTTCGGCGACATGGCTGTTGCGATGGTGCTCGCCCACGAGTACGGGCACTCGATCCAGCGTCAGGCCGGGCTGACCGACAAGAGCACGCCGACGCTGGTGTCCGAGCAGCAGGCCGACTGCTTCGCCGGCGTGTACATGCGCTGGGTCGCCGAAGGCAACTCGAAGCGTTTCACGCTGAGCACCGCGGAGGGCTTGAACAACCTGCTGGCGGCGATGATCTCGTTCCGCGATCCGCTGCTGACCGAAGACAACCCGGAGATGAGTGTCGACGCGCACGGCTCGGCGTTCGAGCGGGTCTCGGCTTTTCAGTCCGGCTTCACCGACGGGGTCGCCGCGTGCGCGGGGATCGACGGTCAGGAGATCGCGGCGCGCCGCGGCGATCTGCCGGCGGCGCTGCAACGGGATCAGACCGGCGAGTGGCCGGTGTCCCAGGAGTCGGTCAAGGCCGTCGTCGAAGCCCTGGGCAGGCTGTTCTCGCCGGCCAGCCCGCCGGTGCTCAGTTTCGAGCCCGCCGGGGCCTGCGCCGACGCACGACCCAGCGATCCGGTCTCCTACTGCCCGGCCGCCAACACCATCTTCGTCGACCTGCCGCAGCTGGTGAAGATGGGTGCGCCTGCGCCGGGCGACGACACCGGCCTGGCGTTCGGCGACAACACCGCCTACTCGGCGCTGACGTCGCGGTACATGCTCGCGGTCGAGCACTCCAAGGGCGGCCTGGTGCTCGACAACGCCGAGGCGGCGCTGCGCACCGCCTGCCTGACCGGTGTGGCGACCACGAAGATGTCGGAACCGGTGAGCGTCTCCGACGGCAACACGGTCGCGCTGACCGCCGGCGACCTCGACGAGGCGGTCTCGGGAATCCTGACCAACGGCCTGGTCGCGGGCGACGTGAACGGCGAGTCCGTGCCGTCAGGCTTTTCCCGCATCGACGCGTTCCGCACGGGGGTGCTCGGCGACGAGGAGCGCTGCCTGCGGCGTTACCCGTGATTCTTTGGGTGGGTTTCGGGGGCGTTCTTCGGGTGTCTCGGGCGTCTCGGGGTGTCTGGGGGCGTCTCGGGTGTCTCGGGCGCGGTTCGGGGTGTCTCGGGGCGTTTCGGGCGCGGCTCGGTGCGTTTCGGGCGCGGCTCCGCCGCGAAACTCAACCTACTGCGGCCTTCGCGTGGTGTCGCCGCAGCAGATTGAGTGTCGCGAATCCCCAGTCAACTCGATACCGCCGCCTCCTGCGGCTGGCTGGCCAGCGCCACCAGGCCGAGTTCGTTGTCGCCGGCCAGCAGAGGGTGATGCGGCAGCACCCGCACGGTGTAGCCGACCGAGCCGGCCACCGGCAGCGGGGTTGTCGTCGAAAACACCTCGTCGCCGTTGTCGGCGGTGCCGGTGTGCACCATCGGCACATACAACGGATCCAGCAGCGCGTCGCCGGCATCGACCCGGCCCAGCACCGCCTGCACGGTCACTTCATCGGGCCGCAGGCCGGCCAACCGGACGGTGGCCGTCAGCGTCAGCTCCGAGCCGAGCAGCGGCGTGTCGGGCAGGCCGGCGCTGTCCACCTCCGTGATCTGCAGCTTCGGCCATGCTTCGCCGACCCGCTGACGGTATGCGGCCAGCGCGCGTGCGTTGGCGTAGGGCTTGCCGTTCACCGGTTCCACCGTCTGGCGCAGCGACTGCGCCGCGGGGGCGTAGTACTTGTCGGTGTAGTCGCGAACCATCCGCGATGCCAACACCTTCGGGCCCAGCGTCTGCAGCGTGTGCCGCACCATCTCCACCCACCGACGCGGCAGCCCGGACTCGTCGCGCTCGTAGAACTTCGGTGCCACCGCGCGTTCGAGCAGGTTGTACAGCGCGTTGGCTTCGAGGTCATCGCGGCGGTTCTCGTCTGCGATGCCGTCGGCGGTCGGTATCTCCCAACCGTTTTCGCCGTCGTACCACTCGTCCCACCAGCCGTCGCGGATGGACAGGTTCAGCCCGCCGTTGAGCGCGCTCTTCATTCCCGACGTGCCGCACGCCTCCAGCGGCCGCAGCGGGTTGTTGAGCCAGACGTCGCAACCCCAGTACAGCAGCCTTGCCATCGACATGTCGTAGTCGGGCAGAAACGCGATCCGGTGACGTACTTCCGGGCGGTCGGCGAACCGCACGACCTGCTGGATCAGCGCCTTGCCGCCGTCGTCGGCGGGATGCGACTTGCCCGCGACGATCATCTGAATCGGCCGATCCTCGTCGAGCAGCAGTCGTTCCAGCCGGTCCGGGTCACGCAGCATCAATGTCAGGCGCTTATAGGTGGGAACCCGGCGGGCGAACCCCACCGTGAGCACGTTGGGATCGAAAGCCGCGTCGATCCAACCCAATTCGGCCTCCGATGCGCCCCGCTCCTGCCACGACTTCCGCAGCCGGCGACGTACGTCCTCGACCAGCAACTCACGCAGATGCGACCGGATCCACCACATGTGGCCGGGGTCCACCTGTTGGAGCCGTTGCCATACCGCCGGCTCGCTGAAAGAGTCGGAGCCGACCAGCTCCCGCCCGAGCTCCATCCAGTGCGGTGCGGCCCACGTCGGCCCGTGCACGCCGTTGGTGATCGACCCGATCGGCACTTCGTCAGGGTCGAATCCGGGCCACAGCTCGTTGAACATCGCCCGGCTCACGCGCCCGTGCAGCAGCGATACGCCGTTGGCCCGTTGGGCCAGCCGAAGACCCATGTGCGCCATGTTGAACATCGACGGGTCGTCCTCGGCGCCCAGCGCGATGATCCGATCCAACGGCACACCCGGCAGCAGCACCGAGGACCGGGGGCTGTCGTCGGGTGCGGCGCCGGCGGCGCCGAAGTAGTGCCGCACCATGCTGACCGGAAACCGGTCGATCCCGGCGGGCACCGGGGTGTGGGTGGTGAACACCGTGCCGGCGCGCACCACGGTCAGCGCCGTGTCGAAATCGAGTTTCTGGTCGGTGATCAGCTCACGGATCCGCTCGAGCCCGAGGAATCCGGCGTGCCCCTCGTTCATGTGGAAAACCTCGGGCGCGGGAAGGCCTTCGGCGGCCGTGAACGCCCGGATCGCGCGCACCCCGCCGACACCTGCGAGAATCTCCTGCTTGATCCGGTGGTCCTGGTCGCCGCCATAGAGGCGGTCGGTGACGCCGCGCAGGTCGTGCTCGTTTTCGGGAATGTCGGAATCCAGCAGCAGCAACGGGATTCGGCCGACCTGCGCGACCCAGATCCGGGCCCGCAATTCCCGAGCGCCCGGCAGCGTCAGCGCCACCAGGACGGCATCGCCGGACGAGTCCGTCAGCAGCCGCAGCGGCAGCCCCTGCGGGTCGATCGACGGATACGTCTCGTGCTGCCAGCCGTCCGCGGTCAGCGACTGGCGAAAGTATCCGGACCGGTAGTACAACCCGACCCCGATCAGCGGCAAGCCCAGATCCGACGCCGCCTTGAGATGATCGCCGGCCAGGATGCCCAACCCGCCCGAATAGTTCGGCAGCACTTCTGAGACACCGAATTCCATCGAGAAGTACGCGATTCCCGTCGGCAACGCCGCGCCCTCCCGCAGCTGGTCCTGATACCACAGCGGACGCGACAGGTAATCGGCCAGATCGTCGGCGAGGCGGTCCAGCCGTGCGAGGAACTGCTCGTCGACGGCCAGCGCATCGAGTCGCTGCGGGCTCACGGCGCCCAGCAGCGCGACCGGATCCCGCCCAGAACGCTCCCACAGGATGGGATCGATCGCGGCGAACAGATCCTGTGTCGGCTTGTCCCACGACGACCGCAGGTTCACCGACAGCCCCTCGAGTGCGGCAAGCCGATCGGGCAGGTGGGCACGGACCGTGAAACGACGCAGAGCCTTCACGCGGGTCAACCTTAGGAGACATTCGGCGTCCGCGCAGTTCCCGGACAATGTCGTCAACGTCACGTCGCCGGCGTTTAACGCCTACATCGCCCCCCGCGTTTAGCCCGGACACTACGGTGGAAAGCGCGTGAGGAGGACCTGAAAGCAACGCCTTGGTAAGGAGTGATTGGGTGCCCGGACGCATCGAGATCGACGACGTGAAGCCCGTTGTTTCCGGCGGCGCCTACCCGGCCAGGGCGGTGGTCGGCGAGATCGTCCCCGTGCGGGCCACGGTGTGGCGCGAAGGCCACGACGCCGTCGCCGCGACACTGGTCGTGCGGTACATGGGACGGTCCTATCCGCGGCTGGCCGACGCCGGCAGGCATCGGGCCGACGCCGGCGGCGTCCGCCCGGTCGGCGCACCCGTCCCCGGCGCGGCGACCACCGCAGTGCCCCGGGTCAGGCCGATCGCGACGCCGATGGCGCTGGGCCGCACGCCCGACGTGTTCCACGGCCAGTTCACCCCGGACAGCGTCGGCCTGTGGACGTTCCGGGTCGACGGCTGGGGTGACCCCATCAGCACCTGGCGCCACAACGTCACCGCGAAGCTCGACGCCGGGCAGGGCGAGGCCGAGTTGTCGAACGACCTGCAGCTCGGGGCGCGTTGGTTCGAACGGGCGGCCACCGGTGTGCCGCGCAAGCTCCGCGATCCGCTGCTGGAGGCGGCGGCCGCGCTGCACGCGAGCGGGGACCCGGTCGAGCGGGTGGGCGTCGCAACGACGTTGGAGATCGATGAGCTGCTCGCCCAGTTTCCACTGCGTGAGCTGGTCACCCGCGGGGAGACGTACGGGGTGTGGGTCGACCGCCCGCTGGCCCGGTTCGGCGCGTGGTACGAACTGTTTCCACGCTCCACAGGCGGCCGGGACAAGAAGGGCAAGCCGGTACACGGCACCTTTGCGACCGCCGCCAAGGAGCTGCCCAGGATCGCCGACATGGGCTTCGACGTGGTCTACCTCGCGCCGATTCACCCGATCGGCAAGGTGCACCGCAAAGGCCGCAACAACTCCGTCACCGCCGCCCCCGGCGATGTCGGATCACCCTGGGCGATAGGCAGCGACGAGGGCGGCCACGACGCGGTCCACCCGAAGCTGGGCACCATCGACGACTTCGACGAGTTCGTCAGGGCAACCCGTGACCTCGGCATGGAGGTGGCCCTCGACCTGGCGCTGCAGTGCGCACCCGACCACCCGTGGGCCAAAGAGCACCGCAAGTGGTTCACCGAACTGCCCGACGGCACCATCGCGTATGCGGAGAACCCACCCAAGAAGTACCAGGACATCTACCCGCTGAACTTCGACAACGAGCCCTCGGGCCTGTACGAGGAGGTGTTGCGCGTCGTCCGGCACTGGATGGACCACGGCATCAAGGTGTTCCGGGTCGACAACCCGCACACCAAGCCACCGGACTTCTGGGCGTGGCTGATCGAGCAGGTCAAGGACATCGACCCCGATGTGCTGTTCCTGTCGGAGGCGTTCACGCGCCCGGCCCGGCTGTACGGCCTGGCCAAGCTGGGCTTCACCCAGTCCTACACGTACTTCACCTGGCGCACGTCGAAGTGGGAGCTGACCGAGTTCGGGGAGCAGATCGCCGAGCACGCCGATTACGCGCGGCCCAACCTGTTCGTCAACACGCCCGACATCCTGCATGAAAGCCTGCAGCGGGGTGGCCCCGGCATGTTCGCGATCCGCGCGGTGCTGGCGTCGACGATGAGTCCCGCGTGGGGCATGTACTCGGGGTATGAGCTGTTCGAGCACCGTCCGGTGCGCGAGGGCAGTGAGGAGTACCTGGACTCGGAGAAGTACGAGTTGCGGCCGCGCGACTTCGAAGGGGCACGCGAGCGCGGCGCGTCACTGGAGCCGTTCGTCACGCGACTCAACGAGATCCGGCGGCTGCATCCTGCCCTGCAGCAGTTGCGGACGATCCGCTTCCACCACGTCGACAACGACGCCCTGGTGGCATACAGCAAGTTCGATCCCGCGACCGGCGACGCCGTACTCGTCGTGGTGACGCTCAACGCCTTTGCTCCCGAACAGGCGACACTGTGGTTGGACATGCCCGCGCTGGGTATGGACTGGCATGACCGCTTCTGGGTCCGCGACGAGATCACCGGCGAGGAATACCAGTGGGGGCAGGCCAACTATGTGCGCCTCGACCCGGCCAAGGCCGTCGCGCACATCGTGAACCTGCCCCGCATACCTGACGAAGAACGATTGAATCTATTGCGCAGGGAGTGACGGGAATGACGCAATCGCAGCAGCGCACGGGCGGCTATCTGGCGCCCGATCGATCCGACCTGGACCGGCTGCTCGCCGGCGAGCACCACGACCCGCACTCGGTGCTGGGAGCCCACGAGTACGGCGGGGTCACCGTGATCCGGGCATACCGTCCGCACGCCGTGGAGGTGGTCGCCCTCGTCGGCCCGGACCGATTCGAAATGGCCCACATCGAGTCCGGGTTGTTCGCGGTCGCGCTGCCGTTCACGGACCTCGTGGACTACCGACTCGAGATCAGCTACCACGGGGCCGGGGACGGACCCGACGCCCACGTCGTCGCCGACGCGTACCGGTTCCTGCCGACCCTCGGCGAGGTCGACCTGCACCTGTTCGCCGAGGGCCGGCACGAGCGGCTGTGGGAGATCATGGGCGCGCACCCGCGCTCGTTCACGACGCCCGACGGTGAGGTGCGCGGGGTGTCGTTCGCCGTCTGGGCGCCCAATGCCAAGGGCGTCAGCCTGATCGGTGACTTCAATCACTGGGACGGCAGCGAGGCGCAGCTGCGGGCGCTCGGGTCCACGGGGGTGTGGGAACTGTTCTGGCCCGGTTTCGATGTCGGCGAACTCTACAAATTCCGCGTGCACGGCGCCGACGGCGTGGTCACCGACCGGGCCGACCCGTTCGCGTTCGCCACCGAGGTGCCGCCGCAGACGGCGTCGCGGGTGGCGGCCAGCGCATTCGAGTGGGATGACGCCGACTGGATGACCCGGCGGGCGCGGAAAAACCCGGTGTTCGAACCGATGAGCACCTACGAGGTACACCTGCCGTCGTGGCGGCCCGGGCTCGGCTATCGCCAGCTCGCCGATGAGCTCACCGCATACGTGGTCTCGCAGGGATTCACGCACGTCGAGCTGCTGCCGGTCGCGGAGCATCCGTTCGGCGGCTCGTGGGGTTACCAGGTCACGTCCTACTATGCCCCGACGTCTCGGCTGGGCACGCCCGACGACTTCCGGGCGCTGGTCGACGCGCTGCACCGGGCCGGCGTAGGCGTGATCGTCGACTGGGTGCCCGCGCATTTCCCCAAGGACGCATGGGCGTTGGGGCGATTCGACGGCACGCCGCTCTACGAGCATTCCGACCCGCGGCGCGGCGAGCAACTCGACTGGGGCACCTACGTGTTCGACTTCGGCCGACCCGAGGTCCGCAACTTCCTGGTCGCCAACGCGCTGTACTGGCTGGAGGAGTTCCACGTCGACGGCCTGCGGGTGGACGCCGTGGCGTCGATGCTCTACCTGGACTACTCGCGGCCGGAAGGCGGCTGGACGCCGAACATCCACGGCGGACGCGAGAACCTGGAGGCGGTGCAGTTCCTGCAGGAGATGAACGCCACGGTGCACAAGGCGGCCCCGGGCATCGTCACGGTCGCCGAGGAGTCGACGTCCTGGCCTGGTGTCACACGTCCGACAAGCATTGGCGGACTTGGCTTTTCGATGAAGTGGAACATGGGGTGGATGAACGACACGCTTGACTACATCCAGCGCGACCCCGTACACCGCAGCTACCACCACCACGAGATGACGTTCTCGATGCTGTACGCGTTCAGCGAGAACTACGTCCTGCCCATCAGCCACGACGAAGTGGTGCACGGCAAGGGCACGTTGTGGGGCCGGATGCCGGGCAACGACCACATGAAGGCAGCGGGCGTGCGCAGCCTGCTGGCCTATCAGTGGGCCCATCCCGGTAAACAACTGCTGTTCATGGGCCAGGAATTCGGCCAGCGCGACGAGTGGTCGGAAGAGCGCGGCGTGGACTGGCACCAGCTCGCGGAGAACGGATTCTCGGGCGGCGTCGCACGGATGGTGCGCGACATCAACGAGATCTACCGCAGCCACCCGGCGCTGTGGAGCCAGGACACCAGCCCCGAGGGCTATTCGTGGATCGACGCCAACGACTCCGCGAACAACGTCCTGAGCTTCCTGCGGTTCGGCACCGACGGGTCGATGCTGGCCTGCGTGTTCAACTTCTCCGGGTCGGAACACGCCCGTTACCGGCTGGGCCTGCCGCAGGCGGGACGCTGGTGCGAGGTGCTGAACACCGACGCGACGGATTACAACGGCGCCGGTGTGGGCAACTACGGCGCGGTGGAGGCCACCGAGGAGCCGTGGCACGGCCGGCCGGCATCGGCGGTGATGGTGCTGCCGCCGCTGTCGGCGCTGTGGCTGCAGCCCGAGTAGGCGCGGGGTCAGTACAGCGCGTTGGCCAGCTTGCGCCGGCCGTTGACGACGGCCGGTTCGGCGGGGTCGAACAGATCGAACAGCTCGACAAGGCGCGTGCGCACCCTGGTCCGGTCGTCGCCGGAGGTGCGCTGGATGAGCTTGATCAACCGGTCGAACGCGGCGTCGATCTGCTGATGCAGGATGTCGACGTCGGCGGCGGCAAACGCGGCGTCGATGTCGTCGGGCGCCGCGCCGGCGACCCGGGCGGCGTCGGGCCGTTGCTTGGTGGCGCGGTTCAAGAACGAGATCTGGCGCACCGCCCCGTTGGCTTCGGGGTGGCCCGGGTCGGCGTCGAGGATGGCCTGGTAGGCCCCCAGCGCGGCGTCGAAGTTTCCCGAGTCCAGCAGTTCGCGGGCCTTGGCCAGCCCGGGATCGACCTGCTCGGGCTCGTCCGAACCCGGCGCGCCGGCGAGCTTGCCCGCCGTCGCCGACAGCAGCGAATCGACCCAGCGACGCAGCTGCTCGGGCGGCTGCACACCCTGGAAACTCGAAATCGGCTGCCCCGCGGCGACCGCCACCACGGTCGGAACAGCCTGCACGCCGAAGATCTGCGCGACTCTGGGCGCGGCGTCGACGTTCACGCTGGCCAGCGACCACTTGCCGGTGTCGGCGGCGGCCAGAACGGCCAGGGCGTCGGCCAGCTGCGCCGACGCGTCACTGCGTGGCGACCACAACAGCACGACGACCGGCACTTCGTCGGACCGGGCCAACACCTCGGCTTCGAAATTCGCCTCGGTGATCTCGACGCCGGCCTGAGGGCCGCCGGTGCCCTGGTTCTGCTGGGAGGCACGCTGTTTGAGCGCTGACAGATCGACGGCGCCCGCCATGGCGGGCGGGACGGACGGACGCGGACGAGTCACGCCGTCAAGTCTGTCACGTCATTGCCGGCGCCGGGTCAGCCGCCTGATCGGCCCATATGACGAAGATCACACCGCGGGGCGGCAGGCCGATCGCCAGCAACGCCGGCAACGGTACGCGGACTGCGCGGTCATCACGGCGCCCGCAGGATCAGCGCGTCGCCCTGGCCGCCGGCCCCGCACAACGCGGCAACGCCGTAGCCGGACCCGCGGCGGGCCAGCCCGAGGGCCGCGTGCAGCGTGATCCGGGCACCGGACATGCCGATCGGATGCCCGACGGCGATCGCCCCGCCGTCGACGTTGACGATGTCGGGATCGATGCCCAGCTCACGGGTCGACGCCAACGCGACCGCCGCGAACGCCTCGTTGATCTCCACCACGTCGAGTTGCCCGACGGAGATGCCCTCGCGCGCGACGGCCTTCCTGATCGCGTTCGCCGGCTGGGACTGCAACGTGGAGTCCGGCCCGGCGACCACGCCGTGGGCGCCGATCTCGACCAGCCAACTCAGCCCGAGCTGTTCGGCCTTTTGCCTGCTCATCACCACGACGGCGGCCGCGCCGTCGGAGATCTGCGATGACGACCCCGCGGTGATGGTGCCGTCCGGCCGGAACGCCGGCTTAAGCCCGGCGAGCGATTCGGCGGTGGTGTTGGCGCGGATTCCCTCGTCCTCGGTGAACTCGACGGGATCGCCCTTGCGCTGCGGAATCTTCACCGCCACGACCTCGTCGGCGAAGACACCGTCCTTCCAGGCGGCGGCCGCCTTCTGATGAGAGCGGGCAGCGAACTCGTCCTGCTCGGCGCGGGTCAATTGGTCGACGGCGTTGCGCTGTTCGGTGAGAGCGCCCATCGGCTGGTCGGTGAACACGTCGTGCAGGCCGTCGTAGGCCATGTGGTCGAGGACGGTGACGTTGCCGTACTTGTACCCGGCCCGGCTGTCCATCAGCAGATGCGGCGCCCTCGTCATGGACTCCTGGCCACCGGCGACGACGACCTCGAACTCGCCGGCGCGGATCAGCTGATCGGCGAGCGCGATCGCGTCGATGCCCGACAGGCACATCTTGTTGATGGTCAACGCGGGCACGTCCCAACCGACGCCGGCGGCCACCGCCGCCTGCCGCGCCGGCATCTGGCCCGCACCGGCGGTGAGCACCTGGCCCATGATCACGTAGTCGACCAGCGATGCCGGCACGTTCGCCTTGTCCAGGGCGCCCGCGATCGCGATCGCACCGAGGTCGCTGCCCGAGAAGCCTTTCAGCGAACCCATCAGCCTGCCGATCGGTGTACGGGCTCCAGCAACGATGACCGACGTCGTCATGAGTACCTCCGGGGGCTGCGTTCGGCGGTTGCCCGGACCGACCGGGAAAGCGGAATCTTTGTCGTTAGGTTACCTTGGCGTTATGACCACCGAGCAGGTCGATGCCCGGCCCGTCCTGGCCAGCGCGTTGGTGACGGCAATCGACCACATCGGGATAGCGGTCGCGGATCTGGACGTCGCGATCGCGTGGTACCACGACCACCTCGGCATGATCGTGTTGCACGAGGAGGTCAACGACGACCAGGGTATCCGCGAGGCCATGCTCGCGGTGCGCGGCGCGCCGGTGGGCGCCGCCCAGCTGCAGCTGATGGCGCCGATCGACGACTCCTCGGTGATCGCGAAGTTCCTCGACAAGCGCGGCCCCGGCATTCAGCAGCTCGCCTACCGCGTGAGCAACATCGAGGAGCTGACGAACCGGCTGCAGGCCCAGGGGGTGCGGCTGCTCTACGACACGCCGCGACGCGGCACCGCCGATTCCCGGATCAACTTCATTCATCCGAAAGATGCCGACGGCGTTCTGATCGAGCTGGTCGAGCCGGCGTCGGGGTAATGAGCCGCTAGGACCACTTCCGAGTCGGGCCACGCGTAGCGCGGTGCGTCCAGCACGGCGTGTGCCAGTGTCGGCGGTCGTCGGCGCCCCGTTCGCCGAGGTCCGCGGGCCAGACGACCAAATGAGCCGTCCCTGAACTGATTTCGTGATCGCACCCAGGGCAACGATAGGTCTTCGTGGCGCGCGCCGCCGCGATCGGGCGCACCTCATAGTCGTATCCGTCCGGCCCCGTCTCGATACGGCGCACCAAGGCAGGCGGCGGCAGTGCATGCCGTCGCGGCGATCTGGCCCGCCGTGCCACACGACAAGTCTAAGAGTTGGTCAGAACAGCCGGTAGTCGGCGGTTTCCATCCCACGCATGTCGTCGTAATCCAAAGTGATGCAACGGATACCGCGGTCCATCGCAAGGGTGCGGGCCTGCGGTTTGATCTGCTGGGCGGCGAAGACACCGCTGACCGGCGCGAGCAGGCTGTCGCGGTTGAGCAGCTCGAGATAGCGCGTGAGCTGTTCGACACCGTCGATCTCGCCGCGGCGCTTGATCTCCACCGCGACGGAGCGGCCCCGCTCGTCACGGCAGAGAAGATCGACGGGGCCGATCGGTGTCATGTACTCGCGCCGCACCAATGTGTAACCGCTGCCCAGTAATTCGACGTGCTCGGCCAGCAGTTCCTGCAGGTGCGCCTCGACACCGTCCTTCACCAGTCCCGGGTCGACGCCGAGTTCGTGACTGCTGTCGTGCTCGACGCTTTCGAGCGTGATCCGCAGTTGCTCCCCGGCCTTGTTCTGAACCACCCACACCGGCAGCGGCCCGTCGGTCTGCTCGGTGAGCCGGCACGGCGGGCTCATCCAGTTGAGCGGTTTGTAGGCGCGGTCGTCGGCGTGCACGCTGACCGATCCATCGGCCTTGATCAGCAGCAGCCGGCGTGCCGACGGCAGATGCGCGGTGAGTCGTCCCAGATAGTCCACCGTGCACTGGGCGATCACGAGACGCACCGCTCCACTGTAGGGCGAGATCGGAAGCGGTCGTTAGGCTGACGCCACCATGGTTGCCAGCGGGTCGGTCGCGCAGCGGCTGGGCGGCGTGCTCGAGCGGGTCACCCGGCAAAGCGGCCGCCTGGCGGAACCGTCCGATTTCGGATCGCTGTTGCTCGGGCGGGCGTCGGAGAGCCCGGCCCGCCGCCGCGTCCGGATCCAGGTGATCCTGACGACGTTCATCGTCATTGCGAACCTGCTCGGCGTCGGCGTCGCGATCTTGCTGGTCACCGTCGCATTTCCGGTGCCGAGTGTGGTCAGCGACGCGCCCGCGTGGCTCACGTTCGGCGTCGTTCCGGCCTACATCGTGGCCGCGCTGATCGTCGGGGTCATCTGGGTGACCCGGCGGGGGGTGAACGCGCTCCGGTGGGCGATCGAAGAGCGACCCCCGACCGCCGAGGACCAGCGCAACACTTTCGTCGCCCCGTGGCGCCTGACGGTGGTCCAGCTCATCTTGTGGGGTGTGGGCACCGTGCTGCTCACGACGCTCTACGGGCTGGTGAACCGCGCCGCCGCGCCGGTTCGCCGCGGGCATCATGGGCCGGATCATGACGGTGTGGATGCTCGGCTCGGGTGTCCCGATGCTGGGCATCGTGCTCGCCGCCGTATTCGCACTCTCGCTGCGCACATCGAGCTCGGCGGCGAAGAGCGCCACGTCGCGGTGCTGTTCGTCGACGTCACCGGCTCCACCCAGCTGGTGGCCAGCCGGCCGCCGATGGAGGTCGTCGAACTACTCAACCGGTTCTTCGGGGTGATCGTCGAGGAGGTCGACCGCCACAGCGGCCTGGTCAACAAGTTCGAGGGCGACGCCACCCTTGCGGTGTTCGGTGCGCCGGTCCGCCTGGACCGGCCGGAGGACGAGGCGTTGGCCGCCGCGCGGACGATCGCCCGGCGACTGCGCGACGAGGTACCGGAGTGCCCCGCGGGCCTGGGCGTCGCGGCGGGCAGCGTGGTGGCGGGCAACGTCGGCGCGGCTGAGCGCTTCGAGTACACCGTGATCGGGGATCCCGTGCACGAGGCGGCCCGGCTCAGCGAACTGGCCAAGTCGACACCCGAACGGCTGCTGGCGTCCTCGCCCGCCGCTGAGGCCGCAAGCGAAAGCGAACGCGCTCATTGGGAATTGGACGACGCGGTGGTGTTGCGCGGGCGCGACAACCCGACCCGACTCGCGAAGCCGACCGACTGCTAGGCCGACCGGACACCCCGGGCACGAGCCGACCGTGATGTCGGATTTCCGCCAGTGATGTCGGTGGGTGCGTGTAATCCTCGGGTTATGCACGAAGACTTCGACCGCTGCTTCCGGGCGATGCACTCCAAGGACGCCCGGTTCGACGGTTGGTTCGTCACCGCCGTGACGACCACGAAGATCTACTGCCGGCCGAGCTGCCCGGCCCGGCCACCGTATGCGCGCAACGTACGCTTCTACCCGACCGCCGCCGCGGCCCAGCGGGCCGGATTCCGGCCGTGCAAGCGCTGCCGGCCGGACGCCTCGCCGGGTTCGCCGGAGTGGAACGTGCGGGGCGACGTGGTGGCGCGGGCGATGCGGCTGATCGCCGACGGCACGGTTGACCGCCAGGGCGTCGGCGGATTGGCGGCCCGGCTCGGCTACACCCCGCGCCAACTGGAGCGGCTGCTGCAGGCCGAAGTCGGCGCGAACCCGCTCGCGCTGGCGCGGGCACAGCGCACGCAGACCGCGCGGGTACTGATCGAAACCACCGACCTGCCGTTCAGCGACGTGGCGTTCGCCGCGGGTTTCTCGAGCATCCGGCAGTTCAACGACACCGTGCGAGCGGTGTGCGACAGCACGCCGACGGGGCTGCGCAGGCGGGCGGCCAGGCACCGGGACCGGCGCGCGCCGGCCGGAACCGGAGCCGTATCACTGCGGCTGCCCACCCGTTCACCGTTCGCCTACGACGGCGTCTTCGGGCACCTGGCGGCCGGCGCCGTGCCCGGTTGCGAGGAGGTGCGCGACGGTGCCTACCGACGCACGCTGCGTCTTCCCCACGGCACGGGCATCGTCGGCCTGACCCCCGCACCCGATCATGTGCGCTGCGAACTGCTGCTCGACGACTTCCGTGACCTGTCCACCGCAATCGCGCGCTGCCGGCGACTACTGGACCTGGACGCCGATCCGGAGGCGGTCGACGAGGCGCTTCGCGCCGACGCCAATCTTGCCGCCCTGGTGCGCAAAGCACCGGGCCAGCGGATACCGCGCGCCGTCGACGAAGCCGAACTCGCGTTGCGGGCGGTGATCGGGCAGCAGGTGTCCATGAAGGCGGCCCGCACCCACACCGCGAGGATCGTCGAGGCGTACGGACGGCCGGTCACCGACCCGGCCGGGGATCTGACGTGGGCG
Organism: Mycobacterium sp.; assembly: GCF_035314905.1. Lineage (GTDB taxonomy): Bacteria > Actinomycetota > Actinomycetes > Mycobacteriales > Mycobacteriaceae > Mycobacterium. The sequence goes on from NZ_DATFYW010000016.1 coordinate 15,292, forward strand.
TTTCCCTCGGTGGCGGAGCTTGCCGACATCGATCCCACCCGCCTGGGGTTTCCCCGGTCGCGGCGGCAAACCGTGGTTGCCCTGATCGAGGCGCTGATCAACGGTGACGTGGTTCTCGACACCGGGTGTGACCGGGAGCGGGCGCGAAGGCAACTGCTCGCGCTGCCCGGGATCGGTTCGTGGACCGCTGAAGTCGTCGCGATGCGGGCGCTCGGCGATCCGGATGCCTTCCCCGCCACAGACGGCGGCGTGCGCCGGGCGGCCAACCAGCTGGGCCTGCGCGCCCTGACCGAGGACAGCTCACGGTGGCGACCGTGGCGCTCATACGCCACCCAGTACCTGTGGACCTCACTGGATCATCCGGTAAATCATTGGCCCCCAAAGGAGAAGCGATGACCAATCCCCACTTCCGGACTGTCGACAGCCCGGTCGGACCACTGACGCTGGCCGGCCACGGGGACACGTTGACGAACCTGCGAATGGTCGATCAGACCCATGAGCCGGACCGGGCGGGCTGGGAGCCCGACGAGGACGCATTCCCCGAGGCCGTCGAGCAACTCGCGGCATACTTCGCCGGCGAGCGGACAAGCTTCGACCTCGACCTCGAGCTGGGCGGCACGGAGTTCCAGCGCCGGGTGTGGTCCGCCCTGCAGACGATTCCGTACGGGGAGACGAGGTCCTACCGCGACATCGCCGCGCAGGTCGGCGCCCCGAGCGCCTTCCGCGCCGTCGGGCTGGCCAACGGACGCAATCCGATCGGCATCATCGTGCCGTGTCACCGGGTGATCGGCGCCGGCGGGAGTCTCACCGGCTACGGCGGCGGGCTCGACCGCAAACGCCTCCTGCTCGAATTGGAAGGGAGCAGGACCGTCGCGACGCTGTTCGACTGAATTCTCGCCGTAAT